>JALZJF010000178.1 GCA_030859905.1 Acidobacteriota bacterium
GCTGCCTCAGCGATAATCCCAAGAAACACCTCCTCGGACATGTGGTAGGAACAGGTGCAGGTGATGAGCGCGCCGCCAGGGTTTAGCATTTTGAGCGCGCGCAGATTGATTTCCTTGTACCCGCGGGCAGCCGCCTTTATGCTGCCGCGATTCTTCGCAAATGCCGGTGGGTCCAGCACGATCGTGTCAAATCGCTCTCCCGCGTTTTCCATGTCGCGCAGTGCATCAAAGACATTTGCTTCGCGAAACTCGACGTTGTTGAAGTTGTTCAGCTCAGCATTGCGACGCGCGATGTCGATCGCCTCGCCTGAAATATCGATGCCGATCACACTCTCGCACGCACCAGCAAGGTAAAACGCAAACGCGCCATTAAAGGTAAAACAATCCAGCCCGCGCCCATGCGCAACCGCGCGCGCCGCCAGACGGTTCTCACGCTGA
This sequence comes from Acidobacteriota bacterium, assembly GCA_030859905.1. Lineage (GTDB taxonomy): Bacteria > Acidobacteriota > Blastocatellia > Pyrinomonadales > Pyrinomonadaceae > PSRF01. The sequence continues at coordinate 439 of JALZJF010000178.1, forward strand.
TCGAGAAACGAACCCGTTTTCTGACCTTCCTGCGGAGCCACCAGGAAGCGGATGCCGTGTTGGACGATCTCCAATTGTGCGGGGGTTTGTCCGTAGAGCGTGCCGGCTATGAGCTCGAGTCCTTCCAGAGCACGCACCTTCACATCATTTCTTTCAATCACGGCGAGAGGCGCGAATTCTTCGACCAGCAATTCGACTATCAGTGACTTAACTGCCTCGGTACCCTGCGAAAGAGTCTGTATCACAAAGACGTCGTTATAGCGGTCTATAATGAGCGAGGGCAGGATATCTCCTTCCGAATAAACTAAACGAAACGCGTTCGTGTCGGGGGACATGTGGCGACGTCTGGCGGCAGCCATGATCCGCTGCCGCCACCAATCGCGATCGATGGGCTCGTCCGCTTGCGTTAATAAACGCAGGGCGATTTGCGAAGCGTCACTGAAGAGAGACAGCCCGACAAAGTTTCCGTGCTGATCTCGAACTGCGACAATCGCGCCGCCTTCGGCATCTCCGTAATCCAGGACATCACTGCGGTAAATCCACAGATGCCCGTGGCGCACCCGGCTCGCGCCGCGCTTTGTGACGGTAACGTTTTTCATAGGGCGAATACTCTGACATAGGAGTGAAACTATGCGCTACTTCGGGCGGCAATTGGATTAGAGCCCGCGCAGCGTGGCGAAAGCATAAAGCCTTGGGCGTGAGCCCAAGGTCAATCGCATTTTAGTTTCTAACCCGCGCAGCGGGCGGCGGTGGCAACAAGAAGAGACATCGTTGATGAAGGTTACGAACGAACAAGATTCCTGATCTGCTGTCGCTCGCTATCGCGGGCTGGTTGAATGTTATTCGTTGGTTAACCTGGGGTTCCGCTGCGCTCCACCCCAGGCTTTACGCTGTCGACCGCTATCGCGGGCTGGTTGCACGGAATCAACGTGTCGTGATGCAACGGAACCATTCCCGAAAAGACGACTCAATTGCGGGCCCTCTAGCACTATGTTAGGCTTCGAGCACTTCGCATTTTGACCGGAGGAATGGACTGCTTCGTGCTGAAACCGAAGGCCATGGCGACAAAAATAGATGCTGAGCGACGCGAGCGCTTCGAAACGCCGTCCGGAATAGAGCTGCGGGTCGATTTCAATCCTGAGAACACCGTCCCGCTTAATTACGACAGAGACCTGGGCGCCCCCGGCGAGTTTCCCTTTACTCGCGGCATTTATCCCAACATGTATCGCGGCCGGTTTTGGACCATGCGCCAATACGCCGGTTACGCAACTGCCGAAGAATCCAACACACGTTACAAATATCTCCTCGCCCACGGCACCACCGGCCTTTCGGTAGCTTTCGATCTACCTACCCAAATCGGTTTGGACTCCGACGATCGTCTGGCTGCCGGAGAGGTGGGTAAAGTGGGCGTAGCCATCGATTCCCTCGAAGACATGTTGCGGCTGTTTGAAGGCATTCCACTCGACCATGTTTCTACATCGATGACGATCAACGCGACCGCCTCTACCTTGTTTTGTCTGTATTTGGCGGTGGCACGGAAACAGAACGTCCCTTTCCACAAGATTAAGGGAACGCTTCAGAACGACATTCTCAAGGAGTACATTGCCCGCGGCACCTACATTTACCCCCCGGCGCCGTCGTTGCGCCTGGTGACCGACAGTTTCTCCTTCTGCGCTCGGGAAGCGCCGAACTGGAATACCATCTCAATCAGCGGCTACCATATTCGAGAGGCCGGCTCCACCGCCGTTCAGGAAGTAGCGTTCACGCTGGGCGACGCGATTGCGTATGTCGAAGCCGCTCGCGACGCGGGTCTGGGAGTCGATGAATTTGCGCCCCGCATATCATTCTTCTTCAATGCGCACAACAACCTGCTGGAGGAGATTGCCAAATTCCGCGCGGCCCGGCGGCTCTGGGCGCGCATCATGCGAGAACGTTTCGGCGCGCGCGACCCCCGGGCACTGATGCTTCGCTTTCACACGCAAACGGCCGGCTCATCACTGACTGCTCAACAGCCCGAAGTTAATGTGGTGCGCACGACGATTCAGGCGCTGGCCGCGGTGCTGGGCGGCACGCAGTCGTTGCACACAAACGGGATGGACGAAGCGCTTGCGCTCCCAACTGAACGGGCCGCTCGCGTGGCCCTCAGAACACAGCAGGTAATTGCGAACGAGTCAGGCGTTGCTGACACAGTCGATCCACTAGCCGGCTCTTATGTAATCGAACAACTCACCCACGAGATAGAGGACCGGGCCACAGAATATCTGGAAAAGATCGATGCAATGGGCGGCATGCTGCGAGCTATTGAGTTGGGCTATGTGCAGCGCGAGATCCAGGAATCGGCTTATCGTTATCAGCGAGCCATAGAAACTCAGGATGCGATTGTCGTAGGCGTCAATCGTTATCAAGTTGAAGAGGAATCTTCCGTATCTATTCTTCGTGTGGATCCGGCGGTCGAACAGTCGCAGGTGGAACGTCTGCGTGCACTTCGCGACCGCCGCGATTCGCGGGCTGTCGAGTCGGCGCTGGACAGATTGGAGCAAGACGCTCGCGGCACGGAAAACCTCTTGCCGAGGATTCTGGACTGCGTTGAGGCTTATGCGACCGTCGGCGAGATCAGCAATCGTCTCCGCGGTGTGTGGGGTGAGTACCGCGAAGCTGCAACCGTGTAGTGACAAGGCCCCGGGCCCGCTGCTGAAATTAGTGGGCGTTCTTAACAAGGATAAGACGATCCACGAAATCCCGCGAAATGACTCGAACTAAGCGCTTTCTTCGTGCCGCTTCGGGGTGACTTCGTGGATCGTGGTTGACAGGAGGGGTTAGGAAGAAGTCACACAGATCACGAATCAGCAGAATGTCACATCTTCTAGAGGTTCGAAATCTCCAAACTCATTTTCCCACGCGCGCTGGACTGGTGCGTGCGGTGAATGGGGTAAGCTTCCATCTGGACCGCGGCGAGTTACTCGGACTTGTTGGCGAGTCGGGTTGTGGCAAGTCTATAACGGCGCTTTCGATCATGCGGTTGATTGCGCCGCCGGGGAAGATCGTCGGCGGTGACGTTGTCTTTGACGGAAAGAACTTGTTGCAACTCGCCGAACCAGAGATGCGGCAGATGCGTGGCGACGATATCGCGATGATCTTTCAGGATCCGATGACCTCACTCAATCCCGTTTTCGCCGTCGGAGAGCAAATTGGCGAAGCCCTGCGTCTGCATCGGAAACTTTCCCGCAAAGACGCGCGTCTGGCAACCATCGATGCGATGCGTGAAGTATCGATACCGGATCCTGGTCGCCGCGCCGGCGACTATCCTCATCAACTCTCCGGAGGTATGCGCCAGCGCGTAATGATTGCCATGGCGCTCGCTTGTAATCCCAAACTCCTGATCGCCGACGAGCCAACCACGGCGCTTGATGTCACCATTCAGGCGCAGATCCTGGAACTCCTGGACGAACTGAGAAAGTCGCGTGAGCTGGCCGTACTTTTGATTACTCACGATCTGGGCGTGGTAGCTGAGGTAGCGGATCGAGTCGCCGTGATGTATACGGGGAAGATTGTAGAAGAGTCGCCGGTTGAGGAGCTGTTTGCGCGACCCAGGCATCCTTACACGGAAGGGCTGCTTCGCTCCGTTCCGAAACTCACTGTGGAACATGTAGCGAAGAAAGAAAGGCTGGAGACCATTGAAGGCGTGGTTCCGAGTCCTACAGATCTGCCGCCCGGATGTCACTTCGCTCCACGTTGCCAATATCGGATGCCGCGCTGCACAGAAGGCGAGATACCACTCTACGATCTGGAAGGCAGGGTGAAAGTGCGCTGCGTACTCTTTGACCTGGCTGCGGCGGTGACGGCGGACCATCACAAACAATCCGCAGATTACGCAGATTCCACAGATTAAGAGGAAAGGAGAGGGAGGGCAGCAGACGATCGTCAGCAAGCCTACTTTTAATCAGTAATCCATGTAATCTGCCTAATCTGTGGATGCCTTTGGATGGTTTAGTGAGCACAACTCATCAACAGCTCGTCAACGTCCGTCATCTTGTCAAACACTTTCCGGTTGAGGGAAGCGACGACGTTGTGCGGGCCGTAGATGACGTATCGTTCGAAATCCTGAGTGGCGAAACCCTGGGCCTGGTAGGGGAATCGGGATGCGGAAAGTCTACCGTAGGTCGCTGCCTGCTACGCCTCATTGAGCCAACCGCCGGCCAAATTGATTTCGATGGACGCAATGTGCGTTCATTAAATAGAAGTGACCTGCGAGAGTTGCGCCGCGAGATGCAGATTGTTTTCCAGGACCCTTATGCTTCGCTAAACCCGCGCATGAGAGTTGGCGACATCGTGGGAGAGCCCCTCCTGATTCATAAAATAGGAACCAAGAACGAGCGACATGCACGGGTAGGTGAGCTGTTGCGACGCGTTGGACTCGATCCTGATTACCGCAAACGCTACCCACACGAGTTTTCGGGCGGGCAACGCCAACGTATCGGGGTTGCTCGCACGCTGGCGCTGAATCCGAAACTGATAGTGGCAGATGAGCCGGTTTCGGCTCTTGACGTTTCGGTACAGGCCCAGGTCGTCAACCTGCTACAGGATCTCCAGAAGGAGTTCGGTCTCACCTATCTTTTTATCTCGCACGGTCTTGCCGTCGTGGAGCACATCTCGACGCGCGTGGCTGTGATGTACCTTGGGCGGATTGTGGAAATTGCGAGTGCGGCAGACCTATACCTGCGACCACTTCACCCATACACGCAGGCTTTGCTCTCGGCGATTCCGATTCCGGATCCGAAGCGGAAACGCGAGCGCATAGTCTTGCATGGCGATGTGCCCACGCCCATCAATCCACCCTCCGGCTGCCGGTTTCGCACCCGCTGCCCCATTGCCATTGACGAGTGTGCGCGAATAGATCCGGCGTTGCGCGAATTGTCACCAGGCCATCGGGTGGCATGCATTCGAGTACCAGGCTGGAGTGAAGCGCCCAAAGCGGAGTAGGACGATACGAACCCGAAACATAAGTTTACGAAAGTTCGTATCAAGCGCCACAAAGTGGAACTTGGTTAGCCTCGATTATTTTTGAGTTGGATGTAAGCTATCTCCCCGTTCTCGATCCCCAGGAGGAACAGTAATGAGCGACTCGAACATCGAAACCTTTCACGCGCCCACATCACCACCCGCGCGGGCTGATGCTCCGGCCCCACGTCCCTTGCACCTGAGGGTGCCGGCGATAGCGCTGTTCGTGCTTGGCGTCCTGCTTCTTATTGGCGGAATAGCAAACTTTATTCCTGGAGGAGTTTTGACGGGTCTCGCCTGCGCGTTTTGGGGAGTGCTGCTGTTTGCTTTCAGCTTCGTCCGACTTCCTAAACCAACTGGCGCAGCAGAGCCGCCGATGTCAGGTGTGCAGAAAGTAATGGGAATCTTCTACGAGCCCACCCGCGTGTTTAAAAATCTAAGAGCGCACCCGCACTGGCTCGCGGCGCTTTTGGTCATAGGTGCAGTCAATGCTCTTTACTTTGCAGCCTTCACGCAGCGACTGACTCCGGAGGTCATCGTAAACTACACGATGGATAAACTGGCGGAGGCCCCAATAAAGCCTCCACCGGAGCAAATGGAGAAATCGAAAGAGGAGGAGCTCCAGAAAGCAACACAGCCAATCCAAAGAATCCAGACGGCCGCGAAGAGCTTTGTGATTGTTTTTGTCTTTGGTTCGTTTATAGCTGCCCTTTGTTTGTTGGGAGTGCTCGCTTTCGGAGGGCGCATCAATTTTTGGCAGGCGTTCGCGGCGATGCTCTATGCATCCTTGCCCATTGCAGTAGTTTCTAAAATCCTGAGTTTAGTTATTCTCTACGTCAAGGCGCCGGAAGACATTCACCCGATTATAGGGCAGGAAACTCTAGTGCAGGACAATTTGGGAATACTGTTTGCGCCGGCCGACAACCCGGCGCTCTTCGTCCTGGGCTCCGCCATCGGCGTTCTATCTTTTTACGGCCTGTGGTTAAGGGCCAGGGGGTTAGCGAACGCCGGGCAAAAGGTCAGTTCCAGCGCCGCGTGGGGAGTCTCAATAACCCTGTGGATTTTGGGCCTGATCTTCGCGATGATCTTCGCCACGCTGTTCTCAAGCTTTATCTCCTGAGAACGAAGCATGAATGCAAGGGCAGTGGCTATGCAGCTTGAGCGGGGGCGCGCTTCGCTTGGCCCCCTTCCCTACCTGCAAATTTGCTGAGCTTGAATGTGAAAGATCCAACCAGCCACACATAAATGGCTTGGAAGTACTTTACTCGTATCTGAGTGACTCAATCGGATCGAGACGTGCCGCCTTCCATGCGGGCCAGAGCCCAAAGATAAGGCCGATGCCGACACTGGCCACGAAGCCACCGATCGGCGCCCAAAGCGGCACATAAGAAGGAAGCAGCAGCCGCAGCAGAAATGTTGAGAGCCAGCCAATTGAAAGGCCTACTATCCCGCCAATGCCGGTGAGTGTGGCAGCCTCAATTAGAAACTGCCACATGATGTCGCTGCGCTTGGCCCCAATCGCTTTACGCACACCGATTTCCCGGGTGCGTTCAGTGACTGAAACCAGCATGATGTTCATCACTCCGATTCCACCAACCATCAAGCCCACCGAAGAAATAACAACCATGGCGATTGCGAGCCCCGCAGTAATCGAGCGGAAGTTATCGAGGATGCTTTCGGCGGTCTGCATACCGAAGTTGTCAGGCGCTGCAAACGGCACTTGCCGCCGCACCCGCAACAGATCGCGAACCTGGTCTTTAGCCTCATCCATCAGCCCGGATTTTCCGACGGCCAGAATGTAGATGTCATCGGCATTGGGTTTGAGTTTTTTGGCGACACTGAAAGGCAGATAGATGACATTGTTTTGATCGTCGCTGCCGCCGCTGATGAGAAACTGCTCGCGTTTCTGCAATGTCCCTACCACCCGAAACTCATCGGCGCCGATCTTGATCGTCTGCCCTACGGGCGAACCAAATTTGAAAAAGTCATCGGCCACTTTTGAACCGATTACACACACCTCTTGCCTCGTATCTTCCTCCGACTGAGTAAAAAACCTTCCTTCCGAAACAATCTGAGTTCCCGCACGTTCAAATTCCGGCAAGGTGCCCTGCAACGCGATCCCGGCGGTGGTCTTTCCGCCACCTGAAACCAGAAGCTTCTGGCCGAAGAAATTATTCGTGATATCGAGGAAGGGGACAGACAATTCAACGGTAGGTAGACTGGAAAGCGCTATCGCATCGTCGTAGGTGAGTTCCTTGCGCATGCGCTCTTCGCGCGATCGGCGTCCGTGCTGGATCCCTGGACTATATTTACTGATAAAAATCGAGCGCGTGCCGAACGATTCCACTTCTTTCTTTACTGACACGTCGATACCGCTGATGATTGAAGCAATCAGCATGACAGTGATCACACCGATCACCACCCCGAATACGGTTAGGAACGAGCGGAGTTTGTTGGCCAGCAAGGTCGACAACGCCAGTCGAAGATTCTCGTAAATGTCGCTACGTAAAAGCTTCATTGCATTGGTCAGTTGTCAGTGGTGAGTTGTCAACTGTAGTACCCAGCGAGCCGTCCGTTTACTACAACTGACCACTGACGTTTTTATTCCGCCCTTAGCGCCTCAATCGGATCGAGCCTGGCGGCCTTCCACGCTGGAAAGACGCCGGCCATCACACCAACCGCCATGGAAACGCCGACCGCGATAAAAACTGCGCCCAGCGAGAGGAAAGTGGGAAAGAAAACCGCAGTTAGCACCCGCCCGATAATCCAGGCGATGGTAACACCAATCGCTCCCCCAATCGCTGACAGAGTCACAGCCTCAACCAGGAATTGCTTCAGAATATCCATCTGGCGTGCGCCAAGTGATTTCCTGATCCCGATCTCCTTCGTTCTTTCGGTAACGGAAACCAGCATGATATTCATAATCACGATCGCGCCCACGAGCAAGGCAATGCTGGGCACCGCAATGGCCACGATAAAAATGGTTCCGAATAAACGGTCGCGCAGTCCCGTGATCGCATCAGGAGTAACAATGCCAAAGTTATCTTTCTCATCAAGAGCTAACTTGCGTCGGTTGCGCATCAGAAACCGCACTTCATCGACGGCGTCATCAAATAAATCATCCGTCCTCGATGTGGCCGCAACGTAGAGCGAACGCTGGCGAATCAATCTGCCAAAGTTGTTCGCGTAGGTCTTCAGAGGTACGAGTATGAAATTATCCTGCGGGATGCCGAAGACCGTACCCTTGGCGGCTTCGACGCCGATCACCCGGTAGGGCAAGCCCCTAATGGAAATCTCCTGGCCCACCGGACTGCCGACCGGAAACAGCTTGGTCGCCACGTCGGCTCCGATATAGGCGACGCGCTGTGCAGCATCGTTCTCGGCGTCTACCAGAAAGCGGCCGTCCGCGATGTCTCGATTCTCAATGTCTGCGATGGCGGCGGTCGCACCGGAAACGAAAACATCTATGAGAATTTCGTCACCGCGCTTTACTTCAGATGGTGTGCCGCGGGCCCGGGCCCCGATCCTACCGATCAGTGTGGCTCTCTCTTTGAGATACTCGTAATCCTCCAGGGTTAGATCTTTGTTCCGGCGCTGGGCGGCGGCAATGGTGTCGGTATCTTTAAAATCCTCGAGCGGGTTAAAACGCTGAACTGTGAACGACTTGGCTCCGATGCCGGCAATCTTCTCATCTACGTAAGTGTTAAAGCCCTGAATTAGCGAGTAAACCACTACGACCGCCATCACGCCGATGATCATGCCCAGCAGGGTCAGAGCTGAGCGCAATTTGTGCGCCCAGATTGCCGCGACCGCAAGCTTCAGTGTTTCGATGAATTTCACGGTTCAGTTACTACGGGTTAAATGTCTATTGTTGCAATTGGAAGTTCAGAGTTCAAGCAGCGAACTGGAGGCACCGACAGAGCGATCCACGAAAGCACACGAATGACTCGAACTAAGGCCTCCCTTGTCTGTTCGTGTGATTTCCTAGCACCCACGCGGACTGCCCGCGTGGGGACCCCGCTTGGATCGTTCTTAGTTTTTCAGCAGCCTTATAGCTAGCTGCTAGTAGCCGAGTGCCCTATCTGATTTTCTCATCCTTTTCGATCAGCCCGTCGCGGATGGAGAGTATGCGATGAGCGCGCGCGGCAATATCACGTTCGTGAGTCACTACAATAATTGTATTGCCTTCAGAGTGCAGGCGCTCGAAGAGGTCCATGATTTCCCCGCTGGTGTGGGTATCGAGCGCGCCCGTCGGTTCGTCCGCCAACAGAATTGAGGGATGATTTACCAGGGCGCGGGCAATGGCCACACGCTGCCGTTGGCCGCCCGAGAGTTCGTTTGGACGGTGCGTTACGCGGTCCATAAGGTCGACCGCTTTGAGCGCCTGCCTGGCCATTTCATGTCGCTGGGTTGAACCAATTCCACCATAGATCAAAGGCAATTCCACGTTGTGAAGAGCCGTTGCACGAGCCAGCAGATTGAAGGTTTGAAACACAAAACCGACTTCCTGATTGCGAATCCGCGCCAACTCGTCGTCGTCCATCTCTGACACGTTCTTGCCGTTGAGCCAGTACTCACCCTTTGATGGAGTATCGAGGCAGCCAATCAGGTTCATCAGAGTAGACTTACCAGATCCTGATGGGCCAATAATCGCGATGTACTCACCCTTATGAACCTCAAACGAGACACCATGTAGCGCGTGCACTTCCTCGGTACCCATCTGGTAAGTTTTCCAGATGTCGCGCATCGAGATCAGGGCCGTGGGACGATGGCCGTTGACTTGCGTTGGCTGCACGGTTGGTTCGGAGGGAAGGGTTGCGAGTGTAACGTCGCGCATTAACTGGCCTCGTTCGCGTTTGCGTTAGCGCCGGTCTTTCGTTCCTGACGTTTGACGGCAAGTCCATCCTTCAGCGTCTTGAGGACGCGGCTGGGTCCTCGGACAATCTCCATACCCGGTTGCACACCACTAGTGATCTCGATGTCGGCTTCACCGGTGATTCCGGTAGTCACCTCGATAAATCTCACTTTGTTGCCTTCTAGAATGTAAACGCCCTTGAGATTTTTCGGTTTTTCGGTGGCAGCACGCGCGGTCACGCCTCCGACGACGGTCGCCGATGGCGAAGGTGCCGGAGCTGGGGCCTTCTCGACAATCGCTTCGAGCGGTACTGCCACTACATTGCTTTTCACTTCGGTGGTGACTGTGGCGGTGGCGCTCATCCCGGGCCGAAGACCGTTACGGACCTCATCAGTCATATCACGCAGTTCGACGGTCACCTTGAATTCCTTTGCCTCTTGTACGTTCACGCGAGTTGAAAGGCCGCCCTGGGTGTCGGATTTGGATACTGCCAGGGGATTCTTTTGTGTCACCACCGCCTGGATCTCTTTGTCACCAAGGGCGTCAACCTTAACCTTCACTGGGTGGCCCACTTCGACGTTGGAAATCTCGGTCTCGTCCACGTTGACTTCAACGTTGATCGTCGACATGTCGGCGATGGTCATTAAGGGGGTGGTGGAAAGACCAGCTACGGCATATTCACCAACCCTCGTCGGGATGTCCGCAACCACGCCCGTCAGAGGCGATAATTGAGTGGCCTTGGAGCGCTGGCTCGATTGGCCTCGCAGAAGCGCCTGTTGTTGGCTCGCCCGCATCTCGGACGATTTGATGCCCGTCCTTGCGTCGCCCACGGCAATTCGCTGCTGGTTGGCGCGTTCGACCGACTCCTTAACGGCAATCTTCTGTGATTCCAAGTTTGCTCGCGCGGTTTCAACGGCAATCTTCGCCTGGTCATAACGATCTCGCGCCGCGTCGTACTCGAAGCGCGAAGCCACGCCTGATTCGATCAAGTCAGTGTAACGTTTGAGCTCGCGTTGAGCGGTGTTGAGATCCACTAGCGCTCGATCGACGGAGGTTTGCAAAGCAACCAGTTGCTGGCGTGCCGAGGACACTGAAGCTTCGGCAACAACCAAACTCTGCTGGGCTGAAACGACGGCATTACGCGCTGATTGGACATCGTTCATCGAGGCTTGCGCCGCGGCCCACTGCGCTTCCTGACTGGATTGAAGCTGAGTTGGATCGATGCGCACCAGCGGCCTGCCCTGGACGACCTGATCGCCGGCATTTACATAGATCTCTTCAATCCGCCCCGGGACCTCACTCGTCAGTTTAATATAGCGTATCGGCCGTACCTCGCCAGAGGCGGTTACGGTCTGACGCAACTCGGCCCGCGTTTCTACCTTAATGGTCATCACTTCAGCCTGTTCCTTGCGGCTGGCGAAGACGCTTATAATAATGATGACCGCCAAAACGGCCACTGCTGACACGCCGATAATAATCTTCTTCTTACGGGTTAATGCCATGAGTTGCACCTTTGATCAGGATTTTAGGCTCGCGATTGGTGATAACCAACAATCTTGCACAGAAATGCGCTAAATCCAAACCGCGCGTTCGAGTAGCTTTTACGTCTGAAAATGTCAAACAGTTTCATTAAGAACAAGTCGGACTCCTCAAATAACCCTTGCAACCTGGTAGGAGTTTTACCGGTTTTTCCCACGAGCTCGAAACTTTCGACTCAGGATAGGAATCAAGAAAGTGGAGTTTGGTTTCCTAAGTTTTAGAGTTTCAACCTGGAGGTAGCTGTTTCGAGGCCACAAACTAAAGTCTGAAAGGACAATTCAGGAATCGAATCGCAGCCGTTGGCGCACCCGCCACTTTCGCGCTAGAATGACCTGCTTCTTCGTGGCTCTAATTCTACTCCGACTTGGTTTTGGACACCCGTACTGCCAGCCGCGGGTCCACCGATAGATGATTACCTGTGAAAGGTGCAAAACGGAAAACCTTGATGGCTCGCAGTATTGCGACGAGTGTGGAGCTCCTTTAAGACCGAATTTCCGCTCCAACCCTCCGGGTGCCGGTGGATGGAAGGCAGACTCTGACAAGCAGAATGGTTCACATGCACCAGCCATCAAGCAGCCGGAATTTGCCAGCGGTTCGCAATCGGCGGTAAATTTTGCTGCTTCCCTTGGCTCCGAAACGAGGCCAAATGCCTGGCTGGTGATCGAGCGTGGCCGCTCGCCAGGCAAAAAATTCACTCTTGGCAACGTCGAGTCTCAAATCGGGCGCTGGGATGCCGATGGAGGCATTTTCCCCGACGTCGATCTGGACCCCGATGACCCCGAGGCGAAGGTATCGCGGCGTCATGCCCGGATTACTGTTCGCGAAGGGAACTACTTTTTGGAAGATCTGGGATCGACCAACGGAACGTTTGTGAATCGAGGGAAGCGGTTGGTGCCTGGACACCTGCAACCTCTGCAGGATGGAGACGAGATCATTGTGGGGAAGACTTTTCTTCGCTTTCACTTGAGCAGATGATTTTGGGCGCGGAAATGTTCGGCGAGTGATGGGCCGAAAGGACTCTTAAACCTCCCTGAAGGCTATCGCGATTAATGGCTGATTGCATCGGATGTGGCGCCGCAGTAGCGGCCGGCGAGTCTTTTTGCGGCGGCTGTGGAACTCAGCAACCTGCAGTTGCCGAAGCGTCTGTGAGCGCTGGCTTGGACCAGGCCTCTGACCAGCCCGCACCGGCTGAGGCAAAAGCTGCCGAGGAAGAAGTAGTCGAGCAAGTGAACGAATCAGTTCCGGAAACAAACAGAAAAACCGGTCAACTCAGTAGCGAAGCTGATGAAGCCGTCGAGCAGCCGGCCGAAGCGTCTGCGAACTTGAACCAGGCCTCTGACCAGCCCGCGCCGGCTGGGGCAAAAGTTGCCGAGGAGGAAGTAGTTGAGCAAGTGAACGAATCAGTTCCGGTAGCAAACAGACAAACCGGTCAACTCGATACGGACGCTGATGGAGCCGTTAAGCAGCCGCCCGAAGCCGCCAGCGCCAGTCTTTCGGTTGATCCAAAACCGATATCGTCAGCCTCTCCGGGTGGTTCTGCGACCGGAGGCATGAAGATTCAAGGTGCCGACAGTGTTCCACACAAGGGAATCACTGGAGGGCATCAACCCACGATAAAACAGTTAGACGGTGGTACCGTGCTGAACGGTCGCTACGAGATTGCGCGTCGTATAGGCGGGGGCGGCATGGGTGCGGTCTATCTGGCCAAGGACCGTAATCTGGGTGACGCCTCCCGGGCCGTGAAGGAGATGGTGGAAGCACACCTCGATCCGAATCAACACGAAAAAGCGATCGGTGATTTCAAACGCGAGTCGCTCTTATTAACTTCGCTTGAGCATCCTTGTATACCCACCATCTATGACTATTTTTACGACGAGTCGCTGGGACGTTTCTATCTGGTAATGAAACACATTTCCGGTGGAGATCTGGCTTCCCGTTTGCGCAATGCGCCCGGTGGCCGCATCGATGAGAAGACTGTGACAGACTGGGGCATGCAGGTAGCGGATGTGCTTCAGTACTTGCACAGTCGTCCCAAACAGATCATCTATCGTGATCTCAAACCCGCGAATTTGATGATTGACGGGAATACCGGCCGCGTAATGCTCATTGATTTTGGAATTGCCCGCTGGGTCAAGCAGGAAGAGAAAGGCGTGACTGCGGTGGGCACCATGGGTTATGCGCCACCTGAGTTGTTCGCCGGCAGAGTCGAAGCTCGATCTGATGTATATAGCCTCGGCGCAACTATGTTTCACTTGTTGACGGGATCTGATCCACAAGACAATCCGCTGCTGATTTTTGATTTTGCCAAGAATCCACCGCCACGCCAGATTACGCCCTCGCTCTCGAGTGAGATGGAAGAGATTCTGATGCGGTCTGTCGAGTACAAGCCGGAAGATCGTTTCGCATCCGCGGGCGAGATGCGCGACGCGCTGGCTACGCATCTGGAGAAATTGCTGGCTGGCCGGGTTAGCTTTGGAGTGCCAGCTCCGCAACTCGGTAGCGAGACCGTTCAAGTTCAAACCGTTTTCTGTGGCTTCTGTGGCGGACGGATCGCAGCGGACGATGTTTTCTGTGCCCACTGCGGAGCGCGGCAACCACTGGCGGGGGTGGGCGCGAGCGCAAGCTTGCGTGCTTCACGTCCCACCGCAAAGCTGGTTGTGGCCGGGACCACCGAACTCGATGCATCCTTCATTTTGCAGAAAGACAATAATCTCGTTGGTCGGACGGATCCGCATTCGAACATCTTCCCGGAAATCGATCTCTCAAAGTTCGATCTCGAAACTAAGGTTTCCCGTCGCCACGCGCGCATTTGGTTGGAAGGGGAAACTTTCCTGGTCGAGGATCTTGGTTCCGTGAATGGCACCGTCATCAACGATTCCGTGAGGCTGGCGCCACGGCAGCCGCGCGTACTGGACAGTGGAGATAAACTTCGGCTCGGGGAAACAACACTACATTTTCTTTTAGGTTAGCCGGCAGTCCGTCGTCAGTAGTCCGTCGTCACTCTGTAGACCAGTACACACTCGACTATGGCTTCTGTTCGATGTGGGCTCAAACGTCAAAGTCAGCTGCTCGCTACTAACCTCTGACCACTGACTACTGACAAACTTCTAATGACTGCCAGGTTTGAACAAGCCGCGGTAACGCAGATACACTCAAGAGCGCGAATCCGGAAACAACTCGTGGAGAGTCTTCCGGCGCCCTTTGCTTTGCGGTGTGGGGCCATGCTAATCGATTACATCATCCTGGTAGGAATTGTGGCTTTTAGCACGCTCATCGCCCGAATGTTGGGGGGCGGAGCCCGGGCCGCGGCCAGCTCGGCTGAAACAGTTGGGATCTTGATCGCTATTGCAGTGGCGGTGCTTAATCTGGGCCTCCTTGCCGGTCTCACTGGTAGAACTCTCGGCAAGTGGGCGACCGGACTCAGGGTGCAGCGAACAAATGGAGCGGAACCGGGGGTGGCTCGGTCCTTTCTTCGTCACTTTGTTGGTTACCCGTTATCATTTTTAACCTTGGGCTTTGGCTTTCTATTAGCTGCGCTAAGTACGAGCGGGCGAGCCCTACACGATCTTATTGCCGATACGATCGTGGTGCGGGAAGGCTGATCGTCTGCTGTCGAAATCTGCTGACCGAAACTTATTCACAGAATGCCTGAGTTAATAGTCAGATATCCGGACCGAGCGCCGGATCATTTTCCACTCGGACGTCTACGGATCACGTTGGGCCGTTCAGCCCGCAACGATCTCTGTATTCCTGACCCCTTCGCTTCGCGGGTGCACGCCGAAGTGCGCCGCGAGGGGGATGAATACTTTCTGCAGGACCTCGGCTCCGCAAATGGCACGGTCTACAACGGGCTGACGGTTGAGGGTACTGTGCCGCTCACCACCGGTGGTCGCATACAGATCGGCGAGACCGAGATCATCTTTGACGACGGCACCTACAATTCGAGCATGGGCGCCACCATGATCACGGACAATACCGGATCATTGCCTGAAGCGACCATCGCCCTGGCCTCAGGCGACCGCACCACCTCGGGATTGTTGGAGGAGATCGAGGGCGCGCGCACAAAACCCGAAGAGATCACCACCACTCGCAAGGAAGGGGATTTGCTTGCCCTGATCAGCAAAGTGGGTGTCACCCTGCTGGCCTCCGCTACACTCAACGAAACTTTGGAACAGATCGTCTCCCTGGTGTTTGAGGCAGTGCCGGCAGATCGTTGTCTGCTCATGATGCGCGACGAAGGCAGCCAGGAACTGCGAGTGGCGGTAGCTCGGCTGCGTGATCGAGTGGGCGAAGTGGGTGAAATTCGTGTAAGCCGTAACGTTTTAGACGAAGTGGTGATGCGCGGGAAGTCGGTCCTGACTTCGGACGCTCAGCACGATCCGCGATTTGCGAGCGGCACAGTAGTGCTGCAGGGTATTCGGTCTGTGCTGGCGGTCCCGTTGGGCGTGTCTGAGAAGGTTTTTGGGATCATCTACGCAGACTCACCCATCGCCGATGGCCGGTTCACTGAAGATCATTTAAAAGTCCTGAGAACTCTGGCTTCGGTGGCGGCTATTCGTGTGGAGAATGCGCGGCTGGTGGAGGCTCGCCTGCAGCAGGAGCGGCTGGAGCGCGAATTACAGCTCGCCATGGAGATTCAGCAGCGTTTTCAACCCACTGCACCGCCGGTGGTACCAGGCTATGAGCTGCAGGGCATTAGTTTTCCCTGTTACGAAATAGGTGGTGATTACTATGATTTCATAGAGCGTGAAGATGGGCGGCTGGTAATTGCGCTCGGCGATGTGTCGGGCAAGGGGACGGCTGCCGCGCTCCTGATGTCTTCCCTACATGCCTCAGTTCATGCACAGGCCGGATCGCATGACACCTTGTCGGAGACAATCTCGGCGGTGAACCGCTACTTAGCCGACAACATTCCGGCAAATCGCTTCGTCACCCTGTTTTACGCCGAATTGGATCCCGCTTCGGGTGCCCTCTCTTTTCTCAATGCCGGTCACAATCCGCCGCTCATTATCCATGCTGCAGGCACCGTCGAACAGCTCGCTTCCGGAGGCCTGCCTCTGGGAATAAGACGTAACGCGGAATATCGCGAGGGTCGCACGCAAATGCAAATGGGCGACGTCCTGGTAATTTACTCCGACGGTGTTACTGAAGCTGCGAGCCCGTCTGGAGAGGAGTTTGGCCCAACGCGCCTTTATGAAGTGGTCTCCCGCAATATCGAGGCCTCGGCTGCCGGGGTGCGCGACCGGATTGAATCGGCATTAACTAAATTCTCTCAGGGCACGCAGGCTGCCGACGATATTACGCTCGTGATCGTCAAGCGTCAGGCGGAGACGAAACAACTCTCGGTAGCAGGAGTTGGCGCCTGACCCAACCTCTCAAGAGACTTGAGCCATTTGGAGTGCGCCCGCAACATTGTAGGGGTGTCCCTCCGTGGGCACCCCAACGTCGCAAAGACAAGGGCGATCACGAAAGAAGAGAGTTGCGCAAACATGGGGCGGCCACGGAGTGCCGCCCCTACAATGTTTCGGGCGCAGCCCGCTGAAGAGATGAAACAAGGTCCCGTACGAAATCAGAAACATACCGCCGTGAGCGATCCACAGATTGAACTGGATGTCCTGGCCGTCTTCTCCCACCCCGATGATGCCGAGTTGTCGGTGGCGGGCACCTTGCTCAAGCTGAAATCGCTCGGCTATCGTACCGGCGTGGCAGATATGACGCGCGGTGAAATGGGCACCCGCGGTACGGCCGATTTGCGCGCGATGGAGGCCATGGAAGCAGCGCAGGTGATGAATCTGGATGTGCGCATCAATCTTGAACATCCAGATGGACACGTCTGGCCCAATGAAGAGTCGCGCAAAGCAGTCGTACGAATTATTCGCAGCTACCGCCCTCGAGTATTGATGACAACGCACTGGGATGATCCTCATCCTGACCACGCCAACACCTGCCGTATCGTGCGCGAGGCGGCGCGACTTGCCACCATGGCTCGTTACGATGCTGAAGCAGGTCAGCACCCGGCTAAGATACCGGCGCTAATGCATTCCATCTATTCCCGCCTGGTCATTCCGTCATTCATTGTCGATGTTTCTGATTTCGTAGAAGAAAAGATGCGGGCCATTAAAGCGCACGGCTCACAGTTTTACAGTGCGGAATCGAAAGAACCCGTCACGCGTATCAGCGAAGAAGGCTTTCTGCAGCAAACAGAGTTTCGAATGCGTTACTACGGTTCGCTGATTGGCGTGCACGCCGGGGAAGCATTCTACGTACGCGAGGCGCTTAACGTTGAGGATCCGGTCTCGTTACTGACGAGGCCGATGAATATTTATTCTTAACTTAGAACTTTGTACTTTGTCCTTTGTCCTTAGTACTTGTAGCCAAGCAGTATCACACAAAGCAACAAGCCTAAATACAAAGCACAAAGTACAAACAACAAGTGCTAATTTCTTATTTCGAGTGTTTCGCTCGTCGGCCCTTCTTTTTTCGTTTCCAACACCGAGCGCGCGACTGCCAGAGTGGCGATTGCTCGAGGAGCATCTGCGGTAAATCCGCGGGCTAATTCGACTGCCCGATAAATATCTTCCTTCGCGAGCAAACTGAAGATCCCGCCCAGATCGAAGGTCTCAACTGTAGAACTAGAGGTCGTGGTGCCACCACGCCCCACTGTAAACCGGGCGCTGACCTGCGCATCCTCGCCGCTGAATTCAGAGGCTGAGTTTGCGGCTTTCACCGCTTCCGCGAGCGCTTCCCAAACCCGCCCCCGGTCGATGTCATACATCTGACTCGCGACGCCCACGAGTGCCCGGGCATGATCCCCGTCACTGCCGCCAATACGACGGGCAACAGTTGCCGCTTCGTTCAGCACTTCGACAGCGCGGTTAGCGTCGATCTTTTTGAGCAATCGGGCAACCTCCAACAGAGCCCAGGCGCGTTGAATGTGAGTCAGTTCTGCGGTGGCCAGAAAACGCATCGCCTCTTGCGTGTCCTTCTTATCCAGTGCCCGACTTACCAGGGTAAAGTCCACATGGGCGCGCGCCCGCCTCCGTAAATCGCTGTCTGCGATCTTGTCAACCAAATCGCGGGCATTTATCTCGCCTTTACGTGCCGCTGCCAGGGCGGCCCGAGCGTATAGCGTATCGCGTTCGGCGGCATCGGCAACACGCTCAGCGCGATCGAGCGATTCGCGCCCTTCGTCCCGCGTTTGATCCTCCGAGACTAACCCGCGCGTTAGCAAGCGATCGCGGCCCGTGCGCAAGTCTTCGGTAGCATCGGGAGCAATTGAGGAAAGTTGCACACGCAGCTCCGGAGCAAGCTCGGGAGCATATTGCTCAAGCAGAGGCAGTATGCGGGCAATCATGAAATACAAGCCCCGGCGGCCGGCGATGGTACGATCTTGATCGGGGGGTTGCGGCGGTCGCAAGAGTATCTGGGTTGCTCCTCTTAAAAACGCGACCCGAAGTTCGGGCGCGATGTTTGGCGCCACTATTCGGTCCCGCTGCTGACTGGAATGATTTTGTCCGTTGCCTCTCACAATAATGTAGAGGAAAGGCGTAAACACGTAGGAAGACAGGACTGAAACGCCGACTGCGTCAGAGGTAGGATCGGCAACGGTGCGGGCGAGCATGGTAGCGAATCGTTGATCCGCGGCAACCTGGTCCTTCTCCCTCAGCGCCGAAAGAAAAAAGATGCCCCGGGTGGTAACGCGATCCAGCGCAGGATCTGCGAACTGCAATGCGCGGGCAATATCTCCCTCATCCAGCAGGCGGCTGGCGAGTTGTAGTCTTTGCGCGAGGGCAAAAGGAGGATTTTCGGGATCGGCAGTCTTTAGGGTGGCGGTAGTAACGTCGCCGGAACCCGGACCGCCCGTTTCTCGATTGGTGTCGTCAGTTAGTTGGGCCAGGAACTCTTCCGAGAGCGCCCGGTCGCGTTTTAGCCGAAAGTCGCAATACCTCACTGCGTAACTCAGGCGGCGACTGAATGTACTGGTTCGCGCCGCGGGCCGCCGATTGTCGCTGTTCCTCATAACGCCGGAATGCTTCCTTGTCGGCGGTGTCGGCCGCGTCCCATGCGCGGCGGAGCAGCGCGCGCGCTTTCTCAACATCGGACTCCCAAAGCGCATCAGCCGCCCGGGCTTGCACGCGAGCGCGTAAGGTTTGGTTTTGATAACTGCGGGCCTCGTCTGCCAGCGAGGTCAAAAGAGAGATCGCAATGGTGCGGCGCTGCAAAGCGAGGGGGTTTGGCTCCTCACTTTTCGAGGTCTTCTTCTTTTCTTTCGGAGCTGCTTGCTGGGACTTACTTTCCGGCACCGGGGCCTGGGCGTTAACTCTAAGGGCCGGCGTCAGAGATCCGAGCAGCAGCCCAAACAGCATGACAACAACAAACCCGTGAACATGAATAATCATAGGAATTCCTCTCTTTGCGGAGTGCCGGGGCAGGTAGAACGCTACGGTCCATACGCGTGGCTTGCTAATCCAGTTCAATCAAATCCAGCGCGGGTAGCGATGCCACTCTTCCTTGAACTGACAATTCAATCCCCAGGAGATTACAGGTTGGGAAGGGGCAAAGCGGAGCGCCCCCGCTCTAGATTCACAGCCACTCAACCTTGAATTGACAATTCAAGCCGGGCAAACTTGCAGCTTGAGCGGGAGCGCTCCGTTTTGCCCCCTTCCCAACCTGCAAATTAGGTCTCGCAGAATGCATCGGCGACCCTCGCCTGTACGCGCGCCCGAAGTTTGGGTTGACGAAACTGAGGGCGTCGTCGGCAAGAGACTGCAGCAGTGAGATTTCACGGGTGAGGCGCGCTTCGGTTCCAGAAAGTGGAAATGCTGGTAACTGTCAGAACGGCGAGCGGTGGCGACCCGGTTTACACTGGGAAGTATAGTGGTCGTGCTGAACGAGTTCGCTGAGGGTCGGCGTAGATCGGACCGGGTCGCTACCGCTCGCCGTTCTGACGTGCTGAGAGCCGGGGCGGATCAGTCCGGGTCGAAACGCTCGCCGTTCTGACAGCGCCGCACTCCACTAGACTGCGACCACCTCGATCTCTGGGTCGACTTCCTGTTTAAGCATGCCTTCGATAGCCATCAACGTCCCCGTCAGTGAACTTGGGCAACTTCCGCAAGCTCCCTGATAGCGGATGCTCAAGGTATGCTCCTTGAGCCCAAGCACTTCCAGGTAGCCGCCATCGCCCATGAGGGCGGGTCGCACTTTCTCATCCAGAATGTCGTTTATTTTTAGCAGGCGCGGATCGTCGCTGGTGATGGCCGCTAGCGAACCTCCCACTGCCGTCCCGGCCGCAGCCGCGGCACCTGCTGGTGAGGAAACCGATTCAGCCGCGCGAATGGGTACGGCAAGGGTAGGAAGCAAATCGTCCCAATCTCCTTCGTCGTCCTTTTCAACCGTAATCATGCGGTCCATGTAGAAGACGGAGACCACGTGTTCCACCTCGAAAAGTGCCTTAGCGAGAGGGTCATCCTGCGCCCGCGTGCGGGAAGGGTAGGAGTGAGCGGTGCCGTTGCTAACCGCCTCCCGAAGGATAAACTTGACGGCATTTGGGTTGGGCGTTTCTTCAATATCACTAATCTTCGGCATTTCTCGATCTCCACTCGTTCGCTTGCGGGTGTTCTGTTTCTCGCGTCAAAGCGCAAAATCTAGTGGCCTGAAACAAAGGCTTCGTTAGCGACTTATAGTATCTTCAAAACTGCCAGGTATTATAGCTGGTTTAAATGATTAAGCGCAGGCGGGCCGAGTCAGCTCGTTTTCCGGGCCAGTCTATTCGAAACACACAAGAAATTGTTAGCGGGAATTGTTGCCAAAAACCACGGTCCAGGCATATACTCCGTGCCCTCACTTGCCCCCTTTTTTCAAGAGGTGAGCCAAGTTGAGATAGAGGCAGGCGATTGCGAGGGTCGTCTGCCTCCTCTTTTTTGTGGGGCATCTTAACTATGAGGTGATGTTTTCGGTAGCTGCCAGCGTGAAGTTCCACGGGGCAAGCCCGTGCATCTTAACCACTTCAAGATGCCACCCGGCCAGCCGACCGTCGCCGTGTTGGTGATGGGCGCAAATCCACGCTTCAGTCCGAGAGTTTGACACATTCTCGGAAGTCAGGGGCAGTATCAGCCATCAGATGTGAGGACATCACTAAAATGTGACGCTACCCGAGCTGAGCTGGGTCTTGCTTGACAGTTCCGCATGACGGCGCGTAGGGTTGCGGCTTTGGCGGGCTCTTGTGGGATTCGTGGAGGCGAATCTGTTCTGGTGAACGGCGCGGTCTTCAAAACCGTCAGTGAGACTGTGAGAACAGGCTCAGGTAGGTTCGATTCCTACACGCCTCCGCCAAAAGGCAGGAGGCAGGAGGCACGCCAGGAACGGCGTTAAGCAGGCGCGGAACCAAGCGGTCCACCTAACTTAAGATGGCGATGCTTACGTAAGACTGACGATTGAACGAAAGTTAAGAGATTATTGAACGAGCGCGAAACTCCAGCGCTCAAAGGAACTCCTCACATGATTAGAGATTGGGTTGCACTCAACATGACCCCTGGCATCGGACCTCGCGCCGCTGCCAAACTCCTGGAACGCTTCGGTGCCGCGGAAGCGGTTTATGGTGCAACTAGAGCCGAACTGGAAAAGTTGAGGCTGTTGCCGGAAGCTATCGACAGCATAATAGCGCGCGACCTCTTTGAGAACGCCGAAGCCGAGGTGGCAAACGTAAGGGAATTCGGCGCCGATCTTTTAATACTTGACGATGGCATCTATCCCGCGATGTTGCGGGAGATCTACGATCCGCCAATTACTCTCTACGTGAAGGGCGCTTGGGAAGAGTGTCTCGAGCAGCCGTGCGTGGCGATTGTGGGCTCGCGCAGATGTTCGACGTACGGCCAAAATGCGGCTTTGATGCTGGCGCGTGATTTGGCCCAAAGGGGGGTCACCGTAGTCTCAGGGTTTGCGCGCGGAATCGATGCCTCAGCACACCGCGGCGCTCTCGAAGGCGGCGGTCGCACAGTGGCCGTGCTGGGCACTGGGATAGACCAGGTTTATCCGCGCGATCATAGAAAACTGGCGGACGAAATCCTTGAACGTGGGGGGTCACTAATTACGCAGTTCCCGCTAGGCACTCCACCCGTGTCGGAAAACTTTCCTTATCGCAACCGCATCATTAGTGGCTTGAGCCTTGGCGTGGTGGTGGTTGAGGCAGCTGAAAATTCCGGATCTTTGATAACAGCGCGGTTGGCGATTGAACAAAACCGGGAGGTCTTCGCAGTCCCGGGCAACATTACCTCGCGTACTTCCTTCGGCACGAATTACCTGATCAAAGGGGCGGGCGCGAAGCTGGTGCAGCAGTGGCAGGACATAGCAGCCGAGTTACCACCGCAAATCGCGGCGAAGTTGTTGCCGCCCCCGTTTGGAGAAAAGAAGAAAGAGAAGTCGTTAGCAGACCAGCTTTCTTTAGTGCCACATGGGCTGTCAGATTCTGAAGCCACGGTTTTGAAGCTATTAACAGCAGACAGTCCGGAACACATCGATGCGCTGGTCGACCGGAGTAAGTTATCGATTTCCGATTTAACCGCTGCGCTGTTAGTGTTGGAGATGCGCGAATTGGTGCGGGCTTTGCCGGGAAAGTGTTTCGTGCGGAAGATGTAACGAAGAATTTTATGGGAACGATCTTAGTCAACGAGCCGATTTCAACTCAACAATTGCGTGAAGCTGGAGAAGAACTGTATGGCGACATGGTCAAGGCTGTCATCGACATCGAGAAGAGAGTAATGGCGGTTGGGGCTGAGCTACATGCGGACGAAGAAGCATTTTTGATTGAACGGAATTCACGGCAGGAGAATCTGTGGGGTATTAACTTGTATACGAACCGCGCAATGCCTGAAATGGTAGAGTTCGATTCCATGATTAATATACGACCCAGGCAGAACAATAGGTCTCGCGGGGTGGAAGACCCCAACGTGCGGGAAGGGATAATTGGGATAGTTCGCATGCTAGTGCAGTAGGCAGGAGGAAATGACAACCTATCATCCAGATTTGGCCGCTGGTCGCTGGTTCACCTTTTCACTTGCCGCTCAACTGGGAAATGTCGGCAGCGAGTATGAGCGGGCGCTACGATGGAAAGAGCGGGGCGACGAGGCTCGCTTTGAGCACGCCTTCGCGCGCCTGCTCGAGTTAGTCGACCTGACAATCGCTGACCCCCGTTGGAAGAATCATCGGCTCAAAGAGTTGACGCGGTTGAGGGAAGTAATTTGCGATCAACTCTGCAATGAGACTCGCGAGATTGATTCGCCCTCTGACCTGCGAGAGTATTTTCTTTATTTCGGAATTCTGGCTCGAAGCGAACGAGACAAGGCGGTCGATGCAGTTGGTGTCGTCAGTAAATAGTAATGGCAAAAAACCTGGTCATCGTGGAATCGCCGGCAAAGGCGAAGACGATTAATAAATACCTGGGAAAGGACTATCTGGTTAAAGCCTCGATAGGCCACATCAAAGATCTACCTTCCAAAGGCCTTGGCGTTGATGTCGAGGATGATTTCAAACCGACCTACGAAGTGATTCCAGACTCCCGCAAGCGGAACAACAAAAGAATCGTGGCGGAATTAAAAAAGGCAGCCAAATATGCGGACGCCGTTTATCTTGCAGCCGACCCGGACCGCGAGGGCGAAGCCATCTGCCAGCACCTTGCCGAAGAGATTATTCCGAAACGGCCCGCCAAGCCCACCTACCGGGTGATGTTCAATGAAATCACCAAACGCGCTGTAAACGCGGCGTTTGATAATCCAGGACAAATAGACGGAAACCTCGTGGACGCACAACAGGCGCGTCGCGTTCTGGATCGGCTGGTGGGTTACAAAGTTTCACCGCTTCTGTGCCGCACGATCGGGGGCCGGCTTAGCGCAGGTCGGGTTCAATCAGTCGCCTTGAGAATGGTGGTCGAGCGCGAACGAGAAATCGAAAAGTTTTTAAAGACGGAGTACTGGACCATCGTCGCCAACGTAGCGGCGAAAATGCCGCCGGCGTTTGACGCCAGGCTTTTCAAGGTAGGCGAGCAAACGGTTAAGACGAGCGGTTTCGATCAGGACACTAAGAAAAACGAGATTCTGATTAACGAAGCAGCTCGGGCCACAGAAATTGTTGCCGAGGCAGAGAAAGAGGCTTTCGTTGTCAGCGAGGTAGTAACCAAAGAGCGAAAACGAAACCCCGTGCCGCCGTTCATCACTTCAAAGCTGCAACAGGAAGCGTCGCGCAAACTTGGCTTCGCGGTAAAGAGGACGATGATGCTGGCGCAGAAGCTGTATGAGGGCGTGGAGCTGGGGTCGGAAGGGTCGGTCGGTCTGATCACCTACATGCGCACCGATTCCACGCGCGTCTCAGAAGCCGCTCTCGGCGAACTCCGTGATTTCATTGGCAAGCAATACGGTCCTGCGTATCTGCCGGAGAAGGCCGTTCATTATCGCTCCAAGAAAGATGCGCAGGACGCACACGAGGCTATTCGCCCAACTGAGGTTGCGCGCACGCCGGATTCCCTGGCCCAGTATCTGAATAATGATGAGCTGAGACTCTACCGACTTATCTGGCAGCGGACGGTGGCATCGCAGATGACGCCCGCGATCTTCGATCAAACAACCATCGACATTGACGCCGGTCGTTTCCTTTTCCGCGCGACAGGTTCGGTGCAGAAGTTTGACGGATTCCTGAAGCTGTACCAGGAGGGCCGCGACGAAAAAACCGAAGAAGACGACGAAGCCGAGCGCGCTCTGCCAATGGTTGAAAAGGGCGAGGTGCTGGATTTGAAGACGATCACTCCCGAGCAGCACTTCACTGAACCGCCACCTCGTTATACAGAAGCTACCCTGGTCAAAGCCCTCGAGGAAAAGGGAATAGGCAGGCCGTCAACTTACGCCGCGATCATGACAACGATTCAGGACCGGGAGTACGTTGAGAAGCTGGAAGGTCGCTTTCATCCGACCGGTCTCGGCAAGACTGTAAACGACGTGCTGATCGAAGGAGGGTTCGACGACCTTTTCAACGTTACCTACACCGCGCGCATGGAGGAAGAGCTAGACCACGTCGAGGAAGGAAAGCTCAAATGGACCGCCGCGCTGCATGAGTTCTATGACAAGTTCAAGGACGATCTGGGCAAGTTCAAGAAATATACTGACGAGATCAAGAATGTAGATACACCCACCGACGAAGTTTGTCTCAAATGCGAAACCAAGGGAATGGTCCAGAAGTTTGGCCGTTTCGGCAAGTATCTCAAGTGTCTGAACTGCGCCGCCACACGTGACGCGGAGCCCAAGTCCGGAGCGAATGGCAGTGCTCCCGTCGGAGAGGCAAGCGCGGGAGGTAATGAATCGGAAGAACTGGAAGCCTGCGATCTGTGTGGCAAACCCATGCAGCTCAAGCGCGGTCGCTTCGGTCAATTCCTGGGCTGTACTGCTTATCCCGAGTGCCGCAACATTCGGAAGATCTCCAAAGGCGGTGCAGTTAGCCCGGCGCCGATTCCTCTCGATGAGAAGTGCCCCGTCGACGAAGCGCAACTCGTGAAACGGTTCGGGCGATTCGGGGAGTTTATCTCCTGCTCAAACTATCCAAAGTGTAAATACATCAAGCAGGAAACGACGGGCGTAGTTTGTCCGCGAGAGGAATGCGTAGGTGAGCTGGTAGTCAAGAAATCCAAACGTGGAAAGACGTTTTACAGTTGCTCGCAATACCCTAACTGTGACGCGGTTTATTGGAGCAAGCCGGTGAAGGAAGCGTGTCCTATTTGCCAGGCGCCGTTTCTCCTGGAGAAGACCACAAAAAAACAGGGCACTTTCCGTCATTGCGCAAACGAAGAGTGCGATTACAATTCTAGTCAAACCGGAACCGACATCGCTAAGGTCAAGCAACCCAAAGCGCAAGACCGCCAACCTGCTCGTTAAAGTGGCACAGACTTTAGTCTGTGATCTTGAGTGGCATCATCGACTTCAGTCAGTGATTGCTGATTGACTTAGGTTTAAAGCTCGAGGTCTACATACGCTGACACAGACTAAAGTCTATGCTACTTCTGAATCTTAGGAGAATTTAATCATGCTACGACGCTACGCGGCACTGGCCTTGCTTCTGATCTTCGTGTTCTCGCCGAACGCGATTTTCGCGCAGCAACCAGCTCAAACCCCGTCCAGTCAGCCCACAGTTCGACCCCAGCAGCCGGGTCCACAAACGCCGGCAACGGACCCGAACGATCCCATCGAGCGGATCAAGGACGAGGGTATGAAGCGTTCACAGGTAATGCAGACGCTGAGTTATCTGACTGACGTAATTGGCCCTCGTCTTACCAATTCGCCGGGAATGAAAAGAGCAAACGAATGGACGCGCGATCAAATGGCGGGGTGGGGATTGCAGAACGCTCATCTCGAAGCATGGGGACCGTTTGGACGGGGGTGGACGCTAAAGCGATTTTCCGCGCAGGTGATTGAGCCTCTGGCAATACCGCTGATCGCTTACCCGAAAGCCTGGTCGCCGGGTACCAACGGGCCCCTTACAGCGGAAGTGGTTTACCTCGACGCAAAGGACGAAGTAGATATGCAGCGATTTAAAGGCAAGGTAAGGGGAGCCATCGTCCTGACTGCGCCCCTGCGGGAAGTGAAAGCTCGTTTTGAGGCGCCAAGTACCCGCAGAGATGAAAAGAACTTGCTCGCACTAGCTGACGCACCTGACCCCAGGGTTGGAACACCACGGCGTCAACTGACTCCAGAGCAGCGAGCCGCATTCAATCTGGCTGCCAGGAAGAATCTCTTCTTGCATGAGGAAGGCGCCGCGCTTTTGGTTGATCCCAGTCGTGTGGGTGACGGCGGCACAGTCTTCGTGGGGTCGGCCTCAGTCCCACAGCCGGTACCGGCGGAACCCTTCGGTGCAAACTCACGCTCAATTTCCGCTTACGATAAGAGCGCTCCGCAGTTTGCCCCTCAAGTCGTGCTCGCAGTTGAACACTACAACCGGATCGTGCGCCTTATCCAGGCCGGCGAAAAAGTGACCATGACAGTAGACCTGGGCGTCGAATGGCAGGATGCCGACCCCATGGGTTACAACACGATTGCGGAGGTCCCGGGCGCCGATTTAAAAGACGAGCTCGTGATGCTCGGCGGTCACATGGACTCCTGGCATTCCGGAACCGGCGCGACCGACAACGGCGCGGGCGTTGCGGTGGCGATGGAGGCTGTTCGTATTCTGCAGGCCTTAAAACTCAAACCGCGTCGCACGATCCGAGTCGCCTTATGGTCGGGCGAAGAACAGGGACTGCTGGGTTCGCGCGCTTATGTGGCTGAGCACTTCGGCCGATTTGAAACCCTCGCGGCGGAAACTCCATCTCCCGCGCCGAGTCCGGCGCCGGCGTCCAAGCTCTTGACAAAGCCGGAATACGAAAAGTTTAGCGGCTACTTCAATCTGGACAATGGAACCGGAAAGATCCGTGGCGTGTATCTGCAGGGCAATGAAGGGGTGCGCTCTTTGTTCCGCGAGTGGCTGATGCCTTTCCGCGAGATGGGAGCAACAACGTTATCGATCTCGAATACCGGTGGCACGGACCACTTGTCGTTCGATGCCATTGGTCTGCCGGGCTTTCAGTTTATTCAGGATGAGATCGAATACTCCACTCGCACCCACCACTCCAATCAGGACGTTTTCGATCGCATTCAGGCCGACGATATGAAACAGGCGGCGACCATCATGGCGGCGTTTGTTTATAATGCGGCGACGCGCAATGAGAAACTGCCGCGCAAGCCGATGCCGGGACGCTGATTGTGGTCAACGAAAAAGCGCAACTCTTCCGCATTGTGGTCAACGTTAATAAAAAGGCTTGGGGCCCGCTGTTCGGCTATCGGGGAAGCTGTTTATGAAAGAAGACGACTAATGGCTGGAAGCGCAGGCGTCTCGCCTGCCGACGAGGGAATATGAAACTGAAACGGAGTCTGTCTCTGGCGTTGCTGACGTTTTGTGTTGCGGGTCTTTCCGCCCAGGTGTCCGACAAAGACCGCTGGTCCTCTTTCAGAGGCGAACGGGCCTCCGGGGTAGCTGAAGGACATAACCTTCCGGAACATTGGGATGGGCAGAAGGGCGATAATGTTAAATGGAAGACCCGGATTCCGGGCCTGGCCCATTCGAGTCCCATCGTTTGGGGTAATCGTGTTTTCGTAACCACCGCCGTCAGCAGCCGGGGCGGTGACAGTTTCCGCCACGGCCTCTATGGCGACGGGACTGCCTCCGAAGACCGCTCTCCGCACCAGTGGAAGATCTATGCGCTCGACAGGAGCAGCGGGAAGGTGCTTTGGGAGAAGACTGCTCACGAGGGGGTGCCCCGCGAGAAGCGACATATCAAAGCAAGTTACGCTAACTCCACACCCGCCACTGACGGGCGCTACGTCGTTGCATTCTTCGGTTCGCAAGGACTCTACGCCTTCGACATGCAGGGTCGTCTGGTTTGGAAGAAGGATCTCGGCGTGCTTAACGCCGGCGCTTACGATGCGCCTGACTACGAATGGGGAACGGCGAGTTCAGCAATCATTTATAAGAACCTGGTAATCGTCCAGTGTGACACGCAAAGCGAGTCGTTTCTGATCGCGGCCGATATCAGAACCGGCAAAACCATTTGGAAGACAGCTCGCGAGGAACTCCCTTCCTGGGGCACGCCCAACATTTACGACGGACCCGGCCGGGTGGAACTCGTGACCAACGCTTCGAACTTTATCCGCGGTTATGATCCAGAAACCGGCAAAGAGTTATGGCGATTAGGCGGGAGCTCAAAGATAACTGCGCCGACGCCGGTCTTCTCCAGCGATCTGATCGTCGTCGCCAGCGGCCGTCGTCCGGAGGCCCCTATCTTCGTCATCCGCGCGGGCGCCGCCGGCGATATAACTCTGGACAAGGGCCAGACCTCGAATAAGTACATCGCCTGGAGCAAACAGGCGCGTGGATCTTACATGCCGACGCCGCTGATCTACGGCAACTATCTTTATGTGCTCTCGAACCAGGGGGTCTTTGATTGCTACGCCCTGAAGACGGGCGCGGAGATTTACCGTCAGCGGCTGCCTCATAAAGGTGGGGGATTCAGCGCCTCGCCGGTGGCCGCCGACGGAAAAATCTACCTGCCCAGCGAAGACGGAGAGATGTACGTGGTGAAGGCGGGACCTCAGTATGAACTGTCGGCGACAAACTCGCTGGGCGAGTTGATGATGGCCACTCCGGCGATCTCATCAGGAACGATGTTCGTCAGGACGCAACACCACCTCTTCGCCATCAGCCGTTAAGGAAACAAATTTCATCCGCAGATTACGCAGATTACACAGATTACTAACTTAAAGGCGGCTGGCTATGCGACGTTGGCGCCCTTCTCTTCCAGAAGTAGCTTACCGCGACCGTGCCTAAGATCGAGATCTATGTAATCTGCGTAATCTGTGGATTAAGGGTATGGCTATATGCGAGTTGGGAAGTGAGGTATGCCAAAATATGTCGCCTTCCTGCGAGCCATTAACGTTGGTGGCCATGTCGTCAAAATGGACCATCTGCGCCAACTGTTCGAGGCCCTGGGGGTTTCCAACGTCGAGACGTTTATCGCCAGCGGCAATGTAATATTTGATTCACCCTCACAGAGTACAAAGACTTTGGAAAGGAAGATTGAGAGTCTTCTGCGGGAGACTTTGGGTTATGCAGTCGCGACCTTTGTCCGGTCCACACCTGAAGTGGAAAACATCGCCAAATACAAGCCATTCGAGGACTCGGAGTTGGATGCAGACGGAAATGCCCTGTATATCGCGTTTACTGCAGATGAGCCCAGCACCGAATCCAAACGAAAGCTCCTGACATTCGTAACAGAAGTGGACGACTTTCAGGTCTATGGTCGTGAAGTCTATTGGCTGTCCCGTAAAAAAATCAGCGAATCCAAGTTTTCCGGGGCTCAGCTCGAACGTGCTCTGGGAATGCCGGCCACAATACGGAACGCGAACACCGTCAAGAAGATCGCATTTAAGTACGCTTGATTCGCAGACAAGAATACTAGCCACAGATGAACACGGAAGGGAACGGGATAAGAAATGGAGAGGGTAGTGGCCCGAGCCTGCGCAGATCTGCGTTTCTCCGTGTTCATCTGTGGCCGCTATTGTGCTGACCCCGAGAGAGCCGGATAGGAAACAATCAGCTCGGTAAGTAAAAGTAACCCGGGTGGAGAACAAGTGGCAGACTCGCAAACAGGCCCTAAGCGTCGAGGCTTTCTGAATCCACAGATGGTGAGGACGATCTCATTCTGGACCACCAGCGCCTGTATCCTGGTAGCAGTGGCGGCCTCCCTGCTCGCCATTTGGAACTTTGCCGGGACCGACATCTTGTGGCGCACGGTAGCAACCTGCGCCGTAATCGGAGCGGGCACGGTCGCGTTCTACTGGGTTAACGTACTCTTTGGAAAGACTCCGGATTGATTGAACGTTCGGACGTTCCGCTAATTCACACGAAATGCCACTAAGACTTCTTAGTCTAGTTAAAGTTACTTCCGGCGGTGCTGCTGCTGGAGATTTGAGGCGTCGAGCGCGGCTTTATTGGCACCAACGCTTCATAGCTCTTATAGATCTGCAGATACATTTGCGTCTCACGCGGGATTAGTGTGCGCCACGACGAACCTCCGCGCCTCAGATAACCCGGCAAACGAGCGGCGTTCGAGTTATAGCCGGCCGCGAGCAGCTCCGTTTGCGTGGCGAGTTTCGCATTGAGCGCGTATTGAACCTCCGTATTTGCCGCCAGATCGTTCCATGTGTCATGCATGTAGAGCAGCATCGCCTGCAGCGCGTTTCCGTGGTTGCGCATGCCTGTCACGAAATCAGGGGCCAGACCAACGCCCGGGTGACGCTGCTTCATGAGGTTGTAGGCCCAAGGAATCATTTGCACCATGCCCCCGGCGCCGGCAGTGCTGACCGAATAGCGGTAAGTATCAAGTTCGTTGAGAGCAAAAAGCGAATAAATCTCCTGAAACAGGAGGCCGCGGTTTTCCTGACGAAAGCGCGCATGATCAACGTGCTCGACCAGGCAGAGTCGTTCAGCCACATCGACGATCCTGGGCGAGATGAAAACACCCTTCTCACCCAGCCGCTTCGCCGCCAGATCCAACATGTTCCGTACATACCACTGGCCCGAGCGGGCCAACTCAGAGGAAAGCAAAGCTGGGTGCGCCGAGGTGTAATAAGCCAGCTCACGAAAAACGCCGCCCTTCTCAATCGGAAACTCGACCAGAAGGGGAGTCAAGGAGCGGCCCTGATTGTCGAAAATGGTCACTGCGGTGTTTACTCCGTTCGCACGCAGCACGCGAATACTCAACGGCATGCCTAAGGAACTAGTCGTTGTGAATTCAGAGCCTTTGGTAAGAAACGTTTGCTTTAAGAGGGTGACGTGATGGATGCGGGCCGTACTCTGGTCGAGGGCCGCGAGGGTTACAAATTGAATTGATGGTCCCATCGCTGTGGGCAACGGACGCGACTTGAACAAACGCTCCGCCTCAGCAATTCTCGCTCGGATCGCCGGCGGCGAAAGAGGCAACAAAGTCTTCTGTAATTCAACCGCCTCCGGCTCTATTCCCGCCAACTCGACTGACTGTGGCGGGGCCACCGTTGGTGAACCCGCTGGCTGTGGGTTGGGCGTTTGCAGCGGCTCTGGACCTTGCCTCTGCGGTATCGTTGGCGCAGGTGTCTGCTGGGCCTTTTCCGATTGGAGAGCCGGAGACGACACCGTTCGCGGACGCGTTAATTCCGAGACTTCCGCTGACTGTGCGTGAACTGTGACGAACGCAACAAATAGAACTAGTGGCGTGATTGCGAGGGAACCTAATTTCATGTCAATGTTTTAGAGACTCTTGAACTTAAGACTTCTCGCAGGGGCAGCGAGTGTAGACCTTAGATTCGCCGATGCCCCTGCGGGTTGTCAACTGGTTTTCCTAATCGATCTCAAAACCGACATTGACCACGGCCGTGATGTCTTTTTCCAGTGACGAGGTGTCGTTCATGCCGCTATCGGACACTTCGTTCGAATCGGCCGGGGTGATCTGCAGTACCCCCATTCTGGCTGTGCGTACGCTGCCAATGCTGCTGCCAGTGCTCTCCGCTACCCGTTCGGCGCGCACCTTGGCGTCTTTGGCCGCCTCGGCAAGCATCGTGATCTTCTCTTCACCTAGTTTGGTGTAATGGTACTGGGGCGCCATCGACTCCAACAAAATTCCCTGATTGATTAGTTCAGTGGCCTCGCGAGCAATTCGCGCGATCTTGTCGACGTCATTTGAACGTACTTCGAGCTCCTGGCGCAGGGAATACCCGGTAATCTGTGCCGTGTCTTCTCCCTGATCGGTTCGGGCGTGCAAGGTTTGAGAGGAGATGGAAGAAATCGTAATCTGATCCTCGGGAATGCCCTTGCTGATCAGATACGCCTTAACGCGAGGAACATTCTCGGAAAGAGACCGATAAGCATCTGCAAGCACCGGCGCCTGATATGAAACCCCCGCCTTCCAAATTACCAAATCTGATTTGATGCGCTTTCGTGCCGAGCCCGTCACGGTAATCGTCTGATCTCCGCGCTTCCCTTTCACAAAAGCCCATCCACCAATCACCGAGGCGAG
The DNA here is from genome assembly GCA_030859905.1 of Acidobacteriota bacterium. Taxonomy (GTDB): domain Bacteria; phylum Acidobacteriota; class Blastocatellia; order Pyrinomonadales; family Pyrinomonadaceae; genus PSRF01. The sequence goes on from JALZJF010000178.1 coordinate 33,447, forward strand.
CACTAACCCGATTGCCAGCGCGATACCGGCGCCAAAACCCGGTCCAAACCTTTCGTCAACCATCGAGAAGAACCTCCTGTCGAAGACTCAACATTCGAGTGCTGCACAATACACAAGTAATTCTTGCAGCTCAACCATCACGTGTCGACAAAATGCGATCCACGAAATTACACGAACCAACACGAAAATATCGTTAGTGCCATTTCGGGTTATTTCGTGGATCGCGTTCTTGACCTTGAGTGGCCCTGGTGCGTGGGCGCGATCTCTACTAGAATGCGCGGGCATTCACCAATCAACCCTTTACAACCTGAGAGTCATTGCAACCTATCCAGGAGCCTCAAGCATGCGCACCTTAAGAACCGTTCTGACTGCCTTCTTAATAGTCATCGCAAGTGTTTCTACATTCCTATCACAAGAAACCGGAAAACAATCTGGGGCCATCAAGCCTGCCCCGCCAGAAGGCAAAGGAGTGGTCGCGCTCCGCGCAGCTCGGTTGATTGATGGCACCGGCGACGCAGCTATTAGCAATGCCGTGGTGATAGTGACTGATGAAAAGATCACCGCGGTGGGCGCCGCCGGAGACGTGCGTGTTCCGGCCGGCGCCAGAATTATCGAACTTGGAGATGTGACGCTCCTACCCGGTTTTGTTGATGCGCATACTCATGTCATCGGCCGCGTGCTTGGCGATCCAGAGATCGAGACCGCCGCAGTTCGGGATTATGAATCTTTCGGGGCCATTCTCGGCGTCAACAATGCGAGAGACATATTGATGGCTGGATTCACCACCGTGCGTAACGTTGGCGCTAGCGGCAGGTTTGATGATCTGGCGTTGCGCAAGGCAATCAATGAAGGCTGGGTGCCCGGGCCAAGGATGATGACGGCCGGCCACTCACTCGGCATCACCGGCGGCCACTGCGATTCGAATGGTTATCGACCCGGTCTTATGGATCGTTCCATCGAAGATGGCATTGCGAATAGTCCTGACGAGATACGCGCAGCTGTGCGTTACCAAGCCAAGTATGGCGCCGACGTGATCAAGACCTGCGCGACCGGCGGGGTACTGTCGGAAGGCGATGCCGTGGGCACAACTCAATATAACTATGACGAGATGAAGGCGATGGTTGATGAAGCGACAAAGCTGGAAAGAAAAGTCGCCGCCCACGCCCATGGCACTGAGGGTATCAAGATCGCCACCCGTGCCGGCGTGGCGTCAATCGAGCATGGATCTTTTATTGATGAGGAAGGCGCGCGACTGATGGCCCAACATGGCACCTTCCTGGTGCCTACGCTGATGGCCGGTGAGGCGGTAGAAAGAGCCGCCAGGAGCGGTGTCCTCAAAGGACACCGAGCCGAAAAAGCCCTGGCTGCCGCCGCTGCTATGCGCAAAGGAATCAAAATCGCCGTAGCCAACAAAGTCCCGATCGCTTTGGGTACTGACGCCGGCGTGATCCCACACGGAACAAACGCGCGCGGTTCGTGTTGATGGTGGAGTGGGGCGGGATGAGTCCAATGGAATCGATCGTGGCCGGTACGCTGAGTGGAGCGAAGTTACTCGGCTGGGACAAGAACCTGGGCTCGTTGGCGGCAGGGAAATGGGCGGACATCGTAGCCGTCTCAGGCGATCCTCTGAAAGACATTCACAATATGCACAAAACCGTCTTTGTAATGAAGAATGGGGTTATCTACAAACCGTGAATCAATCCGCCGCCCGACCGTCGACGTCCAGCCAATCGCGCGTGAGGTCGCACCAGAGGGCCAAACCGCGCCACTCGTTAAAGCCTGAATAGTAACGCGCAATTTTCCTGTCGGTCGCTTTGCGTCCTTGGTTGCGCACTTCGAAGAACTTAGCTCGGGTCCAGGAATCCAGCGCCAGACCATCATACCGGCCAAGGAGTTTGAGAACGTTCTCAGCAGCGTAGTCGCCAACTCCCTTAATGCTCTTCACCTCCTCGATCAGTTCCGCCGTAGGCAATGGGCTCTCAAGCCATGCCTCCACGTTCAAGGAGCCAGCAGCCACGCGTTCGGCAAGTTCCTTCAAATAAGGAGCACGATAACCAGCTCGCACCTCGTTCACGTAGAATTTTGAGGGCATCAGCGCCATCGCTTCCGGGGTCGGAAAGGTTCTCAGTCCGCCGGCCGACTCTCGCCCCAAGCTCTGAACCAGTCCCGTAACCATTTTCTTCGTGAATGACCATGAGCAATTCGTGGTGCAGATCATCTTCACCAAATCTTCAAACACCGTCGGTGCGCGGAGCAGCCGGCCTGCCCCCTGCTCCGACACCCATTCAAAATCGGGTGTCGCTTTCATCGTTTGATAAAAGGCGGCCATATCATCATCCAGCCGCAGCATGTGACGTACATCCCGCAGCACTTGTTCGACGGCTTTTTTCCCCAGCGTGCGAGATGGATCAATTCGCACCGCGCGCTTGTTTGCTTTGATTAGGACTGTGACGGGTGCGCCGGCAGAGAGATCTAGAGTGCGCGTGAGCACCCATCTGTCCCGATCAATCTCGAATGGCAAGAGTTCACACCAGCCATGACTGATCACGGTTCGCTTGAAACTGAAAGTGCGGGGCGTAGTTATGGATAGTTGCATGGACGACTTTATTGATATCAACGGTGACCATCTGCCTTAAACAGATTATGACCCATGGACTGAGAAAGTTCGCAAACCGACACACTACAGCGTCTTTGAGGGCGACCAAAGAGTAGATTTGCTGGAGATTCAGCGGGGCCGGCAGGAAAGCCGCTTCAATTGTTCAGTCGGCGTCACGGAATGTCAGATTTAGGACACTACTCGGTCAAGCTGAAACTTGACAGAAGCGGCCTTCCGGAACTAGACTGAGCCCACTTGAACAGTGTATGGAAGGCTGTACTCGGGGTTCCCTAACACTCGGGAAAACCTGGGAGCAGAGTCAAAACACTTAGACTCTCTACAGTATTACACGGTGAACGTACGTCACCGCTTCCGATTTATAGCCGGAGCTTTCCGGCGCCGTTCGTCGCCCCAACCGGACAGTCAGCAGGGCATCCGGATTGGGGCGATGTCGTGTCTGGCCCTTTTCAGTTTCTCACCAAACCTCCATCAAAGATTGAACAATAGACCTGACCCCTCAAGCCTTCTTAAGTTTACCTGCAAATCAATATAGGCCTACTACTTCACGTAAATTGGATTAGAAAGAATCCAGGGTTGCGTGCTGACGGACCCCGGAAGTTGCGGCAGATATAGCTCCACCCGGTAACTGCCACGCTCAGTTACAATGAATTCCTTCCTAATCAGCCCGCTCTCACTCTGAATTACGTTGCCATCTCGCAGTAAGACGATGCGGCTGGAAATGGGAGCCGTAACGTTAAGATGGATTTCACGTTCGAGTGTGATCTCATCACCCTGAATCCTGGTCTCCTTTCCGTTTGAGCCGGTAAATCGAAACCCCGAGGAATCGGAGAATAGATCAAAGCCAATAAAACAATGGCCGGCAGCAAGAGCGCCTCGCAACGTTTCAGCATCAAAAGAGCCGCCGTTTGGAATAAGTACATGGACCCTCACCAGTCGAAAACTTCTTTCGTAAGGGTCGAGCTTCAGGCCCAGCAACGTGTTTCCCGAGGTGCCTTTGAGCGCGAGGCCGACGTTTGCGTGAGCGTCGTTTCCGGCGACCGCAACCAGTCTTTGTTTTCTGGTTGAAACCGCCGTGTCCCAGCGTCGCAAACTCTCAGCCGGTCGTTTATAAAAAGTGGCGAACAGGAGATTGGGATAACTGCGGTACGACCAAAGCCCATCGAAGAACATTACGATTGGATTTATTTCTCGCGCGTTCGTGTAAAGATTGTAAACCTCCACTCCGTCGTAGCCAGTTGAATCCCAGCCCTTGAACTCTTCTGGGTAAGCAACGAACACCGTCGCGTTTCTAGCTTTCGCCCGAGTTACGACTTGCTGAGTTGAGTGCTGGTTCGCATCGGCGGCTGATTCATTACCCGGTATAACCAACAGGCGGTCTGACTGGGCCGTGCTGACCTCATTGCCATTGATAAATAGAACGCCGGCATGAACGCCTTTCAAAGCCATCTCGGCAGTGCTGAAATTCTTCGACGGATGCTCGGTCATAACGACGAAGTCCAATTCGTTCGATCTAGCGGCGGCGATGATTTCGTCGAAGTTTCCGGTGCTATGTCCACCGAGAAATGAATGAACATGCATCGCACCCTTGTACTCAGCGAAGTCGTCCTGACTTGCGATGCGCTGAGAGTTTGTTTGCTGGATTGCCGCATTGAGGCGTCCCAATTTGTAACGGCGATAGGCGAAGGGTATCTGCGAGAGCAGAATCAGTACCAGCAAGAGCAGTAACAGCTTCTTCCAGGTCTTCATAGGACAGGACGTCAGGCGAAGGTTTCAATCTTCGAAATCAACTGAGGCCACGTGCTCGCTAATGCTTCTACCCAGCTCGGCGACTTTAATGTGCGCGGGGTGAATGGTGTAGGCTTGGAGCCCTGCGCGATCGTGAAAGACAGCAACCAGCCCCGAATCGTAAGAGCGTGGCAGTTGCAACACGTCGAACCCGACTGACAGGCTTACGAGCTGGGGGATGGTACCTACCAGTGCCCGGAGAAGACCCAGGTGCTCAGCCCGAACCTCCTGTTCAATATCCTGCCGATATTTCCAGATAACAATGTGAGTTAGCATAGGTGATTCCGAAAGATGCAGGCAGTTTAGAGTTCATCAACCTTTAGGTTGCGCGTTACAGCCACTTGAGTTTACACAAACCTTAGATCAAGTAGTCACCTGAACTTCGCAAGTTGCTCATTCAACAATTCCCAAACCTGACGGACATGCTGTTCCGCTGTGCGAATATTGCCAATGGAGAGTCGCAGCGTGAGCTTGTCATTCAGGCGCGTGTGCGAGAGGAAGGCTTTGCCCGTTTGGTTGACGGCGTGCATTACTTCCTCGTTCAAGGCATTCCAGCGTTCATTGCGCGACTTCTCGTCCACCGCGTCGACTTGCGAACAAGCTCGAAAACAGACGAGGGACAGGGGCACCGGAGCCATCAATTCCCAATCGGGCGATTCCTCCACCCAAGAGGTAAACAACTTCGCCAAACGGCAATGCTCGCGAATCCGCGAGGCGAGGCCTTCCTGGCCAAAGTAGCGAATGATCATCCAGAGCTTCAGTGCCCGGAAACGACGACCCAGTTGAATGCCGTAATCTGAACCGTTGCGCACCCGTTCCTGCTCAGGCGTCCGTAAGTATTCGGGAACGAGAGAGAAGGCCCGCTGCAGTAGATCCATGTGCCGGCAATAGAGAACGGATAGATCGAAAGGTGTGAATAGCCATTTGTGAGGATTAACGGCAACGGAATCCGCCCGCTCGCAACCAGCTAAAATGTATCGTAGTTCCGGTACAACTGCCGCGGAGCCGGCGTAGGCAGCATCAACGTGCAGCCACATGACGTGCTTCTCACAAATAGGGACGATCTCTTTGACCGGGTCGATACTCGATGTTGAGGTCGTACCCACTGTTGCTACCACACAAAAAGGAACCATGCCCTGGCCCTTGTCCTCTTCGATTGCATCAGCGAGATCCTGAACGTTCATCCGAAACTCGGTGTCGGCGGGAATTTTACGCAGACCACGCTGTCCCAAACCCAACGTGATTACTCCCTTCTCGATTGAGGAGTGTGATTGTTCGGAAGCGTATACACGAAGCAGCGGCAGGTCGGTCCTTCCGCTCATACCTTCCTCACGTATGCGCCGTTCCACGCCCTCGCGCGCGGCCGCAATCGCATGCATGCTCGAGACAGATGCCGTGTCATAAATAATCCCCGTATAACCCGCATCTAACCCCATCATCTGACGGAGCCAGTCAAGCGCCACTTCTTCCAACTCCGTAGACGCCGGCGAAGTGCGCCAAAGCATCGCCTTGTTATCAAAGGCGGCGGCCAAGAGTTCCCCAAAGATGCCCGGTGCCGAAGTGGAGGTAGCGAAGTAAGCAAAGAACGACGGGTGGCTCCAGTGAGTTAGCGCCGGCACGATCAACCGATCAACGTCGGCGATAATCTGCGCCATTGACTCGCCTTTTTCGGGCGCTGAGGATGGAAGCTGCGCCTTCAAATCGCCAGGATTTATCTGGGAGAGCACCGGCAAATTCTCGATGCGCTCGAAGTAGTCGCCGATCCAGTCAATCAGTTCGTGACCAAAGCGACGAAACTCAGCCGCGCTCATGTCGCCGGACGGAGGAGCGGTTCCGTCAGTAAGTTGTGGTGCTTCTTTCGTAGTCATGCGGCCAGGTCTTCGAGTGGGGGGAACCCATGCTGCTTACGTCCCGCCTTCCTGAACTATTCTGATGGCCTCGCGTTTGGTCTTGACCAACCCGAGATGGTAGCCACCCAGCGCAATTGCCGTAATCTCCACGCCTGTCCTACCGAGTGGTCGCCTCGGAGTCTCACCCGAAGACTGCGCTCTTCGCATCTGTAGTCGTCCTTCTCTTTTCGCGAAACTCTATAGGTCATCGAGGACAGATGCAACAGAAGGTATTGCCAATTTCCGATTCATAGGACATTGCCGATTGCCAATTGCCGATTGCCGATTGCCAATTGCCGATTGCCCTATGGTTTCTTTGCACCAATTAATGCTTAACCAATGCATGCCAGGTTTAATCAGACAAATCGGCAATTGGCAATTGGCAATCGGAAATGTTGAGAATCGGCAATTGGCAATTGGCAATCGGAAATGCTATTAGTTCTCGCTCGGTTCAGCAGAAAGTTTGCGTCAGGTCAGGTGTGGCGGCTATTATTCAGGCTCGGCGGACTAATCGCTAAAAAATTGAGCCCCTCAGATTTTGTTAGGTGCGGTCTGCATGTTCGGGGATCAAAAACGACTTCTAAGTTCTAAACATCAGTCAAATACTTTAGCCTGTGAGGACCATATGAAACGCATCCCGCTGAGTCTACTAATAATCGCTAGCTTGTTGACGGCTTTCGCCTGTCAACCCAGTGGTACCGGCGGCGGCGACAAAGTCAGAATCGGCGTCTTCATGTCGCTGACGGGCTCGACCGCAAACTTCGGCATCTCGTCCGTAAACGGTATCAAGATGGCCGCCGACGAAGTAAACACGGCCGGCGGAATCAATGGTAAGCAGGTCGAACTGCTGGTCCAGGACAATCGCTCTGACGCTTCAGAGGCAGCCACGATCGTCACCAAGTTTGTGACCCAGGATCAGGTACACGCTATTCTGGGCGAAGTTGCCAGCTCACGATCTATCGCGGCCGCTCCAATTGCACAAAACGCGAAGATCCCAATGCTTACACCCTCTTCCACCAATCCAGAAGTGACCAGGAAAGGTGACTTCATTTTCCGAAGTTGTTTCATCGATCCCGTGCAGGGAGCGGCCATCGCACAATTCGCCGCCCGTACGCTGGGAGCGAAACGCGCGGCCATCATGGTCGATCGCAAGAACGACTATTCCACCGGCCTGGAGAAGGTTATCAACGAAGTGTTCACTCGGATGGGGGGACAGATCGTCGCCACGCAGTCGTATCAGGAAGGCGATCAGGACTTCAACGCGCAGCTGACCTCCCTGAAAGGCGCGAATCCGGAAGTGATCTTCGTGCCTGGCTACTACAACGATGTCGGGCTGGTCGCGAAACAAGCACGCGATAAAGGTATCACGGTGCCTCTCGTCGGGGGCGACGGCTGGGATTCGGCCCAACTCTACGCCATCGGCGGCTCGGCCCTGAATGGTTCCTACTTCACTAATCACTATTCGCCCTACGACACTGATCCAAAGGTCCAGAAGTTCGTCAACGACTACCAAGCCAGGTACAACACCATCCCGGACGCTCTGGCAGCAACCGCCTATGACGCTGCCCACATCATGTTCGACGCCATCAAGCGGGCCAATTCCCTCGACGGCACGGCTATTCGTAACTCCCTGGCCGCCACTAAGAGTTTTCCCGGCGTTACCGGCGACGTCACCTTCAATGAGAACCGTGATGCGGTGAAGCCGATCGTCATGATCGAAATTAAAGATGGCGGCACCTATGCTGTGCGCGAGCGCGTGCAGGTTGAGGGCGCGGCCATGCCCACCGCTTCCAGCAGCGTTTCACCGTCGCCATCGATGAGTGTGTCACCGCCAGCAGCGAGTTCACCTGCTGGCGCCCCATCGCCTGCTGCCGGCGCGATGGCCAGCCCCAGCCCTACCCCCAGCGTCACGCCGTAAATCGCGGCTTAACGGGGCTATTGACGTAGCTTCTAGCTGACATTGGTGACTTTAGCGGTCTGCCGCCGGCGAACTTGTAGAAATCAAAACATAAACCAAAATCGTCACCCACTGCGCCCACGCGTATGAGTACGTTTCTCCAACAACTGATTAACGGCGTCTCACTGGGCGCGATCTATTCGCTTATAGCTCTGGGCTACACGATGGTCTACGGAGTGCTGAAGCTCATCAACTTCGCACACGGCGACGTTTATATGGTAGGCGCTTTTATGGGCTACTATCTTGCGAATGGATTGGGTGCACGCGGTGCTCAAGCGCTGGGCATCGGCGCCGACGGTCTGATTGGCCGGGGCTTGCTGGGAAGCGGAGCGATGGAACCGTCTCTCATTACCGCCCTCGCGGTTATGTTGTTGGCGATGGCGATTTGCGCTGCACTCGGTGTGATCATCGAACGCTTCGCGTACCGACCCGTGCGCAAGTATTCTCGTTTGACTGCGCTGATCACGGCCATCGGCGTTTCTCTGCTGCTGGAAAATGGCGGTCAGGTGGTTTTCGGCGCCGACCCAAAGTTCTTTCCTGAACTGTTCAAGAAACGCAACATCGAACTGTTCGGGGGCGCGAGCATTAATAGCGCTGACATTATCGTGCTGGTGATCGCCCTGGCGCTGATGATCGGACTACAATTAGTCGTATTCCGCACCAAGACGGGGCGGGCGATGCGCGCCGTCTCGTTTAACCTACAGTCGGCGAAGCTGATGGGGATCAATACCGATCGCATCATCGCTTTCACCTTTGCCTTGGGGTCGGCCCTGGCGGCTGCTGCGGGTGTGCTGGTGGCCATTCGAATTCCGCGCATTGATCCGCTGATGGGGATTCTGGTGGGCTTGAAAGCTTTCGTGGCAGCAGTGCTGGGCGGCATAGGTAATATTCCCGGGGCCATGCTCGGGGGATTGCTGATCGGCATCACTGAAACAATGGTAGTAGGTTACCTGTCGCCGACTTATAAGGACGCGGTCGCATTTGCCATACTAATCCTGATACTGCTCTTTCGACCTTCCGGCCTGCTCGGTTCGGTGTCACAGGAAAAAGTCTGACGGGGCGGAGGATACAGGAGTCAGAATTCAGAAGTCAGTATGGAGCTTCAGTTTAGTCTTACCTTCTGACTTTTGCTTTCCGGCCTCTAATGCTTATGCCTCGTTACTTACGCAATCTAGTCATCGCTCTGCTCGTTATCGCCGTCCTCTACGGTTTGGATTTCGTATTCCAGGGCCGGATGATCAACCCCTACTTCAGTCGGATCCTTATGTTGTCGGGTATCGCGATTACTCTGGCCGTGTCCTTGAATTTAATCAACGGCTTCACCGGACAGTTCTCCATCGGACACGCGGGTTTCATGGCGGTAGGAGCCTACTCGTCGGCCTATTTTTCCGTGACTTACGGCGCAAGTCTTGCCGAGACACTCGGTAGCGGTACGTTGGGTTGGGTGGTAGCGTTGGGCGCTGCAACTCTGATCGGAGCACTCGCGGCCGGGTTTGCCGGTCTGGTGGTGGGTGTGCCGTCGCTTCGTCTGAAAGGCGACTACCTGGCTATCGTGACGCTTGGTTTCGGCCAGATTATCGTTGTGTTTCTAAACAACATCGAAGCCGTCGGGGGCGCTCGAGGCTATTCCGGCATCCCCATCGTCAAGAGTTTCTTCTGGATCTTCGTGATTGCCATTTTAACGATCGTCGTCGTTTATAACATTGTGAATTCGGCGTTTGGACGCGCACTAATCTCAATCCGTGAGGATGAACTCGCTGCCGAGGCCATGGGCGTAAATACCACGCGCTACAAGGTCATGGCGTTCGTCATTTCCTCGGCGATGGCCGGCGCCGGCGGTGTCTTGCTGGCCCACTTCGATGGTTACCTCAATCCAAAGTCATTCGAGTTCATTAAGTCGTTTGAAATTCTGATCATGATTATTCTGGGCGGTCTCGGATCGATCGTCGGTTCAATATTGGGAGCGATCTTGCTCACGGTTTTGCCCGAGGCGTTGCGCGGTTTTGCCGAGTATCGCATGGTCATTTACTCCCTATTGTTAATTATCCTGATGATTACCCGCCCCCAGGGATTGTTAGGCAAGACCGAGGCTTTCAAGGGCTGGCGCGCCCGGCGCCGCGCTAGGACGCGCACCGAGACCGAAGAGATTACCGCCGAAGACACGCGCGACCAGGAGTCGGTGGAGAAGGCCACGCTCGGCGAACGTCAGCGTGATACCTCCGTGGGAGAGGAGAAGCGGCGATGAGCACAAATGCGACGACGCACTCCGGTGCTAATACTCCCCCTCGGCCTGGCAACGGCCCCCTCCTGCAGACTGAAAAGGCCACCATCCGTTTCGGAGGATTGTGCGCGGTTAACGAGCTGGACATGGGTGTCGCCGAAGGTGAGATATACGGATTGATTGGCCCTAACGGCGCGGGCAAGACCACTATTTTCAATTTGCTCACTGGCGTCTACAAACCCACCTCAGGGGAGATCTACTTTGAGGGAAAGCGGATGGACGGATTGCGTCCTTATGAAATCGCCGGCCGCGGCGTCTCGCGCACATTTCAAAACATAAGGCTATTCCCCAGTATGAGCGTGCTGGACAATGTCATGACGGCCTGTCACATCCATACGCGACAAACGCTGGTCGATGCCGTGTTGCGCACTCCGCGGTTCATGCATGACGAAGATCAGCATCGCGACTATTGCATGGAATTGCTTGCTATCTTCGATCTCGACCAATTCAAAAATGAAGGCGGAACGAGCTTGCCCTACGGCAAGCAACGTCGCCTGGAGATCGTCAGAGCGCTCGCCACTCGTCCCAAGCTCTTGCTGCTGGACGAGCCCGCGGCGGGTATGAACCCTTCCGAACAGGAAGACTTGATGAAGCTCATCAAGCAGATCCGCGACCGCTTTGGTCTGACGATCTTGCTGGTCGAACACAACATGAAAGTCGTGATGGGCGTGTGCGAGAGAATTCAGGTGGTGGACTACGGGAAATCAATCGCGCTCGGACTTCCCGAAGAGATAAAGAACGACCCGAAGGTCATTGAAGCGTATTTAGGTGACTAATGATTTTGATCTCCGATTTCCAATTGCCAATTGCCGATTTGCGCAAGAGAACACTTGATTCATTCCTTTGAGGCAAATTGGCAATTGGCAATCGGTAATCGGCAATGACACCATGCTAACTTTAGAAAACGTTTTCGTAAACTACGGCGCTATCGAGGCCCTCACCGGCATTTCCATGCATGTTCAGCAAGGCGAAGTGGTAACGTTGATAGGGGCGAACGGCGCGGGCAAGACTACGACGCTCAGAACGATCACCGGTTTGCTCGAGCCGCGACGGGGCCGGGTTATTTACGAAGGCGAGGACATCGGCGGAAAGCCAACACACAAGCTGGTAGCTCGCGGTATTTCCATGTCTCCGGAAGGTCGAGGCGTTTTTGCGAACCTCTCAGTGCGCGAGAATCTGCAGATGGGAGCGTATCTGATCAAAGATAGACGCAAGGTTGCCGCCGATATGGAGCGTGCTTTCAAGATGTTCCCGCGACTGAAAGAGCGCGAGTCGCAGAAGGCTGGGACGCTGTCGGGTGGTGAGCAGCAGATGCTTGCGATGGGCCGCGCGCTTATGTCGAATCCCCGGCTGCTGCTCCTGGATGAACCATCGCTGGGACTGGCGCCCCTGGTTGTGCACACCATCTTTGAAGCTATCGAGGAAATCCGGGGCAAAGGGACCACCATTCTGCTGGTCGAACAAAACGCCCACGCGGCCCTGGGCCATTCCGATCGCGCCTACGTCCTGGAGACTGGCAGAATCGTCATGGAAGGGGCATCCAAAGAACTTGCCGCGGATCCGCGCATTAAGGAAGCCTACCTTGGGGAATAGATTCTGAGGTTCTGGCCCGTTACCCTGTGCACACGCAAAGCCAGCCAACGCACAAACCAGGAATGATCGCCAAAGGCGTTCCTCTGATCCTGGTCTGCGTAGTGCTGCCTGCAATCGCTGTTTCCTGTGCTCGTCAACAGGAACGAGGAGATACGCGAGATCGGAGCACGATCAAGATAGGCTATTTTGGCGACCTCTCCGGACCCACCTTCAATTTCGGACAGTCGGCAAAAAACGGCGCGCTCATGGCCGCTGAGGAGATCAATCGGGCGGGCGGAATCAACGGCCGCCAGATCGATATAGTTATTGAAGACGATGAGGGCAGCCCGGAACGCGCGGCCACTGTCGTTAACAAACTTACCAGGCAGGACAAAGTTATTGCGCTCATCGCCGGGGGCGCCTCGGGAAGCAGTTTGGCCGCCGGGCCGAATGCGCAGTCCGCTAGAGTCCCGATGATCTCACCGTCGTCGACCAATCCAGCGGTTACTCAGATTGGTGACTACATTTTTCGCGCTTGTTTCATAGACCCGTTTCAAGGCGAGGTGATGGCGAAGTTTTCCCATAGCGGTCTGCAGATGAAGACCGCTGCCATCATGCTCGACTTTAATTCGCCCTACAGCCGCGACCTGACAGAGTTTTTCGAGCTGAGTTTCACCAAGCTTGGCGGCCGGGTAGTCGGCAAGCAGTCGTACACTCAAGGTGACTCAGATTTCAAGGGTCAGTTGAGTTCGATTAGCGCCGCCAAGCCTGATGTCATCTACCTTCCCGGGTACTACGGCGACGTCGCGCTTATCGCAAAGCAAGCACGCCAGATGGAGATGACCCAACCGCTGCTGGGCGGCGACGGTTGGGACGCGCCTGAACTCTGGCAGCTTGCCGGCGATTCGATAAATGGCTCGTACATTTCGAATCACTATTCAGCAGACGATCCTTCGCCCGCGATCCAGAAGTTTGTGCGTGACTACAAACTGCATTGGGGGAATCTAACACCTGATGCGCATGCGGCTCTGGCCTATGATGCGATGCGCTTTCTCGCGGAAGCCATCCAACGGGCAGGCACTACCGAAGGGTTAAAACTGCGAGACGCGCTGGCGCAGACCAGGAATTTTTCAGGGGTAACCGGAATTATCAGTATGGATTCAGAGCGTAACGCGGTGAAACCAGCGGTGATTTTGAAGCTGGAGGATGGCCGGTATATCTATCAAGAGACCATCCAACCGGAAGCTGTCGCGGCGCCAGCGAATGCTTCCCCCTCCGCCTCGCCCTCGCCAAAAAGATCTCGAAGGAAATGACATCAACATCCCGGAGGGATGTGACCGCCGCATCCCTGAAGGGGATGAAATCAATAGCCGTGGGCGAGCGTTGCGCGACGCCCACGGACAAGCGGACGGAGAGTATTTCTACCCTGAAAGGGTCGAACCTCCAATAGCATCAATAAGGCGCGACATTGCTTCTCGCCGGTGGGGGGCGTACAAGATGAGGCGTTCAGTAATAGCCGGGGACGCTCCCGGTAACCTCACAAACATCCGACCCTGAAAAGGGTACCTCACGAAAGGATCTTAAAAATGGCACAAACCCTCACCAGCCTTCTCGTCCACATCGTATTCTCAACTAAACATCGCGTTCCGATTATCACCCCTGACGTCGAACCGGATCTATTCAATTACATGGGGGGAATTCTCAAGAACAATTCGTCGCCACTGCTCGCCGCCGGCGGCACTAGCAACCACGTGCACTTGCTGGTCTCGCTGTCAAAGAACATTGCACTGAGTGTCTTGTTGAAAGATGTAAAGAAAGATAGTTCGTCGTGGATCAAGACGAAGGGAGAAGTCTTCAAAGACTTTCATTGGCAGGATGGCTATGGGGCATTTTCAATTAGCCAGTTTGAGGTTCCAGGCTTGAAGCTTTATATCGCGAATCAGAAGGAACATCATCGCAAGAGAACGTTTCAGGAAGAATTGATTCAATTCCTTGAGGAGTATGGGATCGAGTACGACGAACGGTACCTTTGGAATTGAATCGTTTGACCCTTTCAGGGTCAGGAAATTTTCTTTCGACTACCCGTGGGCGTCGCGAAACGCTCGCCCACGGCTATTGAATTCATCCCTTTCAGGGATGCGTCGCGAAACGCTCGCCCACGACTATTGAATTCATCCCTTTCAGGGATGGGACGTCCACGCCTTCAGCGTGAAGAACCAACTAAAAATGCTCTTTCACTTTTCACTACACAGCCTCTGACTGCGACGTGAAGTGAAACTCCTTGACCTTGAGCGCCGGCAACAGCGCAGAGCTTCCCCCTTGCCCCTCGGCGCTGCCCACGCGCTCTGGCGCACCAATCATCTCGACATTCCCCGGCGCCAGCAATTGCATCAGGCTCTGATTAAAGCGAAAGTTTTTCACCGGATACTGTACCCGGCCGTTCTCGATGTACCAGATGCCGTCGCGGGTTAATCCGGTTTGCAGCACCGTCCGAGGATCCACTCCTCGGATATACCAGAAACGACCGAGCAGGATTCCCCGATCAGTAGCCTTAATCATTTCCTCCAGCGAGGATGGACGCTGAGAACTTTCCATAATGTTGTTCACCGGTCCTGGAGTGGGCTCCTGGCCTTTTTGCTTCGCCCAGAAGCGGGAGTAGATCAGGTTCTCCAACACGCCATTGCGTACCAGATAGATCTTCTGAGCGGGGATACCACTCTGCGCACTTGCGGAACCAGGTAAGTCTGGATTCCAGGGGTCGCTGTAGACGTTGATCCGCTCATCAAAGATTTTCTGGCCCACCTTAGTCTTCCCGCCGGGCGCGGAAAAGGGGCTGCGTCCCTCGTCGGCGCTGCGTGCGTCAAAGCCAAACGCAAGACCTGAGAGCAGGTCAGCGACTGCTTGCGGCTCCAGGATCGCCGGGTAAACACCCGGTTCCAAAGTGCGCGGCCGGCGCGACTCCAGCGCCTTGCGAATGGCCTCGCGCGCGACGCGCTTGACGTCGAGCTTCGCTGCATCAAAATGATTTCTTAGGAAGTAGCCGGAGCTGCCGCCGTCAGGAGTGCGTGCCGTGGTCGATAGACTGATCAAACTGGAGCGCGAATAGTTGAAATTACCGTTCTTAGTAGCAGCGGCCGCTGCTGAGCCACGTGCCTGATGAAACCCCGCGCCGACCACACCGGCTTTTTCACAATTCGTAATCACATCGTTGATCGCCCGCGCGCGTTCCTGGAGTGAAATGTTAGAAGTGCTCTCGGCGTAACCAGTCACCGGCTTGTAAGTCTGAGGACCCAGGCTCGGCAGGTATTCGCGGTCGACGGGTGAAATGCGTGCGAGGCTTTCGGCCTGGGCCACTGCCGCCTTAAGCGACTCGTCGTCGATTTCATTGGTCGATGATGAGCCGCGTTTCTTGTCGATCCAAACCGTCACCCCCACAGTCGTATTTTCGCGGGCTCCACTGCTAGTAAAAGCGTTGGCGGCGAATCGCAAGTGCGAATACATTTCGCTGCCCACACTAACGGCTGCATCGTCAGCTTTCACGTAGCCGAGCATTTTCTCTGTGAGATCGCGAGCTTCCTTTTCAGTGATTAACATCGATCTCTCCCGTCTAGCTTACCTAGCTGATAAAAAATTACAGCTTCAGTTGTTCAGTTTTTTTCGCGCGGTTTCGTGTAATTTCGTGGATCGGGTCTGTGCCGACGATATGGCGATCCACGAAATCACCCGAAGAATCACGAAAAACAAAGCGCTTTTTCATCATCCAATGGAACCGGAACGTTTGACTGTCGTTCCGTTCCTTAAAGAGAAACTACACTAACGGGCGGCTGTGTTAAGAACATTGACTTGACGGAAACGCGCTACCGGGCAACCGTGGCTAACCGCATTCGACTGACCTGGCTCGCCCTTACCGTCGTTAAAGCTGCCACCGATTTCGTAAGTCGCTTGTCCGCCCAATCCATCACAGGAATTCCAGAAGTCGGTCGTGCGCGACTGGTAGGCGACATCTCGCACCATCGGGCCTACTTTTCCGTTCTTGATCTCCCAGAATGTCTGGCCGCCGAATTGGAAGTTATAGCGTTGCTGATCGATTGAAAAACTGCCGTTGCCATAAATGAGAATGCCCTTCTCAACCCCGGCCACCAGGTCGTCCATGCTGCGGTTCTCTGCCGCCGGCTGCAGCGAGATATTTGGCATGCGTGGAAACGAAATGCTCCCCCAGCTATCGGCATGTAAACAGCCGTAAGATTTCTTGCTCGGGGACATCGCAGCGAGGTCGCGCGTCGTCTGCCAATCTATAAACAGGCCGTTTTTGATCAAGTGCCATTCCTGAGCAGGAACACCTTCGTCATCGTACCCGACGGTAGCCAGCCCGCCGCGCTGAGTTCGATCGGCAACGAAGTTCACAATCTTGGACCCGAACTGCAGCTTGCCGGTCTGGTCTGGAGTTATAAAACTGGTTCCGGCGAAGTCGGCTTCCCACCAGAGCGCGCGATCAAGTTCCGTCGGATGGCCCACGGACTCATGTATGGTTAACCAAAGATGCGACGGGTGCAGCACCAGGTCATACTTGCCCGGCTCGATAGGCTTCGCCTTGAGTTTCATCACCGCATCGTGACCGGCCCGCTCCGCTTCCTGGAGCCAGGGATACTTTTCCATGTATTCGTAGCCCATTCCCTGTGGTCCGCCAAAGGAACTACGCGACTGAAAATCGTTCGTCGAGCGGTTGACGGCCGTCACGTTGAAACTCGGATTGGCGCGAATGATGTACTGCTCGATGCGGGAGCCGTCGGTTGAGCCGTAGAATTTCTGTTCGTTGACAAAGCTCATCTGAGAGCTGACGAAACTGACCCCGTCGGTCTTCATCGCTTGCTCATTGACCTTCAGGAGAAACTGAATTTTGTCGTCGATGGCCACGTCAAAAGGATCTTTTTCAAAGGCGCTCTTCCAGTTCGCGACAACTTTGGGCGCCGGCGCCATGGTCACTCGCTTGCGCTGGTAGACGGAATTTGCGCGAGCAATATCAACTGCCTGACGCGTAAGTCGCTGCACTTCTTCAGGAGAAACGTCACGGCTGGAAGCGAAACCCCAGGTGCCTTTGAAAAGCACCCGCACTCCAAAACCGAAGTTCTGGCTGCGCGAAACATTTTGCACCTGCTTCTCGCGAGTGGATATCTGCTCGTTGCGATAGCGGTTAATTCTTATGTCGGCGTAAGTCACGCCCAGCTTACGCGCAGTACTGATCGCGATATCGGCGAGGGCGTTCTTGTTGACCGCGGCAGCCGCTGCCGCTTCCGCCGTCTGAACTTCGCTGATCCAAGCCGGCAGCGCCGACGGCAGTGCTGCCACACCGGCAGCTAAACCAGCGGTCTTGATAAACTCGCGTCGAGAGGTTGTCATTTCGAGACCTCGCTGTGGTCGGAATGCCGAGAAGAGCCTGTGCCTGGAATGTTCTGCGGTGAGACTCTAATACAGTGCGGCAAAAAGTTTCAAGAGCAGCGTCGAGTTCGAGTGGGTGGTGTCGTAGTTTGAGAGTTGGTTTGGTGGAACAAGCGATCCACGAAATCACACGAACGAACACGAAAAGCGCTATTTAGTGACCTTTCGTGTTATTCCGTGGATCGTTTTTACTCTCGTGCCCACCCATGGGACACAGACAACCCAGTCCCGTAGGGACTAAATGTTTATAGACCATTGGCCCGAAGACCTAGCGCCAGCTCCAGCGGAGCGAAATGTTCTTACCCGGCGTGTGACCCAAGCGATATATTTTGCTTCTCCGGGCTTCCGAAAATCCTCGAGTACCGGCGGTCCGTAAACATGGGGTCCCTACGGGACTGTGGAGCAAGGAACTTGCTATCTGTCAAAAGAACTTAGAGTCAGGACGGATAGCCCATCTGCGATCAATTACCTGCTGGAACGAGTTCCCATCGTTTGGCGCGTTCGATCAGCGCTTCTTCGAGCTGCGGCCAGTCGTGCAAGGTAGCTGGCTCGAAATCTGCGCCGTTTGGCCAAACCAATGTATGAACCTCGGGGTCTATCCTAACCTTATTGAAAACTTCAATGTCTCGCAAGGGTCGGTATAACTCACCGGCCAGGATCGGGTGGAAATTGATCGTTTGTTCGCTTAGATCGTCGAAGATGACGCGAAGTGTATATGGCCCCACGATTTTGAATGAAGTGACTCGATAGATTGAATGAACCATGGTTAACCTACCTAAGCGGTTCAATCGGCAAAGGTGCCTGCCCCGCCTGCAGCATTTCCCAGTCTTCGATCTAGCTTAGCAGAGAGCCGCGTGCCACCGCCAGAGCCTTAGTCACGCATTCGGGTGAAGTGCCCCCGATTTGCGACTTTGTTCCCAGCGTTCGTTCAAGAGAAAGCGAAGCCAGAATGTCGTCCTCAATTGACGCGGATAGTGAGCGCATTTCTTCAATGGAGAGTTCGTGAAGTTCAAGTCCGCGTGCGATGGCGTGCACGACAATTCTTCCCACTGTCTCGTGGGCTTCGCGAAAAGGCATGCCTTTGCGCACGAGATAATCTGCCAGCTCCGTGGCATTCATGTAACCGGTTGCAGCGGCCTCGCGGGTGCGTTCCTCGTTGATGCTCAGATTGCGCAGCACCGTCGCGGTGACTCCCAGACAGGCGCTGACGGTGTCAAAGGAATCAAAGACCGCCTCTTTGTCCTCCTGCATGTCTTTGTTGTATGCGAGTGGCAAGGCTTTAAGCATCGCCAGCAGAGATGTGCCGTGGCCAAAAACGCGGCCGGCCTTGCCACGCACGAG
>JALZJF010000189.1 GCA_030859905.1 Acidobacteriota bacterium
AATGGTGCCCCCGGCGCGATTCCAACGCGCGACCTTCCGCTTAGGAGGCGGACGCTCTATGCAACTGAGCTACGGGAGCACGTGTAGTAGATAGTAAATGGTGAAGGGTCTATGGTAAAGGCACCGAATCAGTTTCGAGTAGATTTTTACGTGAGGCAACACCGGCAAGGACCGCGGTGAAGGCCAACTATCACTGAACTAGGCTCTGGAGATTTCCGCCACCCTCAATCAATCGTTCGATCTCTTCCGCGGTGGTGTAACAGGCGCTTTGGTGGGGAACAGGAGGCAGTGGCAGGTCTTCGAACTGAAAACCCCAAGCCTGAGCGGTGGCGCTATTAGAAAAGTTGCCCCCTTTTAATTAATAGCACCTTCAATGGCTTTGACTCACGCCGCGAAAATGGTATAAATCCCTCAAAAGACTTGCTGTGTATTAAACTGGTGGCTCCTTCATCAGTTTTGCTGACTCTCCTCTTCAGTCTTTCGTTATGTGTTAATCGCAGATTAAGACTCGAAGCCGTCGCTTTAAGAACTCGAAGTAACTGCCTAATTTGGGGGGTAGGTCATGCATAAGCACTTAGCCGTTATCACCGTTATTCTCGCAATCCTCTGTCATTGTGAAAACATATCCGGCCAGGCGAACATTAACAGTGCAGCGCCGCGCGGCGACGCCATGATCGAGGCCAACGGTTCAAGCATATCGAGTAAGCCAGTAAACAAGACGAAGAGTCAGGAGGCTTCCCGGCAAGCGAGCTCCGAAGCGAAGCGACTCTATAAGCTTGGTGTTAAATATGGCCGCGGCGGACTCTTCAAACAGGCGTCGGAGCTATTTCAAAAGGCGGTTCAACTCAACCCGAACTACGCCGACGCTCACTACAGTCTCGGTCTTGCTCTTTTCGACCAGGGCCGTTCGCAGGAATCGATTCAGTCCTTCGAGCAGGCCTTAAAGCTTGACCCAAAGGACAAGGAGGCGGCCGCCAAGCTTGACGAAGCCATTGTGCTGGCAGGAAGGAATAAGAAGCCAGCCCCGCTCATCGAGAAAAAAGCATCAGCAGTCCCGGTGCCACAAATCGCTGCGACCGATTTACGACCTGCGAACGACACGGCAGCCGGCGTTCCGGTTTCCCTCAACGCATTGGCCGAGTCGCCGAACATTTCAACCTCAGGGTCCACCGCAACAGCAAATGAGTTGACCATGGTCTACCACATTGGTGTCGGTGACGTTCTTGATGTCCGACTGGGCGATGAGCCGGCGGCTCAATCAACCTTGTTCACCGTCACTCCGTCTGGACTTCTGGAGCACCCCATCCTCGCTGAACCGTTGCAGGTTTCCGGACTCACGGTGGAAGAGACGAGGGCTCAATTGGAGGCTGACCTGAAGCGCCGGGCCGTCAACGAGAACCCGAAAGTTTTCGTCGGCGTTCGTGAGTATCTTAGTCATGCAATTATAGTCAGCGGACTCGTGAAGGAGTCCGGCACGAAACTCTTGCGCCGCGAAGCTATTCCGCTTTATGTGGTGATTGCCGACGCGCAACCGGCGGCTGAGGCTGGACGTGCCACGCTCATCAGGCACGAGACCGGTGAAGCGCTGGTGGTCGACCTCTCCAATCCAGCGGAGATGAATCTACTGGTTCGTTCCGGTGATGTAATCACGGTCCACGCAAACCCCAAACAGTTCTTTTATGTTGGAGGCGAGGTAAAGGCTCCCGGCGAAATACAATTTCGGTCAGGTCTGACTCTCACTCAGGCCATCCTCGCGGCAGGAGGCTTAAATCGCGAATCCAAAGAAGCACAGGTAGCGCGCGCAGATGACAATGGGTTTCTGGCTTCAACCCGTTACAAGTTGAAAGATATCAATACCGGTAAACAGGCAGATCCTCTGATTCAACCAGGTGACAGGATTACTGTTCAGCACTAATTTCAGAAGGAGATTAGGAAGATGTCAGCGGCATTAACACGAGCAAATGAACTGGAACACAGTACCAACGAATTAACGCAGCCGGCAGAGATCGGTGTTCCAGGTAAACTTGAGGCTCGACCGGTTACCGAAGTCACTAGCGTGAGTCCGTCCGACCTTGGTTCGATTACCGACCAGGGGATGACCCCGTTAATGCAAGCTGCGTGTGACGGGTTAGCGGGCACGGTGCAGGCCCTGCTTGATCGGAGAGCTGGGTTGAACGCGAAAAGATCAGATGGCTTCAATGCTCTTGCTCTGGCGGCGTTCTTTGGTCATTCTCAAGTCGTCTGGCTCCTCCTGGAGAATGGCGCTGATCTGGATGCCGTCGGCAGGTCAAAAACACCACCCGAGAGATGGGCAGATGCCAGAGGCTTCGTGGATATTGGCGACATACTTCGAGAAGCCCGTGCGACAAGGCAAGTGGAAGCGTCGAATGCCCGCGCCGCCGTGATTGATGAATCAGCTCGCTTCCCTCGTCCCGCCGATCAAGAAGAGCTTCAACGAGCTGGCGGTCCGGGTCCCGACGTAGAGGTCCCGGTTCTAGACGAGGCCACAGATTCCGAGACAACGTTGGTGATTAGCCCTACAACACTGGCCGAAGAAAGCCCCGGCAGAAAAAGCGAGTCGACCGCAGATACTTTCCCGAACGACAAGTCCGGGCAAACTCAGGAAAGATCTTTCGTTAAGCACTCACCACGAGCTTTAAAGACTCTGCCGGAAATTGAAGATCCGCTTCCTTTGGTGGTGCCCGAGTTCCGTCCCGTATCAGCCTTCGTGGCTCGTGTCACTTCGAGTCGGAAGAATCTCGCAGCTCTGATACTGGCAGGGTGGCTTGTTTTTACTGGCATTGCCGTGCTCCTGATTCCACAGATTCGTAAATCGTTGGCAGATGGGCAAACAGAGGCTGGCGCGCAAAACCCTAACTTACCACCAGAGCCGAGTAACCCGGGTGCTGAAGCCGGAGCGAAAGTTTCCGGCACGGCGAAACCCCCCTCTACAGTGACAAATGACTCAACAACGGCACCTGCTTCAAAGGACATTCAAGAAACGGCTCATGCCAAGAGTGTTGAGTCAACTTCCCGATTTGAATCCGCTGAGGTATCTGAAAAAGGTTCAGCCGGCGCCGCAGCGACTAGGGGAGTTGAGAGTCGCGCTCACCGCTGGCCATCGAATTCCACTGGGAACAGAGTCGCTGAGCCGTCTGAGATTAAGCGCAAAGTCTCGGCAGCAACCTCTGTGTCGCGCCCGATCACTCCTGCGCGGAAGCAGCGAGATGTCTGGCGAGCCGAAAAGTTCAAACAACAAACAGTAGTTGAGGAACCGCCGAAACCGGCCCCCTTAAGCGTGGAGGCGAGTAGAAGTCGTAGTGTGCTTTCTACGCCGGCGAGGAGCGCCGATGAAGCTTCGGGTAGTCAAGCCCTGCCATTGAGCATTATCTCCGGCAAGCCAAAGTCAAAGGTCATTCAGTGGCCTTAGAGACTTGGAGGCTGCTCAACAAACAACACGATCGACGAAACCACACGAAAACGCCCAGAGATCCTTTCTTCGAGTTATTTCGTGGATCGCTTCACTGCATCTTTACGATTGATACTTGATCAACGATCGCACGTCATAGCCTTTAAGCTTCTGGCGGCCCGGTAAGAACTCCAACTCCACGACAAACACCAGCCCCGCCACCGTTCCGCCCAAACTCTCCACCAGGTCAACGACCGCCTTGGCCGTGCCCCCGGTAGCTAACAGGTCGTCTGCAATGATCACGCGGTGTCCGTCGCCAATAGCATCGCGGTGGATTTCCAACGTATCCTGGCCGTATTCGAGATCGTAGGAGATGGACGCACACTCGGCCGGTAACTTGCGCGGTTTGCGTACTGGCACGAATCCGGCGCCAAGGTGATAGGCAAGGGCTGGGGCAAAAATGAATCCGCGCGCTTCGACGCCAATCACCGCGTCAACCCTTCTTCCTTCAAATTCCGCCGCCAGCGCATCGACGGTCCCGCGCAACCCTTCCGGGCGCTTCAGCAGGGTTGTGATGTCGTAAAAATTAATGCCGGCTTTGGGAAAGTCCGGCACTTCGCGAATGAGTTTTTTTAGATTGTCCATGTGTTGTTCAGTGGTCAGTAGTTAGTGGTCAGTAGTCAGGAGTCACTGACCACTGACAACTTCTACCTTTCAATTCTGAAACTCGGATACAACCCCGTCGGTTCTATATTTATTTCTTCTACTTGCTCGACTTTGGCCCACTGCGGTCCAGCCGCAAGCTCGTTTTTGAAAGCCTCCAAAGCACTCGTTGGACCTTCTGCTAATATTTCTACGCTGCCATCGGATCCGTTCCGCACATATCCGACGACTTGATGCCTCGCGGCGGCACGTTGCGCAAAGAAGCGGTAGCCCACGCCCTGTACACCGCCACGTATCAAAAACCTTCTAGCAACTGTAGCCATCGTTTTGTAACCTTACCGAAAGCCACGGATCAAAGTCCAACCATTATGTTGTCTGAACGCTCACGTTTGCCAAGAGGACAGCTCAGGCTCCGCTAGTTCGCAGGTTGGGAAGAGGGCAAAGCGCAGCGCGCCCCCGCCTAGCTGCAAATCTGCCGGGGTTGACTACAATTCAAAGTTGCGTGGCTGCGAATCTTGAGCGGGGGCGCGCTGCGCTTTGCC
>JALZJF010000193.1 GCA_030859905.1 Acidobacteriota bacterium
GCACTCCATCTTCCAGCCGGTCAGAAAGCTGGGCCAGCATCTTTCCCATCTCCGATTTCAGGTTGCCGATCTCTTTGACAATACCGTCGGTCGAGAGGGCATCGGCGCTTGCTACCGTCTGTCTAACCGCCTTCTCTTCGAGACGTTCTTTGGGTTTCAGTTCAGCCTCGCGCTTCTGCTGAAGTTGTTTCAGAACCTCATTGTAAGCTTCGAGCATCTCTTTCTTGGTGTTCGAAGCAGAAAGCTTCGTGGGTTGTGGTGCTTTGTCTGTCATGGCGTTGGTCCTCTCTTGTCTTCTGAATAAGCCTGGGATTGCCACCCCGGTTTCCACTTTGCCCCGGGGATCAGGATCGACAGGCCATCGAGCTAACGAACCTCTCGGTCGCCTCTCGACTTGCGCTTGATGGCCCGCGGAACCGTGATTCTACCTGACTCGCTGCTTCCGGCGAAATGGCCGAGAGAATCTTGCTTCCGACAATGGGAGAACTGAAGGGATCGCCTCGGGGAGTTAGATTCCGCAAAAGAGATCGAAGTTAAGACTGCGACCCAGGAAACTGTCCCCGCCGAAGTGTGTGGGCCGGTACGCATCCAGATAGAGGGCTTTCGTCCAATCTTCAACGAAGTAGCTTTTGTCGAAATGAAACCTGCCGATGGTGAGTATGAGCCACTAATTGGTTACATCGTCTTGGAGCAGAGTCAGGCGGGCGTTGACATGCTCGGTCATCGCCTCGTTCCCATCAAACACATGGATTTAAAGTAACCGCAGTCTGGGAAGTGAAGACGCCTCAAACCACAGCGTCGCGAGCGGCGGCAACGACACAGTGGCCGAATACTGCTGGCCGTGCAGGGGAATTTCCTCAGCAATCAGCGTCTCGGCCTCACCACCTTCGCCCGCGTACACTTCGGCGGCGGTATTAATAAGGACATGATATTTGCCTGCCTGCGGCAGTCCCAGCCGGTGACCTTCTCGAGGTATAGGCGAGAAATTGCAGACGCACACCAGCTCTTTTCCAGTTGCCGGCGACCGGCGTATGAAGGAAACGATGTTCTCCGACGCATTATCCGCGTCGATCCACTGAAAGCCTGCCGGTTCGCCGTCGGCTTTCCAAAGCGAATCGTCGTCGGCGTAAACACGATTGAGATCGCGCATCAATGTCTGCACGCCTTTATGCAGCGGGTCTTCCAGCAGGTGCCAATCCAAACTCTCCGTCTCGTTCCATTCGCGCCATTGCCCAAACTCGCCGCCCATGAAAAGCAGCTTCTTTCCCGGATGCGCCCACATGTAGCCGTACAGCGCCCGCAGCGTGGCAAACTTCTGCGCCTCGTCACCGGGCATCTTGTTTAGCAGCGCCCCCTTCATGTGCACTACCTCGTCGTGTGAAAACGGCAGAATGAAGTTTTCGCTCCAGGCATAGATCAAACCAAACGTCAGCGAATTGTGGTTTCCTCCGCGAAACAACGGGTCGGTCTCGAAATACTTTAGCGTGTCGTGCATCCAACCCATGTTCCACTTGAAATCAAAACCCAGCCCGCCCGCGTAAACCGGGTGGCTCACCTGCGGCCAGGCCGTGGACTCTTCCGCAATCATCATCACCCCGGGACATTCTCGATGGGTTACTTCGTTAAGCTCTTTCAAGAGCGCCAGTGCCTCCAGGTTTTCCCGCCCGCCAAACTGATTCGGCACCCACTCACCTTCTTTTCGGCTGTAATCGAGATAGAGCATTGAAGCGACGGCATCCACCCGTAGCCCGTCGAGATGGAATTCCTTAAACCAGTAGAGTGCGTTGGCAATGAGAAAATTGCGCACCTCATTGCGGCCGTAGTTGAAGATATAGGTGCCCCAATCCTGGTGCTCACCTTTACGCGGATCTAAATGTTCGTAGAGTGCCGAGCCATCGAAGCGGCCTAAGGCAAACGCATCTTTGGGAAAGTGCGCCGGCACCCAGTCCATGATCACTCCAATGCCTCGCTGGTGCAGATGATCGATCAAATAGCGGAGATCGTCCGGAGTTCCATAGCGGGCTGACGCGGCGTAATAATTGCCCACCTGATAACCCCACGAGGGCCCGTACGGATGTTCCTTTAACGGCAGAAACTCCACGTGAGTAAAACCCAGATCGCGCACGTAGTCGGCGAGTAGGGAAGCCATTTCGCGGTATTGGAGTGGCCGGTTGTCTTCTTCAAGCACTCGGCGCCAGGAACCGAAATGGACTTCGTAAATCGAAAGCGGTTTTCGAAAATGTTCCTGCTCAGCTCGTTTTTTCAACCATTTCTGATCGCGAAATCTATAAGTTGACTGGTAGACAATTGACGAGGTGTTGGGCGGAACCTCCATCAGGACCGCGTACGGATCGGCCTTGAGAAACGGTCGCCAACCGGCTGCCCGAATCTCGTATTTGTACATCGTGCCGGGCTCGAGGTCAGGGATAAACAGCTCCCACACTCCCGAACTACCAAGCATGCGCATCTGGTGAAGCTGGCCATTCCAACCGTTAAAGTTGCCGACCACACTTACGCCCTCGGCTTGCGGCGCCCAAACCGCAAACGAAACTCCGCTCACACGGTCAACTTTTCTCACGTGCGCGCCCAGCTTTTCGTAAATCGCTTCGTGCCGGCCTTCGGCAAACAAGTGCAAGTCGAGTTCGCCGAGGGTGGGAGAAAAGGAGTAAGGATCGCGGAGCATAACTTCGCGACCATATGGCTCGTGAACTTTGAAACGATACGAAGGTATCTCGGTCAGGTCACGAAGCAAGGTCTCGAAAAGCCCCGCTGCATGCGTCTTGGCCATTGGTTGCGGCCGTTTCTTTCCAACGACGACTTCCACCGATTCTGCTGCCGGCCGGAAAGCGCGGATGATCAAGCCGTCTTCCGAGAGATGTGGTCCCAGGATGTGATGAGGATCGGAATGTTTTAACGTTACGAGGTGGTTAAGTTCGGACGGGTCAACCGTAGTCTGTGATGCCGCAGTAACTCTCGATTCGGTTCCGCTCGGCTTGGTCTGGACGCGCCGGGCCTTCTTCCCTGACTGCATTACTGGGGGTTTTGCCTGGACCTTTACTGGGGGCTTCTTACTCATGAGAGTTTGGCTTCAGCGTCGCCAACCTGGTGTGTGGAAACTGAGGCCGGCTCAGCATAGCGACGGTAGACATCGGCTCCGGTTCCCTTGTCCTTGAGGTTGCTCCCGGCTTCTGCCAGGATTTCCAAAAACTGATTTCGCGGGGATGGGAGTCCAAGCTCATCTAAAAACTCAATCACCCGCGCGGCGTATTTCATCACCTGGATTGTTTCGATCCCGGAAATGTCTGAAAAGAACCAGCCGCAACTTGTGAACATGAGTAAAGCGTTTCGCTGCATCTCGAGAAGGGTCAGGGCCCGAACCTGGTCTGCTGTGGATAGCCAGCGTCCTGCCTGGCGATGGAGAAACTCTGCTCGTGAACGCTGCTGGTCCAAAACGAGATCGATGGAAGCATTTCGTGCCGCCCAGGGGTCGATAAACACATCGGAACCAATGGTTTCAAAATGGCCGGCAGCCTTATCGCCGAGGAACCGCAACGCCGCCCGCAGCGGTCCACGCCACGCCTGGTTCCAACCAGGTTCTCCCCCTGTGTGGCAACCGCAATCTCTGAGCCAACGGCCAACACCATGGGCGCAGCTCCAGGACGCGCCCTCGCCAAGTGGGCCTTCATCGATCTGCACTTCGAGTTCCGCTGGGTATTGATCGAGATATTGGCCGTAGTTTGTAATCGAGAACCCCCTTTCGGGAACTTCGAACTCCAGCGCATGGGCCAGGCACAGGTCACCAAACTTGAAATGATGTCCATAGGTTTCGCCGTCGGTAGCAACATTCACGAGGAGCCCCCGCGCTGCGGCCCGCTTAAATACTGCGACCAGAGCTTCACTAGAAACCAGCGCTTTCTCAAAAGCGATTGCCTGCGCTGCTGGTCCATCGTAAAAGAAAACAGCGATTGACCGCCCGGAGCCGTCCTGATTAAGGTAACGATAAGCTTTGGTTGTATCGATGCTTCCGTTTTCTTCAGATTTCCATTCGTCACTACCTAGCGTTCTCCAACGCGCCGCCTGGGTCGGAGCGAGAATAACAAATCGGAGTTGCTGCTCGATCAGCAGATCGAGGGTGCGATTGTCACAGGCCGTTTCCGGCAGCCACAGCGATTCAGGTGCTCGGGCGAAACGATTCCGGAAGTCTGCGAGACCCCAGACAACCTGAGTCAAACGATCTTGATCGTTTGCCAGCGGTAAAATCGCATGGCTATAGGCCTGCGCAATGGCATTTCCGTGACCGCCCCGAGTTTTACGACTAATCAGATCGGCCTCGATAATTCGCTTATAGGTTTGAGGGTGATGGCGTTCGAGCCACGAGAGCAACGTCGGGCCAAAGTTGAAACTTATCTTTTCGTAGTTGTTTACCGTGCGCGCGACCGTCTCTTGAGCGCCCATGATTTGCGCCTGAGCGTTGGGCGCGTAGCATTCGGCATGAATGCGCTCATTCCAATCATGATAGGGATCGGCGCCAAACTCGCGATCGACGACTCCCGTCCAGGGATTCTCGCGTGGTGGTTGGTAGAAATGCCCGTGAATGATTAGCGCGGTCATCCTAAACAATTCTACCTAGTTTGGCGGCTAGCAGAATTAGCCGCGGTTTCTCGGATAAACGCGGATCTGAAATCGACAAAATCTGGCAGGCTGCTGAAGAACTAAGAACGATCCACGCGGGGTCCCCACGCGGGCAGCCCGCGTGGGGTGCTAGGAAATCACACGAACGGACTCGAAGAGAGGCCTTAGTTCGAGTCATTTCGGGTGCTTTCGTGGATCGTCTTATCCTTACTTATAATGGACCCACCCTTTTTCAGCACCTACAAGTTCGGAAGCGGATGTGTCAACTGCGTAATCCGCGGATAATTCTTTCCTTTCATGTTCGCTGCCGTTAGCTTCGTTTGCGACCTGCCATGTCCAGACCAACGGCGGCAACGAGAATGGCTCCTTTTATAATGTTCTGCATGTACGGTTCGACGTTTTTAAGTGACATGCCATTGTCGAGGCTGGCCATAATCAGCGCGCCCAGAATGGCTCCAAACACCGTACCGCGTCCACCCATCAGGCTCGTGCCTCCAATTACGCAGGCCGCGATCGCATCGAGCTCCAACAGTTGCCCTGCGTCAGGAGACGCACTACCTACGCGCGCCGTATAGATTATTGACGCCACACCAGCGAGCGCGCCCATGATACAAAACACAGCGAGAATGTGTCTGCGTATGTTTATCCCCGAGAGCCGGGCCGCGTCAGGGTTACCACCGATCGCGTAGAGATAACGTCCGAAGGTCGTATTCTGAGTTAGAAACGCGCCTGCCAGAGCGATTGCCAAAAAGATAATTACGGGGTTCGGTATCCCGGCTGACATCCCGGGAGCAAGCTCGTAAGCATTCATCATGTAGACAAACCCAATGATCACGGCGCTGGGAATTAGAACTCGTGCCAAGGTGGTTCGCAGCGAAGTCGCACCAATTCCATGACTGCGGCGCGCGCGACTACGCGAAATGCTCATCGCTATGATTGCCGCCACGGCGATGGCCGCAATCACCCAACCTACCATCGGCCCGACGTAGCCTTGTCCAATCGCCTTGAAGGATGGGAGCCTCAAGGGAATCGTTTCGCCCCGGCTCATACCAAGGATTACCCCGCGCCACGCCAGCAAACCTCCCAGAGTAACTATGAAAGCCGGAATGTTAACGTATGCGGTCAAGGTACCCTGAAAGGCGCCGACAGCGACGCCCACGGCAATGCCGGCGGCTAAGGAGGGAGCCAGTCCCCATCCGAGCCACCCCTGCGCAATCGCCGCAATTCCTCCAGCAAGACCCACTAGCGAACCCACCGACAAGTCGATCTGCCCCGTGATGATGACCATTAACATGCCGACTGCAAGCACCCCGGTCACTGCTGTTTGCCGCATCAGATTCGAAAAGTTTCGCGGGTCGAGGAAGATCTGGTCGGTCGAATAATGGAAGTAGACCCAGATGGCAATCAGGGCAAAGAGCATCGTGTACGCACGAAGAACGTCGGTATTGATCTTGAATTTCCCGATCCTCGTTTGCGGTGCGACCTCTGGTTCCACGGAGCCTGCAAAATCAGGATTAGCTGGAGGACGTTCGCTGACAGGGTGGTTGGCTTCAGTGTTCATTGAAATGCAGGTTGGGAAGGAGGCAAGCGGAGCGCGCCCCCGCTCCAGATTCGCAGCCAATCAACCTTGAATTGACAATTCAAGGTCGAGCGAATTTGCAGCTTGAGGCGGGGGCGCGCTCCGCCTGCCCCCTTCCCAACCTGCAAATTGTCGTAGGCCGTCTTGGGTTTTTCAAATGACCTCTGCCGCTCAGGGGTTTTAATAAACTGAGTATTAACACAACCTACAAAGCCTTCCGCACAGACTGCGGCAAAGCTGCGATCGTTCCCAAATCACGCCGCTCGCGCCGCGTGTCCGGTCGCGCAAGCCATCACTGCTTCCGGTGTGGCAGACGCGCGAGTAAACTCGCCGGTCATTCTTCCTTCGTGCAAAACAACAATGCGATCGGAAAGCCCGAGCACTTCGGGCAATTCTGACGAAACCAGCACAATAGCCAGTCCCGTCTTCGCCAGGGCGTTAATCTGGGCATAGATTTCCTGCTTGGCGCCTACGTCGATGCCGCGTGTCGGCTCGTCTAAAAAAAGAACCCGCGGATTGGTTAACAACCATTTGGCCAGAACGATCTTCTGTTGGTTACCGCCTGATAGGGTCCCGGCGATGGTGAAAACCGAGTTCGCTTTCACTCTCAAGTCTTTCATGGCGCGCTCACCCGCCGCTGATTCGGCGTCAACACTGGTGATGAAGCGGCCGGAAATTCGTCGCAGCCCGGCGAGCGTCATGTTGGAAAGGATTGTTTGATCCAACACAAGTCCGAAGCGTTTGCGATCTTCGGTCACAAAACCGATGCCCTGTTTGATGGCCTCGGCTGGATTTGAAATGTGAACAGCTTTACCCGCTATCCGTACCACCCCGGTCCTGGAGCCGGCGTGAGCACCGAAAATAGCCATCAGCAGATCGCTACGCCCGGCCCCCATGAGACCGGCAATTCCCAACACCTCACCGCGGCGTACTGAGAAACTAACCTTCTCGACCAGCTTTTTACCGGGAACATCCGGGTCCGCCACCGACATATTCTCCACTTCAAAGACAACTTCTCCGTGAGCGTGGTCCACAGCAGGAAAGATGTCGCCCACCTCGCGTCCCACCATCCGAGCGATTATGCTCGACTCGTCCCATTCAGTCGTAGGATTAGTGCCCACGGTTTTGCCGTCTCGCAGGACGGTAATTCTGTCGCTTATTTGGAACACCTCTCCCAGCTTGTGCGAAATGTAGATCATCCCTACACGGTTGGTACGCAGTTGGTTGAGTATACCGAATAGCGTCTTTACTTCGGTGTCGGTAAGTGCGGCGGTAGGCTCGTCAAGAACTAGAATCCTGGCATCCTGCGACAATGCTTTGGCGATCTCGATCAATTGCTGCTGACCGATTCCCAGATTGCGAATCGGCGTGTGCGCATCGATATCAAGATGCAAACTCTCCAGCAGCTGCTGAGCACGACGATAGAGTTCCTCGGAACGAATGACACCCCACTTGGAAGGCTCGCGTCCGAGAAAAATGTTTTCCCCGACAGTCATCTCCTTCACTAAAGATAGCTCCTGATAGATAACCGCTATGCCCGCTTTCTCGGCATCACGCACCCCGCTGAAGCGTCTCTGTTGACCTTCAATCAAGATCTCGCCACCATACTCAGGATGGGGGTAAACCCCACCCAGGACCTTCATCAACGTCGACTTGCCTGCCCCGTTCTCACCCACGAGGGCATGGATCTCACCCTTGTGTAAATCAAAGGTGACG
>JALZJF010000225.1 GCA_030859905.1 Acidobacteriota bacterium
ATTCGCCGCAAAGGCAGACGCAAAGTAGATCGTTATTCTCCGCAGCCGCCGAACAATGGCATGCAGCGGACGCGCAATTAGCATGTCTCTCATGCAAGGCTTGTCGCTGGCGGCGGTTCGTGCGCGCCGCTGATGCCCAGCGTTAGATTCCTGTTGAACGTCGGTGTAGAGGAATAAGATGTCGAACATCGTACTTATATTATTGATATTAATCACCGCTATTATATTGGTGGCAATAATCGGTGTGCTTGGTTTCTGGATGAAAGGTGCAGATTCTATAGCTCTACCTGGGCTTGGCATCATTGTAGCAACTCCTCTGTTATTGATCTTACTCATTGTTGTCGAGATAATTCTTGTCATCCTTGCGGCTTATCTTGTGCGCTATATTCCTATAGTGCGAGAGTTACTTGGTTGAAGAGCAATAATTCAGCTCCCGGAGGAAGTCGCACGAAATCTAACAACTCATTCAACCCGACCCGCGATAGCGTGCCTCTCAAGATGCTTCCTGGCGGCGAAGATTGAATATCTGCGCGCGGGCGGGTTAATTCGGGCGTTGGATGGCTTGCCCGCAGTCCGGCGACGAGAGAAGCATAGGTGTTGTTATGTTCAATAGATCTATAGAGCCTTACACACTCGGCTTCCTGATTCTAGTGTGCTCTACCCTGGCTCGGGCTCAAGAGAAACCTTTGCAGTGGAAGTTCCCAGCTCAGGGAATGTCAAGCTCGGTT
This sequence comes from Acidobacteriota bacterium, assembly GCA_030859905.1. Classification (GTDB taxonomy): domain Bacteria; phylum Acidobacteriota; class Blastocatellia; order Pyrinomonadales; family Pyrinomonadaceae; genus PSRF01. The sequence continues at coordinate 729 of JALZJF010000225.1, forward strand.
GATAAGGCTTCTGGCTTGCGCTTTTATAACCTCGAACAGGGCGTCCGTGCAGCCTTAAAAGAGCATGAGGGTATGTCTGGCGCGGTAGTGCTTCTGCCCGGAGCGCGCATGAGTGCTGACGAACGGATGCAAACTGCCGCGCGGGGAACAGATCCGGATCGCATGCTTACAGCCACGGCGGTCGCGTTAGTACTACCGATGCCGCCCGACGCCAATCAGTTCTTTGTGTCCAAAGAAAAATGGAAGGACCGGCTTGTCTACCGCTGGCGGACCGCAAACGGTGTAGAGGTCTGCGCCCAAAACATTCCTTTTGAACCGTTTTCTAAGAAGCATGACGTGATTTTTGTCGGGACCTGTAATGTGAATAGGAGAGGATTTGTTGCGCTTACGCCTGAGAATGAAGGTCGTACCATGAAGGGCTACCAAAGGTATAGGCCGCGCACTCTCATAGAAATCATCAGGGACCATTCCAACCCGAAGTTACTTAAGGGAAATCAAGGAAGCATGATCCTGACCGGTGATACTTTCCCTTCAAAAGTGCGTGTCATCTTTACAGATCAGACCAGATCGATCTTATCCGCGAAAAAACAGCACCTTGAAATGCTCGTGACGTCGTTTAACGTAGATCCGAAAGTGATCGGCCGATACGGAACCGAGATGCTGTTCCTGGAAGGAGAGGACGAGCATTGGTTGCCGGTGCAGGCAGGGTTGATTTCCTTTTTCGAGAAGGAACTGAAGAAAGGTGAACAGGTCACTCTATATGCGGAGTGGGTAGGAGCGAAGAAGACGGGGACAAATGGGATTGGGTCTTTCTCGTGCAAGAGTTTCAGAAGTGATGAGTTGTTGTTCTCTTGTGCGGGTCTCGTGAACGCCATCCAACAAGCGCTTGCAGCGGACCGGAATCAGCGCGTCTCTCATCGATAACTTGCTCGTGATGCAGTTGTCGCCCGGCCGCTGAAGCTCGGCGTTATACGCCACGTGCGGCATCACCAGTCAAGCTTGGGAAGGAAGAACATGACGCTTAAACGAATGGACAACCTCCTCATCGTCGTCGACGACCTTGAGGCCGCGAAGGCCTTCTTTCTTGAACTCGGACTCGAGTTGGAGGGCGAGACGACCGTCGAGGGCCCCTCGGTAGATCGTCTCGTCGGCCTTCAGAACGTCCGTGCTACCCTCGCGCTGATGCGCACTCCGGATGGCCACGGACGGATCGAGCTGGACAAGTTCCACACGCCGGAGGCGATCAGAACTGGGCCCGCGAACGCTCCGGTGAACGCACTCGGGATCCGCCGCATCATGTTCGCCGTCGATGACATCGACGACGTCGTCGCGCGCCTGCTCGCCCACGGCGCCGAACTGGTCGGCGAAGTGGTGCAATACGAGGACACGTATCGGCTCGCCTACGTCCGCGGCCCCGAGGGCATCATCATCGCGCTTGCCGAGCAGCTCGGGTAAAGCGTTCCCGGATGGGCGCAGTAGAACGGACTTGCAAGTGAGCTTCGGGTCGGACTACATCCGCTCATTGGCGTATAACAAAGCCTTGCAGCGGACTCGGTTGAGCGCGCCTTTGATTGAAGGGTGCAGCGAAGGTTGAGTGTAATCGCTCGCCGCTGAAGGCCAGCGTTATGCTTCTCACGATCTCGATAGGAATGTTTTGAACTTATACTCTAAGGTCACGTGTAAACAGTGAAAAAAGTCTTTACGTAAGTCTTTCGTAGGAGAAAAGCATGAACGGCCACACTGCAAGAATCGCGTTCGCCCTAACACTTCTCTTAACTCTCACTTTTCAGACTAGCTTCGGACAGCAGGTTGCGCCAGATACACCAAAGGCGCCAAAGAAGAGTATTGCCTTCGTGCCTTACTATCACCCGCCTGCGGGCTGCTATCCTGTTGAGGTAAAGGTTGTATCTCTCGGTGGACAGCCTCAGCACGTGTTGCTGGCTCAAGTCACAATCGAGAGCTTTTCACCCAAGCCTGTTAGCGCGGTGAAACTAGGTTGGAATGTTTACAAAAGGGACGTAGGAGTTCGGAAATCGCTATCACCCTGTGATGTTACGTCAGACGCGGCGGAGGTTTTACTTTCTGGGATAACGCCGCTTATCGAATTGGGCGTGTTGCTCCAAAACGAGACTGTCAACATCGGCACGAATCCGCTGAAGCTTCCGATGCCCGCAACTAAAACATTCTTTGTTGACCAACCGCTTATCGTGTGGGATGAGGTTAAGTCTCTGACAGATGATGGAACTCCTAAAACCCTCAAAGATGATTACACATTTTCTGCTGTACGTCTCTGAGATAACCTTCAACGATGGGACGAAGTGGGAAGGAAAGGTGAAGTAAAGTAGGGTAGAGGTTTCCGTCCACACGCCGCATAACAAGTCGCTGGAGCCGACCGGAATCAGCCTGCCTCTCATCGACAGCCTGACGCACGATGCAGTTGTTTCCCGGCGGCGCAGCTCCAGCGTTAGGCGCTCATGATCTCAACGGGGAGGATAAAGATGAGAACATCGATGTTTAGAGCCGCATTTCTCACGCTTGTGGCGGTCGCATTCTGTTGCCTCGTTCTGTCTGCGAGATCTCAGCGAGCTACCACAGTGCAGTCTGACGCAGTCGCCGAGGCGATGGTCAAAGCAGTGAGGGACAGTCACGCTGAGATGAATATCGACGCGTTTGTGAGTCTTGAAAAGGATGAAAGAGAGACGCTCTTTCCAATGCTGCGTCGCAGGCTCTCGACATTGCATTGGCCACGACCGGGGAAACTCAGACCGACGGAGGGCGTAGGGAAGCGAGGATGCAGCTCATAACTAGGTTCTGGTCGCGGAGGCCTCTGACCGCCGCAAAGGTTGCAGAGTACTTGAGCAGGTTCAGGAACATCGACAGGGTAACAGTTGAGAAGTGGCGGACTGCTCAACGTCAAAGCGCCGAGCCGGGCAACTCTCCGAGCCTTACTCTTGCTGGAATCGCGTTCCAAGACTTTCTCTTCGCGGGCGGCGGCTGGAAGAGCGGAAACCCAGATCGGGCCCTGACGCGTCTCGGCTCTCTCACGAAAGATGCGGTGTCAAGGTGGAGGACTGCCGTGGGCACCGCGGACCAGGCGTACGGTGTTTCGGCGCTCCTGACTGTAGACCAGCTCTTTGTCAACGATGCCTTTCAGCCATCAGTCTTTGACGCCGCTCTTCCCGCAGCCCAGAAACTGCTGAGTGCTCGTTAACAGTGTCAGTTAGCGTGGCCTCCAACTCGCCACGACGTGGAACTGAGTCACGTAGGAATCTGGACTGTACGCATGAGTGGCGCCTAAAAATGTGCTGCGCCCGACGGTTCGCAACACCAGCGACGCCGCCTAACAAAGCCTTGCAGCTGACGGCGCGATAGCATGCTTCTCAAGTAATCTTTTTCCCCTTAGCTTGAATGCTGATCGCGCGCCGCAGCTGAAGGCCAGCGTTAGCCAGCCCGTCGCAGGGTTCAGCACGATTCGGAGGAACTATGGGCAGACACATTTTCACGTCTGGGTGGTGGTTCGGCCTGGTATCCCTGTCGCTGTGCTTGGTCAATCCCGCAGCAGCCCAGGTTCGATCAGCAACGTGCTGAAGCCTACTTCAAGGAGGCAGCCGCCATCTGTCAACGCGACGGTGGGCGACTCTGGGGCGTCTCCTTGTGCGGGCCGATGGTGTTCGCCGACGCACGGACGCGAACGCTCGCCACAAACCAGCCTCGCCCGACAGCGGAACAGCCTCGAACCCTTGGGTTCATGAATGCGCCGATCGACTGGGGTGGTTCGCATTGGGCCGCCTACATGTGGGACTTCACGACCTCCCTGGATGCTCGCGCACGAGGGATCTTGATGCTGCACGAGCTCTTCCACCGGATTCAGCCAGAGCTCGGGCTCATCACCCCTAGCGGACAGAATGCGCATCTGGACACCGTCGAGGGGCGAGTCTGGTTGCGGCTCGAGTGGCGGGCGCTGGCGCGCGCGCTCCGTCAGTCTGGTGAAGACCGTAAGCGTGCAGTCAGCGATGCGCTCGCCTTCCGAATGGCGCGCCGTTCGCAGTTTGCCAATGCCGCAGAGAACGAGCGCGTCGAAGAAATCAGGGAAGGCCTGGCCCAATATACCGGTACGGTCACCACGGCCGCGTCGCGCCCCGAGGCGGTCGCCAGTGCGATCGAGCAGCTGGCTGCAGCCGAAGTGCACGAGACGTTCCTGCAGCAATCCTATATGACGGGTGTGGCGTACGCGATGCTTCTCGATGACGCGTCCGCAGATTGGAGGCGCAGGGTGCGCAGCGACTCCGATCTCGGGCAGATGCTGATGGCAGTCCTGGATGTCACCCCAACGGCGAACGCGGTCGAAGCCTCGGCGCGTTACGGTGGCGTGGAACTCCGGGCTGCGGAACAGACGCGCGACGAACAGCGACGGGCCCTGGTGCTCGAGCTGCGGAACCGCTTCGTCGATGGTCCGGGGCTGCTCGTTCCGTCTGGTGGTGGCACAACATTCAATGCTGTGGGAGCCACGCCCATTCCCGAAGTCGGGACGGTGTACTTCAACCGGTACGCCACCAAGGGCGAGTGGGGCACGTTGGAGGCGACGAACGGCGTCCTCATACGCGACAATGGCACGCGACGACTGCCTGGCCCGGTTCGCATTGAGGGCGTTACTCTCACGGGTAACGGCTGGATGGTGACGATCGCGCAGGGATGGACCGTCGGCTCCGGCCCCCGGCCCGGCGATTACCAGATCATTCGCGCGCAGTAGGTTAGTCGGGAACACCCGACAGGCTGGCTAACCAGCGAATGGAGCCGACGCGCCCGCCGGTCTCATGCGATCATGTCGCCGCGGGCGCGCGGCTCATTCGCGATCGTTCGGCGGCATCGCTGATGATAAGCGGAAACAAATTTGCTGCTAGAGTTGGATGGTCAGGTTAACGCTTCGCGCTGCTGCGAGAGATGAGAGTTGCCAAACATAAATAAATGTCACCGAACATGCCACCCTGATACTTTATATAATAGTCATCGCTTTGTAATCATAAAGTCGGAATAAGAATTGAGACACCGTAGCTAATGTAATCGAACATTTGCTGGGTTGCTGCTCTGAAAAGAAAAAGAGCGTTTAGGGCAAACTTCAACCTCCCCTGCGATTCTGCAGAGAATTGGTGCCGCGTTGTTCAGCGGATCAACCTGACGACTGCCGAGGTCAGTGCAAGTTGATCGTCCAAATAAATAGTAGCCAATGACGACTCTTCAATTCAACCAGATTTTCATCCTCGGTGGTGATCCCGAGGGAGCATGCTGAACTTCGTGTAATGTGCGGGAAGAATAAAAGGAGACGTTGATGTGACGACTGTTGGAACTGTCGAAAGTTTATGGCGTTACCCGATTAAAAGTATGAGCGGCGAGGCGATGACCGAAGCGTTTATGGGATTTTCCGGCTTTTACGGCGACCGCTGCTACGCCTTCAAGAATTCAGCCGCCCGCAAAGGCTTTCCTTATCTGAACGCAAATGTACAGCAACAAATGCTGCTCTATCAGCCAAAGTTCCGTTATGCAGAAAGGGCGGCGAAACCACCGAATCTGACCGAAGCGATGAGTATCGCGCCCGGTGTCACTCCGGCAAACGCCGAACCGGATGACCTGATGTTGGATGTCGTGACGCCTTCAGGCGCGGTAGTCGCGATTGATGACCCAGCATTGATAGAGATGCTCGGCGAAGGATTGCGCGGTGAAAATCACCTCACGCTCGTGCGTTCAGACCGTGCGTTGACCGACTGTCGCCCGGTTTTGTTGATTAGCCTGCAAACCGTCCGACAGGTCGAAGCGGAGTTGGGCATTCCGATTGATAAACGACGCTTTCGGGCAAACGTCTATCTTAATCTCGCATCGGATTACGGCTTTGCCGAGGATGAGTTGGTCGGTCGCAAACTGCGTATCGGTTCGAGCGCGTTGATTATGGTTCTGGAACGCGACCCGCGCTGTAAGATGATTTCGCTCGACCCTGACACCGGCGAACACAACCCGGAAGTTTTACGCAAAGTCGCCCAAGCACACGCTGCCTTTGCCGGTGTTTATTGCGCCGTTTTGGTTGAAGGAATTTTAACGAAAGACGATTCAATCGAGGTGGTTGACTTAGAATAAGGCGCAACCTAACAACGGCATCAAGCCGACTCGCATCCAGCTTGCTCGCTAAAGATCAGGTCTCGTGCTCGCGGCTTATGCCTAGCGTTAGCCTGCTTGTGAGCGCGGGTCTTACGCGGTGCTGCCGGGAGTATAGGCAGGTCGACGAAAAAGGAGCAAGTTGATGAGCATCACACCATATCTCTTGTATGAGGATGTCGGCGGAGCTCTGAAGTTTTTAGCCAAGGCATTCGGATTCCACAAACATGGCACCCAGATGCGGGGTCCGGATGGCAAGATCAATCACGCAGCGATGCAGTTTGGCGATGACCTGATCATGATGGGGTGTCCGGGGGCTGGTTACCGGAATCCAAAGCGACTTGGCCAGGCAACGCAAGAGCTATACGTCAACGTAGAAGATGTGGACAAGCATTTTGAGCGCTCCAAGAAAGCGGGTGCTACCATCCTAGAGGAGCCCACGGATACATTCTACGGGCATCGCCGTTATGGTGCTGCAGACCCCGAAGGCCACGAGTGGTACTTCGCACAGGATATCGCCCGTCAAAAATCGAAACGGAAAACCAGATGAACGCGGAGGGTGACGAGATGCGGCGGAGCCCCGCCGGGTGCATCGTTCTTCCATACGTTGTCACGACGGGGACCACGGATCACCGGTGGCGGCCAATCGACGGCTGAACGGTCGGGGAGATAGGCGCGCAGGCTAACAACGGCATGCACCCGACGCCCCGCCACGAAGCCTCTCATGCACGTTGAAGTTGGGCGCGGGTGATGCCGGGCGTTCGGTGCTTCGCTGTTTCCTACTGACAGAAAATCTTTGTCATAAATTGGTCTCTGCGGCGTCTTAGTTAATCGAATGGTCGGGAAGGAGAATCATTTTAATGATGAGAATTACCGCAATCTTTATTTACCTTTTGAGTTTAATAATTATCGGTTCGGCTAATTCGTCAAGCTACGCACAAAACGTAGACAATTCGATTCCGCAGTATGACCTTTCAATTCGTTTGTTGCCCGCTGAACACCGTCTTGAAGCGAGTGGCACGCTACGATTACCAACAGTTAACGTATCTCGCTCGGAAATCCGGCTATCCTTGAGCGAATTGATGCGGGATTTTACTGTTGAAGTTCTCGAACCTGCGACAAGTGTTGGAATTGCCGGAGTCGAGAGGAGAGACGCGAGCGGCAAAAATGTTAAATGGATTGTTCGTCCCCTTCGCCCGATTCCAGCAGGTCAATCTGTCTTGCTACGTTTTTCGTATGCGGGAGGCGAACAGCTTGCTAATCAGTTCTATATAGGCTCTGAAGTTTCTTTTGCATCTGCTTGGGGAACGGACTGGTATCCGTTAGTAGATGGTGGGAGTGATAAAGGCATTGGCTCACTTCAATTTTCTGTTCCAACCGGGCAGACAGTTTATGCCACCGGCATTAGGCGCAGTTCTGCTCAGGAAGCGGAGCAAGGCGTCTTCAAGTTTGAAAGCGCTCACCCGACGTATTTTGCGTTTGCCGCAGGCAACTACACTGTTGTTCGACGTAATGGTTCTGTTCCGGCTGCGGTTTATTTGCTGCGCCCTCGACAGAATGTCAACCAGTATTTGGACGGTGTTTCGAGAATCCTCAATGTCCTTACGCAAGAGTTTGGGACCTATCCTTTTGATGAATTCGCGCTCGTTGAAATACCGCGAGATTTAGCACAAAAGGCAGGCTTTAATGCGGCGGCGATGCAAGGATTCATCCTTCTGAATAGCCGCGCTTTCGATGCGCCGGATATAAAGTATGTTCTAAATTTCTTCGGACACGAATTTAGCCATCAATGGTTCCCCCACACAACCGCATTGAAAACGCCGCCCGGACTTTATATGGAAGAAGCGTTAGCCGAATATGGTGCATTGCGTGTCGTGGAAACCTTAGCGGGCGCTGATGCCGCCGAACAATACAGACGGGCGGGTTTTGAATACGACCCTGGTTACAGCGCGCTTCAGTATTTTAAGTTAGTCGGTGCAGGCTTCGATAATAAATTGTCGGATTTACGGTCGCAACTAGAGCATCGCAATATAGCTTACAGTAAAGGCTTTCTCGTGTTTGACATGCTCTCGCGTGAGGTAGGCAGAGAACGGTTTCAGCGTATTCTTCACGACCTCACGCGGCGGTATGCCTTTCGAGAAATCGGATGGAACGAGTTTTTGCGAATCGTTGAAAAGGGCGCAGGCAGAAATTTGCGAGGGTTTTATGAGCAGTGGTTTGAGCGCACGGATGCGCCGGATTTTCAGCTGACGTGGAAACAAGAAAACGAAAAGCTGCGTGGTGTTATCAATCAAACATCGCCTTATTATCAAACCGCGCTGGAAATCGAAGCCAAGAACAATCAAGGTCAGCGTCTTGTCCGCACGGTAAAAATTCGCAGAGGTGAAACGTCATTTTCTTTTCCGGTAAATTTTCGTGTCGAGTCAGTTACGCTTGACCCGCATTATTTAGTGTTACGTTGGACGCCGGAATATCGCAACGCGGCAAGTGCGGCTCGTCCGTCGAGCCAGAAAAGTCAATAAGTTGCCGTGAATGATTACCGCAATACCGCACCGAACAAGTCCTTGCAGCGGACTTTTTGCCTGCGACGTTTTCATCATTCACAGATGCTCTGGGCAGAAAGCCGCTGAAGTCCAGCGTTCGGCGGCATCAATGATCTTTCAAACGAAAGGATACATATGAAGAATACCGCGGGATTGGTTTTGTTGATGATCGTCCTGGCGCTTTTACCAAGCGTATGTCGCGCTCAGGATGACAACCGGCTCGTTCATGAGGGCATTGTCAAAGCGCCGCTGGATCAGGTTTGGGCGGCCTTCACCACCAGGGAGGGCTTGGAGTCATGGATGGCGGCTCATGCTGAGATTGAAATCAAGCTCGGCGGTACGATGAAAAGCCAATACGATCCAAGGGGCACGATCGATGATGCCAAGGCCATCGAGAACACGATTCTCAGCTACGAGCCTATGCGCATGCTGTCTTTTAAAGTCACGAAGGCGCCTCAAGGATTTCCCTTCCCGAACGGAATCAAGAACATGTGGACAGTCGTCTATTTCGAGGCCCAGGGTGAGAAGACTACTCGGGTTAGAGTGGTTAGTATGGGCTTCGGCAATGATGACGAGTCTAAAAAGATGCGTCAGTTTTTCAATCGCGGCAACGCTTTCACTCTGCAGCAACTTCAGAAGCGATTCGCCGCAAAGGCAGACGCAAAGTAGATCGTTATTCTCCGCAGCCGCCGAACAATGGCATGCAGCGGACGCGCAATTAGCATGTCTCTCATGCAAGGCTTGTCGCTGGCGGCG
>JALZJF010000227.1 GCA_030859905.1 Acidobacteriota bacterium
GCACAAAGAGTGAAGAAATCAGTAGCTTGTATGTCTGCAGGTCTTTGAAAGCTTTGTATGAAGTCGCTTCTTCATCCGCCGCGTTCTTCAATTCAATTACTGCGAGAGGAAGGCCGTTGACGAACACAAGAATATCTGGCCGCTTGTTCTGTTGACCCTCGATTACGGTGAACTGATTGACTGCCATCCAGTCGTTCGCGGTGGGGTCGTCGAAATCAATTAGTCGAACGCGGTCACCCGTAATGCTTCCGTCTTGTCTTCTGTATTCCACCTCGACGCCGTCAATCAGCATTCGGTGAAACGCGCGATTGTTTGCGATGAGCGAGGGAGCTTCTGGAAGAGTTATCTTTCGCAGCGCATCATCAATTGCTTCCGTGGGAATGTTGGGATTGAGTGAGTAAAGCGCCGCTTCAAGTCGCTTTCTAAGGACTACATCGTCGAAGTTATCGCGTTCTGCGAGGAGTTCACCCGGTGCGAGTTCCGGGCCGGCGAGGATCGAGTAGCCCAGCTCACCAAACCACGATAACGCGGCCTCTTCGACAGTGGATTCTGTAAAGGTAATCAATTTGGGGTTGCGCTTAAATAAACAAGTTCTTGCGTTTCAGCACGTTCAAGGCTTTTCACCGCTCTTCCAAGGCGTTCCTTTAAATAAGTCCGAGTAGGCGCAAGAGTACGACAAGGCGCAAGGCTACGATTGACGGCTAACTCGGATTCTGGCATCTTAGGACTCAAGTTGGACTGGAAATGTCCGGTCGGCGCTGGGCTCCTGGGAATTCCTGGGGGCCCTTCGCATTTATGGAAAGTTTTCAATCCCCATCCTCGAATCTCTCCATTCGGACTTCGTCAATTTAAACATTTGGGCATGACGCGGTCGTATGTAATCGCCAAACATTTCTTACTATCTCAGGTCAACGACGCTTCGATTGGCGATCACTTACTCTCGAACCTTTCATTCTATGTCAGCGTCGGCTTGGCGTGGCTCGTTCTCGATGGCGACGCAGTATTCGTTGAGCTTGCGATTGTCGAGCCGCGTCTGGGCTTCTTTGAATTCGAGACGTTGATCTCGGAAGGACTCTTCCGCCAGAGATCGACTTGTCCAATGGTGGTATGCATCTATTTGTGAATCAATAACCCCACAGTCGTGCCCAATATTCTTGTGGTTGATCTCGATGCACGCAGAATTGAAGTAGCCAAGCTCGCCGAACCAAGAGAGCGCGGCTTCTTCAACAACGGATTCTGTGAAGCTACTCATTTGGTAACTGCTGAAGCCTCGACCTTGTTGGCTAACCAGTTCAAGATTTCTGGTATTGGGGCAGGAATCGGCAAGGCAGTCTCCATGGCTATTAGACGAGCTCGCGTCGGCTTTCCGACGTGGGAATACTTTTGGCAGAGTTCTTGATATTTCTTTTCACCGATAGCGTTTCGCAGATGATCTTCATACTTCTTGGTAAACCGCCAAACCATCACAGAGCCATCCTTGCGAGCAAGTCCGTCCAATGCAGTGTTGAAGTCTGCTTCTTCGCCCTTATCTTTGATATCTGACGAATCTTGGTCATAGACGACGCCTGTCGGAATTCCAAATGACGCAGCAATCCGAGCAAACTCTGGAAGGCTTCGCTTGCCGCCAACTTCAACAGTCGTTGCCCCTTCGCGGTCGAGATCCAACGCGAGTCTTTTGGCATACTCTGGCAGTGCCAGTTTTTCCGTATCGCCTTCAACTAAAAGAAGTCGATTCGCGAAGAACATTTCATTTCGTTCCGGATCCAATTCTTTGATTAGCTTTTCCCTTCTTTTGGCGTCAGTCGGAAGGTCTAAACAGTTCACGGTTGTGCCATCGACGCCTTTGCGAACTATTGCCACCTCGTCATATTCCGGAACAGAGACGAAATGAGGAGAGTGAGTCGTGTAGATGACCTGATTCGTCTCCGCGATTTCTCTAATGGTTTTATAGAGAGAGCGTTGCATATGCGGATGCAAAAACATCTCCGGCTCTTCAATCAGCAAGATTGCTCCCTGCTTCTTTCGCTCCTCAAACGCCTGTAAGATTGCGAGCACTAAGGCATTCTGTACGCCTTCGCCCAACTGTGTTGCGCTGATCGAGAATGAACCTTCTCGGACACGAAGATCGAGCGACTTGTAGAAATCCATTGTGTCAAACGGAGAAAAGAATAGATCGAGCTTGTCAGAATCGGTCGCCTGGTCAAATCCAAGTTGTCGTAACGCGTGTTTCTTGATTGATTTCTCCAAAGCCTCGAACGAGTCGGTCCGCAAGAGTCTGACCGCGGCTTCCATCAAAGTGTGAAATCGTTCTAGCCGTTGAACCTCCACATCACTTCCGTCTTGTTTCTTGACCCTCACTGTTTGTTTCGGGTCTTGTAGGTCGCGATTTATATCCTCAAACAACTGCCGAAGCATGGAGTACCGCGCAGTGGGCAGCTGTTCTTTGAGTGTTCGGTTTGTTCCGATGTAAATGAGGGGGACCGACTCTCGAACCTCTGATGGAATATTGACTAGCGGCTGGTATTGGCGTTTCTCTCCCTTCTTGGGCGCCTTGGCCAAGACCATAGTTTGCTTGCCTTCTTCATCCAGGCACTTTTGCTCCAGGCGTCTATTGCCCTTTTCTTCGCGAAGCTTGTACCTCGTGTATTCAAAAGAGAGAGTACTAATCAAAGCGGGATCGCCATGTACGAACTTGGAGTAAGGAATTCCCGGTTCAAACGAGACCTGAATGCTAATGTCAGCGTTTGAATCGCGTCCGTAAACGTCTTCCTCGTCAAATGAGGTAACGCTGACCCAATCCCGACCAAGCACACGCTGAATTCCCGAGAGAACATTGCTCTTTCCCGCATTGTTGGGTCCAACCAAGCAACAGAGCTGGGGAACCTCAAAATGAAGGTGTTTGATGGATCTAAAATTATCAATTTGGATGCGGGAAATCCTCATCGGAAGGTCTTCATTATTCTGTCAATCGCGCACTCGCAGATGCTCGACATGAGCTTCGGCGCGCGCATAGGATTCGTAACTGAATCGAATCCACTTAGGCTCAAGCCCGCACCAAACCCGGCTTCAGGCCCAGCTTGTCTTTGAATTCCTGCGGAATGTCTTCCCAATGCTCGACCAGTAGGTCGACCAATTGTCTCCCGTTGACTAATCCAATCCGCGGGAATCCTGTTTCAAGAGCAACCTCGCTTGCTGCGGTTCGAAAATCGGCAGTTGTTATGAATGCTCCTTGACCGCCAGCCGGGATCGACTGGCGCAGCGCTTTAACAACGTTCGCATTGATTTTCGAACCAAGCTTGTATCGTTTCACCTGAACGAATATCTTCACCTTTGCCAGATTCGCGACGTTCAACTCGCCGGTCGCATCTACACCCCCATCACCTGTTTTGCCGATGTGCTCGGAGCCTTCAAACCCCAATGCGGCAAGCAAGTGCGTAATCAGGATCTCAAACTCTTTGTCGTTCAACTCAAGCAATTGATCCAGAACAGCCTGATAGGGGTCATAGACCGCCTTTTGCGAGCGACGAACAAAGTCCCTGCGGCCAATAACTTCGAAGAAATGGTCCGCTTGAGAGATATTGTAAACCGTTAGTGACGCACGAATCGTGTTTTGGAACGGCACCGAAAAGTCCGAACGTCTGACCGTCTCGGCACTCCACTTGACGCGCCGGCGATGCGGATAAGGAAACCCATCATTCCCCTGAAAGTAGAAATAAGAGGGATCGGCATCGACGATTCCGTAATGCAGAATCTCCGTGTTTGCTGGTGGAGTGATTACAAAATCGCCTGCCTTGATATCAAAGAGGAAGCGAGCGATCTGCCCGACCTGTAGGCCGATTACTACATTGCTTGTGTCCTGCGGATGCGCTTTCTTGTAAAACGGGTAGAGTTCTTCCTTCGAGCGCACCTTCGACAAATCAACTTTTGGGATCCATCCAATAGCTACGTAACCGCCGTCGAGAAATTGCTTCGTGTACGTGCCAAACTCGGCGCGCACGCAGTAAACATCAGGCATAAGGCATCTCCTGCGAACTCTCCGTTTGGGGCTTCAGCCGAATTTCGCCCGACAGTAGCTTGGGCAGCAGCGCGTCGCGCAACTCGGCGAGAGTTCTTGATTCGCGGCGATTGCTCTCCGCGAGTGCATAGAGTGGGCCGCATTCCCGGTGGAATTCTTCAACCACTGAAGAGTTACTGGGCCACGGGATCTCAAACTTTCCAATTATCTCCGGCAGGATGGCTGGATAGGCTCCGCCGTCCGCTTGCTGGCCCAGGTAGTCAAAGATCTCATCTTGTGTTAGCGCGGCGTGAATGAAACTCCAAGGTGCTCTGATCGGTGAGACAACAGCGAAGCCAGTAGATACGATGAGATTTGGAGATGGATTCAAACAGAGAAAATATGAGCGGCGGTCAGGGCGGACCGTAGAGAGAACAGTATCGCCATGTCGTAATTTTCGGCGCGCTCGGCTTGGTTCTCTGCCGCGTTGGAACAGTTGGATATTACCAATGTTGCCTTGCGAGACTTCGGAAATTTCGATGTATTCAATTAGATCGAGCGCGTCCTGCTTACTCAACGTCTGTGCGTTAATCTCGACAAGGTCATCAAGCCGCTTGCTGCCTGCGCCTTCCTTCTTTAGCTTTTCCAACAGCTCTTGGGCCATTGCTTTCAGCGTCTCGTTCATTCGCCGGTTCAATTCGATCTTGTCATCCAGTGAGCCAAGCACGTCGGCAATCGCGCGCTGTTCAGTCAAAGAGGGAAGAGTGAGGTTGATTTTGCGAAGCTCGCTTTGTTTGATTCCCTGGACCGTTGTCCCGCTGGCACGCGATCTGAGTTGGTCTTGCACTTCGCGCGATTGCAGCAGGTATTTGAGAAAGTCGTTATCGAGCAGATCCTTTTTTCCGCGCACCGCTACGACACGCTGGGCCAACGCCACCTTGCCGGAATCTAATTGAGCCACCTCGCCAAGCGGGGCTTCGGTTGTAAGAAGAACATCCCCAGCCTGGGGGAGGCCGCGACGCATCCATTCGTCGTAATCGTCCGGTGAAATGAATTCGGTTGGTGTCTCGATCTTGCCGTTCTTGATTATCTTCGCTGTGATCAACGGAATGCCCGAATTAACTTTCTTCGGGGTCTTCCCTCTATAGTCAATGATGGTTTCGACTGCATCTTCCAGCGGCAGTGAGCGACGCTCTCTGGCAATGTGCTGGTCTGCAGCATTAGTTTGCGGCTTTCGTAAAACTACCCTTTGATTTTCGATGACTTTTCCTCCGGATAAACAGTTACGCCTTCGCCTTCGATCTTTTCTCGCAAGCGAGCGTTGGACGTTTGTTCCGCGCGGACGACATCGAGCTCGTAAATGATCGGCGTGCTTTCCAACGCTTCGCAAAGGTCGGCCCATTCTTCCGCAGTGGCGTCGGGAGCAAACACTGCCAGATCCAGATCGGAAGCTCGGCGCGCATCGCCGGTCGCGCGTGAACCGAACACTCGCACTTCGCGGACAGACGGAAACCGGCTGAATGTGCCGCGCAACACCGCGAGGTCTTTGTCTCTGAGCTCGATGTGTTTCATTATTCAATCCCAATTCAGCTTCTGGACGTCATCGGCCAACGCTGACAGAAGTGCAGCATAAATCTCAACTATGTGCTTGTAGATGGACTTGGCAAGCGCTTCATTGTAGGCGTGAGTTGTCAAATTTCGATCACCTAGCATTAGCAGCCAGAGATCGGCTTCCTCCGGCGTTGCGATGATGCCTTCAGCGAATGCCTTCTTGAGCGTCGTGCGCGGGCCACCGGATTCATGCCCTTGGTGTTCAAGATAAAGTTGGAGCGCTTTCCAAGCCAATTCGAAAGAAAACTCAAAACGCTGAATAACCGCATCGCGGACAATGTCGGTTTCAGGTTGCGCAACCGCTTCGGTTAATCGCGCGGCGGCGTGGGCAAGCTCGCCTTGACGTTCCGCAAATCGTTCTTTGCTCATAGGTTCTTATGTATCATTGCCAGGTTCGCCCTGATAGTTTCTTCAAGTTTCGCCGATTCCGCAAATTGCTCTTCGAGCGTGGCTGTTAGGCGTTGCATCTTGTCTTCGAACGGTTCGCCATCATCTCCGGCTTCTTCGTTCCCGACATATCGGCCGGGAGTAAGAACGTGCCCGTGCAGGCGAATCTCTTCGAGTCTAGCGGACTTTGCGCAACCAGCCACGTCTTTGTATTCGCCTGAACCCTTGTCACCGCGCCAAGCATGATAGGTATTCGCAATCTCTTGAATGTCATCCTTATTCAATTCGCGGTGGACGCGATCAATCATGCTTCCCATCTTGCGCGCGTCGATGAATAGCGTTTCGCCGCGGCGATCGCGAAATCGGTGGTTGCGTTTGTCGCGTGCGATGAACCAAAGGCACACAGGAATTTGCGTGTTGTAGAAAAGCTGCCCAGGCAGAGCGACCATGCAGTCAACAAGATCGGCTTCAATGATTGCTTTTCTAATCTCGCCTTCTCCTGATTGATTCGATGACATGCTGCCATTGGCGAGCACGAAGCCGGCGAGACCTGTTGGGGCGAGGTGGTGGATGAAGTGCTGCACCCAGGCGAAGTTTGCGTTGCCGACCGGCGGAGTTCCGTACCTCCAGCGCACGTCTTCGCGCAGGCGCTCTCCGCCCCAGTCGCTCATATTGAATGGTGGATTGGCGATGATGTAATCAGTCTTTAAGTCTTTGTGCAGATCGCGATGGAAGCTGTCGGCGTTCTCCGATCCCAGATTGTTCTCAATGCCACGAATTGCGAGGTTCATCTTCGCGAGTTTCCAGGTGGTCGGATTCGATTCCTGACCGAATACGCTGATGTCGCCGATGCGACCGCCGTGCACTTCGACAAACTTCTCGCTCTGAACAAACATCCCGCCTGAGCCACAGCACGGATCGAAGATACGGCCTTTGTAAGGAGCGAGCATCTCGACGAGAAGCTGAACCACGCAGCGCGCCGTGTAGAACTGTCCGCCCTTTTTCCCTTCCGCGCTGGCAAACTGGCCAAGAAAATATTCATAGACGCGGCCGAGAATGTCTTTCGATCGATTCGCTTTATCGCCGAGCCCAATCGTTCCAATCAAGTCGATCAATTCGCCAAGCCGCTGCTTGTCGAGTGCGGGACGTGCGTAATCTTTCGGCAGCACGCTTTTGAGCGAAGGATTATCGCGCTCGATGGCGACCATCGCATCATCGAGCGTCTTCCCGATGGTGGGCTGCTTGGCGTTTGCACGCAGGTGCGACCAGCGCGCTTCCTGCGGCACCCAGAAGATGTTTGCGGCAATGTACTCGTCACGATCTTCAAGCGCGGCTTCGCGTTCCTCCGATTTGTCCAGATAAAGTTCGCTCTCCGGATCCGCAATATCTTCCTTCAGCTTGTTCTGGTGTTCTTCGAAAGCGTCGGAGATGTACTTCAGAAAGATCAGTCCAAGGACGACATGCTTGTATTCCGCCGCGTCCATGTGTCCGCGCAGCTTATCCGCCGCCGCCCACAGCGTAGCTTCCAGGCGAGGCTCAGCACCTTTGGTTTTGCTTTTCCGGGGATTAGTGGGCAAAGACAACTCCGCAGCCAGCAGCGAGGTAACGTTGAGACGAAGGAATGGTGCCTGAAGTCATGGGGAATTTCCAGTCAGTGCAAAATTAGCTTAAGTGCAGGACTTAACCGGGCTGACAAGATACAAGCGGATTTTCAAGATTCAAGCTTTTCCGTAGCCGCGTAATTGCAACAGGTTAAGATAAGCCACTTAACCTAGTTAACCTTTCGGTAAATCGTGTTTCCACTGTGATTTGCGGCCTAAGCTAGCAGGGCTGATGAAAAACTCATTTTGGAGTGCGGAGGCAAGCGTAGCGCGACTCCGCTTTGGATTGGCGAGCGTTAGAATCCCAACGAATCCAAAGCGCCGTCGCCGCTTCGCTCTGCCGGCGCACTCCACACTTTGCGCTCTTCGAGCGCTGAAAGGGGTTTTCAGCAGGAGAGGACGCATCCGGCCTTCAATTCGACCGGCGTGGGCGCGGCTTGGTTGGCTCTTTGAGGGCAGGGACATCCTGCTTTGTGAGATCGACGATGCGGTGACTCTGGATAACATAAACCGGTGTTCCGGTTCGGACTCCAAGTTCCCGAGCGCGTCGGGCGGCCCTGCGCAACGCTCTCAAAGTCGTGTCAGTTTCCCGGTCGGTTGCTGCATTATGGTTTCGTCTCATTAATTGTCTCCCGCTGATATCAAACGCGGTGCGATGCCTGAATTATCGTACCACTCCCACCGATCGACCAAGGGCCTATAGAGTTCCATGAAGTTTCGCAGGCCACCATCAAAGCGGCGGCGAATGACTGACTCCGCCACGTCGTGTCCGCCTTGCGCCACCCTCGCCGCCACCCGCGCCACAGCCAATTCCGGCGTTGGCAGATTGAGAAATATCAGCTTAACGTGGTAACCGGCTGCTCGCCACTTAGGAATCAACCGCACGTACGCGTGGCCGCTCAGGGTCGTTTCAAATGCGAAGCTTTTTCCGTCCCGCACGCGATTGCGAATCTCTGTGAGCATCAGCCGACCAGGCGAATGGCTGCGCGGCCAGGATCAAACGGCGAAAGACCGGCGGCAATTAGATCGACGTTTATGAAATCGGGACAGCAGCTTCGCGCGGCAGAAACTCAAGCGCGAACGTGGTCTTCCTAAGACCTATGAGCGCCAGAAGCGCGCCAAAATCGCGCCAACTCGGTACTGGAGCGGGAGGGATGTGAGCATATGGCAAGCGGTAAGTTCTTGAGAGCTATGGCGGAGGGGACAGGAGTCGAACCTGCATATCCTTTCGGACGGCGGTTTTCAAGACCGCTGCACTACCATTATGCGACCCCTCCACAATTGTGACAGGAAACAATATAGCGCACCGCGTCGCTGCGGCAAAATTCGTCTCGAAGTACGCATCCCTACTAGAATGGCTTTGCCGCCCGATGTGAGGTGGTGGCTTCGCCCCGCCGACAAAGCTCCTGCATTTCCGATCGGGCTCCGCCCCAGTAAACTCTCCGAGGGCGAAGCCCCAAACTTATTGAGCGACGTACGGAAGGTCGGAGACCTTCCTCACATCGGGCGGCATAGCCGTAACGATGACAGCCAAACTAATTCGAGGCTTGGTGGCAAACTAACCGACTACTGCCAGCCTGGAACTTCTTGCTTTAATCCTCGCTTTAATCTTTGTTTGGTATTGGTAGTGTCCTGTGACTTCTCATTCACACCGCGGCTTCAGCCCGGTCTCAACGGAGGCTCTGGAATGACGAACCGTTTCAACGGTTTCCACGGCGCAGCATTGGGCCTCCACAAGACCGTTTGAAACGGTTCATGAGACTAATGAGCAAAGCCTACCCATCGGGCTAAAGCCGCGCTGTGAATGCGAGTTCTAATTGCCAATACGTTTGGTTTTCTCGGTTTGCGATTTGGGTTGGAAACGTGCACGATCTTCAGAGCAAACAGAAAAAATAAGAGAGCGACGGCTACCAGTAAACGGCCACGCTAACCACGGACGAAGAACAAAGCTCAAAGCTCAAAGAACAAACTTCTCAATAGATGCGCGTCACAATCGGTCAGATAAACACTACTAACGGAGACTACGAAGGAAACACCGCACGGATCATTCAGGCGATTGAACAGGGCAAGAAAGACCATTCAGATCTCGTCGTACTGCCTGAGACCTGTATCCAGGGATACACTTCGCTCGACTGGTTTCTCGATCGCGACATTGCCTGTTGCGTTTTACAGCCGTTGGACCAGATCATCCAGGCGACTGAGGGTCTGACCGCAATCGTGGGCACGGTTAGGCCAACTGGTTTGCCCAACGGGCGCAGGCTTTTCAACTCCGCTGCAATTATTAGCCACAAGCGACTCGTAGGCTTCGCGGATAAGACCCTGCTGCCGGAGTACGATGTTTTTGACGATCCCCGCTACTTTGAGCCGGCTCTTAAACGTCGCCTCTTTCCCATCGAACAAAACAAACTGGGCATCGCCGTCTGTGAAGATTTCTGGAATGACAAAACCTTCTGGAAGGAACGTCTTTATCTACACGATCCTGCGGATGAACTTATTGAGATGGGCGCGGATGTTCTCATCTCGATCAATGCTTCTCCCTTCAACAAGGGCAAGATGGGACAACGTTGCTCGATGGTCTCTCACCGGGCCAAGTCCGCCGGGCTGCCGATAATCTTTGTGAATCTGGTCGGTGGAAATGACGGCATCGTTTTCGACGGCGCCAGCATAGTTGCGGATTGCGAAGGCCGGATCATTTTGCAGGCCCCTCCCTTCGAAGAATTCTTCGGCACGGTCGATCTTGACTGCGCTGTGCGGGACGAGCGTTGTTTGCCCGGCGACGACATCGAGACGATTCACAGCGCGCTGGTACTCGGTATTCGCGACTACGCGCGCAAGAACCGGTTCCAATCGGCGGTGTTGGGCCTTTCGGGCGGACTCGATTCGGCACTCGTGGCCGCCCTGGCCTGTGAAGCGCTGGGTCCGAAAAACGTGCTCGCGGTGATGATGCCCTCGCCTTACTCCTCTCGTTCCAGCATTGAAGATTCGGTGGAACTGGGCCGCCGGCTGGGGATGAAATTAATTGAGCATCCGATTACAGAAGCTTTTCAGGTCTTACTGAAAGAAATGAATCTACCGGCGCCCGCGGTGGGCAACAGGTCAAACGCATCTGAGAATCTGCAATCGCGTTTGCGCGGAAATATCCTCATGACAATTTCGAATGCCGAGGGACGGCTGTTGCTATCAACGGGGAATAAGTCGGAGCTCGCCCTTGGCTACTGCACTCTCTACGGCGATACGAATGGCGGACTGGCCGTAATCGGAGACGTTTTGAAGACAGAGGCCTACGCACTGGCCCGTTATTTCAATCGCGCCAGGGAGATTATTCCGGCGGCGATTATCGAAAAGCGTCCCTCCGCGGAACTGGCTCCCGGACAATTCG
>JALZJF010000243.1 GCA_030859905.1 Acidobacteriota bacterium
CTCCACGGGACAAGCCCGTGGCATCTCACGGAGTATCCTGGGTCGACCGCCTGTAGCAGCTAGCGGGAGCCTCCACGGGGCAAGCCCGTGGCATCATTAATCTACCGACATTTTTTTGGCGCACTGCACGAAGAAGCTTGCCTTGACACTAAGCGCGGCGCTCACCTAGTCTTGCTTGTTTGGCGTATAGCTTACCAAGTTGAGCGATCCTGCCGATCCCCTTTACGAAAGACAAGGAAACCCTCTAAATGGTTAAGGAACAAATAACTTCAATAATTGCCAATAAACGGGCACACGTTGGCGTCATTGGCTTGGGCTACGTAGGCTTACCATTGCTGGTTGAGTTTGCCGGCAAAGGATACCAGAGTACTGGATTCGAAGTCGATGCGAACAAGGCCGCACAGATCAATTCCGGCCGCTCTTACATCGGCGATGTCGCTCATGCGACTGTGAAGCGCCTGGTCGACGACAAGCTTCTGACAGCCACGACTGATTTCAACCACCTAGGGGATTGCGACGCGCTGATCATTTGCGTTCCCACACCGCTGCGTAAGACGAAAGAGCCCGATGTTTCATACATCCTGGCCGCCGCGGAAGAGATTAAAAAGCGGTTGCGCCGCGGACAGTTGATCATACTCGAATCGACTACTTATCCGGGCACCACTAACGAAGTACTGCTGCCGATGTTTGAAGAGACCGGTCTAAAACTCGACGAGGATTTTCTGCTCGCATTTTCACCCGAGCGGGTAGATCCCGGCAACCCGCAGTTTCAGACTCACAACATTCCCAAGGTGGTGGGCGGTGTTACACCTGACTCAACCGAAGCCGCCGCTACTCTCTATTCGCAAATCGTCAAGGACGTCCACTCCGTCAGTTCGGCGCGAGTCGCCGAAACGGCGAAACTACTGGAGAACACTTTCCGAGCGGTAAACATCGGCATGGCCAACGAAATGGCTCGGCTCTGTTATGCGCTCAACATCGACACGTGGGAAGTGATTCGAGCCGCGGCGACTAAACCGTTCGGCTTTATGCCTTTTTATCCGGGTCCGGGAATCGGGGGTCATTGTATTCCTCTGGATCCGCACTACCTCTCATGGAAAGCAAGACAGCATGGTTTCGATTCGCGCTTTATAGGTCTGGCGGAAGAAGTCAACTCTCGCATGCCCGATCACGTGGTGCAGCTAATCTCAGATGGTCTAAATGATGCTCGCAAAGCGATGAACGGTTCGCGCATTCTGCTGCTGGGCGTGGCTTACAAGAAGGACATCGATGATGTGCGCGAGAGTCCCGCGCTCTCAATCATCGACCGACTTCGCGCCAAGGGTGCGGAAGTGCATTACCACGATCCTTTCGTGAAAGAAATACGCTTTGATGATGCCCACACGGAAGGAGGCAGCGAGCCGCTTGCTTCGGAGCCCTTGAGCGACGAAGCGTTGAGCGCGGCAGACTGCCTCGTGATCGTCACCGATCATAGCGAGATCGACTACATTCGTGTTTGCCGTTTGGCGCCACTGATCGTTGATACGCGCAACGCTCTCAATGGCGACTTAAGGCGCGATAGTACGGCACGGATAATTCGACTGTAGATTTCAAAGGAGCAAGAAATATGGCGGAGCTGATTTTCTTGATCGAGGATGCCCCTGAAGGAGGCTACACCGCTCGTGCACTAGGAGCTTCGATCTTTACTGAAGCCGACGACTTGCCGAGCTTGCGCGACCAGGTGCGGGATGCTGTTCGCTGCCATTTTGACGACGGCCAAGGTCCGAAAGTTATTCGTCTCCACTTTGTGCGCGAAGAAGTGATTGCCGCATGAAACTGCCTCGCGATGTTTCGGGTAACGAGTTTGCAAAAAGTAATTAATGTTGTCGGCGCGCGGCCCAACTTCATGAAGGTCGCGCCGATCGTGGAAGCGATGAAGCGGAGTGAGGAACAGTTCACGCCGCTTGTTGTTCATACGGGTCAGCACTACGACTCGATGATGTCCGACGCTTTCTTCCGGGATCTGAATCTGCCGGAACCTGATGTCTTTCTAGGCGTAGGCTCCGGCACCCACGCGGCCCAAACCGCGGCGGTGATGGAGCAGTTTGAGCCAGTAGTGATTCGCGAGAAGCCGGACTGGGTGCTGGTTGTTGGTGACGTGAACTCCACCCTGGCGTGCGCGCTGGTTTGCGCCAAGCTAGGCGTGAAAGTCGGGCATGTAGAGGCCGGCCTGCGCAGCCGCGACCGCACAATGCCGGAAGAGATTAACCGGTTGCTAACCGATCAGATCTCCGATCTCCTGTTTACCCCCTCGCTAGATGCGGATGAAAATCTTCGCGCAGAAGGAATTCCCGACGAACGCATTCGCTTCGTTGGCAATGTCATGATCGACTCGCTCTTCAAGCAACTCGCGCGCGCTAAAGATTCAAGGATCAGACAAGATCTGGCAGTTTCGGATCGGGATTATGCGGTGCTTACCCTTCACCGTCCATCAAATGTCGATAACCGGGACACCATGGGACGAATCATTGACGTGCTGGAAGAAATCAGCCAGCGTTTGCCAATTGTTTTTCCCGTTCATCCCCGAACCCGAAAGACGATCGCAGAGTTTGGCTTCGGCGAACGAATTGAAAAAGCGAAGGGTTTGCGGTTGACCGAGCCCCTAGGCTACCTCGACTTCCTCGGTCTTTATTGCCACGCGCGGCTGGTGTTGACTGACTCCGGTGGTTTGCAGGAGGAGACTACTGTGCTCGGGATTCCCTGTCTCACTCTGCGCGAGAATACCGAACGGCCAATCACAGTGGAGATGGGAACAAACACGATCGTGGGCACTGACCGCGAAAAAATTACCACGGCCGCTTTCGCCGCGCTGAACGGCTCCTTGACCACAAACCGCCGGGTACCGCCTCTCTGGGATGGAAACACCGCTGGCCGGATCCTCGACGCGCTGCTGGAAAACTAATCTCCACAGCTCAAGCAGGTCCGGGGTGAAGATACCGTTCTTCATCACGCCAGACCGGGGAAATCTCTGGATGAGACGCAGGATGTTGCCCTCCGCAATTCACAAGTAAAGTAACCGACACGGCATGCAATGGGCGTCGCTAAATTAACAGACCAGAATACGATCGTGCCGGAGAGCAAGTATGCTCGCATCGAGCGCGAGCGGCGCTACCTTTTGCAGGACCTGCCCGAGGGGTTGACGCGTGCTGATCCGCATCTACAGATCACCGACAACTACATCACCGGCACGCGCCTGCGCTTGCGAAAGATGCGAGACCCCAGGACTAATAGATGGACTGTGAAGTTTACGCAGAAGTTTGCGCCCAACCCGGCAGACCTTTCGCGCACCGTTATCACCAACATCTACCTCAACGCCGCTGAGTACCAGGTATTATCGGTCTTTGAAGCCAATGAGATTCGCAAGAATCGCTATCCCTTGGAGTGGGAAGGACGAAAGTTTACGATAGACATGTTTCTGGGTGATCTTTTTGGGCTGGTTTTGGCGGAAGTCAGTTTTGATAGTGACCCAGATCTCGACAGCTTTCCGCAACCGCCCTTCGTCATAGCGGATGTAACAAACAATGAGTTATTCACGGGCGGTAAGCTCTGCGACATGACGTTTGAAGACATTCGAGACGAAATTAGGCGCAACCCGGGTCAGTAGCCCGACTGTTAAGGAGGGCTCGGCAAAGATTGGTTTGAATGATTACTTATGAATCGCTGGGTAGGAATACTCGTTATTGACCGCATTGCTAGGCGGCGGCAACCGCATCCGACTCCGAATACTCAGGAGCGTGCACTCGACGGAAAAAAACTGCCAGTAGAAAAGCCATAAACATGATCATCGAGCCGGTCCAGAAGGTGACGAACAGCGAACGGTCGCTCATAAAATGCGGAACGCCGTCGGCGCCTATTTCCGGCGAGGCGCTATGAATCAACAGGGCTGCGATCGAAGGGCCCACCGCCCGAGCCAGACTACCCACTGACTGAGTCACTCCCAACACGCCTCCCTGCTCCGCGGCTCCGACGCTTTTCGATGCCAGGCTATTCAAAGCCGGCGTTGACAGAGAGTTTCCCAGCGAGAAGATGCCGCCGCCGATGAGTAGCGCCACCAAGCCGCCGGCATTTGGTCCCACGAACGGTACTGCGAAAAGGCTGAGCGCAAAAAACAGCGCGCCCACGATCACCAGCCACAGTTCGCCGAATCGTTTTACCAGCCGGCCAATTAGTACACCCTGAATGATCACGGCGATGACGCCCACGTAGGCAAAGAAGTAGCCGTTGTGGTGCGCATCATAGCCAAAGCGAAACATCGTGTAGAGTGAGAACGATGTCGTCATGATCGAGAAAGCGACGATAAACAGGAAATAAATCGTGAGTATGAAGCCCAATCGAGGCTGCTTTAGTGAATCAATGAGTTGCGTGAATCCGCGTCCGCTCGCTGCGGAGACACGCGCGGGGTGATCCGGCGTTACGGTCTCCGGCAAAGTGAAATAAAGCAAAATGGCGTTGGCGAAACAGAGACCAGCGGCGAAAAGGAAAGGTACGTGAATACCCCAGCGGCTAAGTGTGCCACCAATCGCTGGGCCAAAGATGAACCCCAGACCAAAAGCTGCGCCGAGCAGTCCCATACCCTTGGCGCGATCTTCTTTGGTAGTGATGTCGGCGATGTAAGCCTGCGCGGTAGAGATATTTCCGCCCGAAATGCCGTCGAGAATTCTTCCCACGAAAAGCATCCAGAGCGTGGTGGCAAAGCCCAGAATCAGAAACCCGATTCCGGTGCCGATGATCGAAAATAGAAGCACCGGACGCCGGCCATACTCATCCGAGAGCCGCCCCAGCACCGGAGAAAAGAGCAACTGCATGACCGAGTAAGAAGCGAAGAGTAGTCCTACGGTGCGCGGGGTGGCATTAAACTGCGTTCCTTCGGCGTAGAAAGGAAGCACTGGGATGACGATACCGAAACCCAGCAGGTCGATGAAAACTGTGGTGAAGATTACGACGAGAGGAGAGCGGTTCATGGATTTTAGATTTGCGATTTGCGATTTGCGATTTTTGATTGCCAAGTTTCGATTTTCGTCAGATCCATGGCAATCGTATCCACCAATCGCAAATCTTAAAATCTAAAATTGCTTTACCTGCGGCGGCCGCTTGAGCGGCGAGACAAGGCCAGATCGAGGGAAGCCATGCCGCCTCCCGAAATCAGGAGTGCCAGGGCCATTGCCAGGAGCGATAGCGCATACTCCATGCCTTTGGGAGAGAAGAAGAAGCCCCAATGAACTCCAACGACGGCTGTGAGCATCGTGCAAGCTACAAAGAACGCTCCCACGCGGGTCAATAATCCCAGGACGATAAGAAGACCCCCGACGAATTCTGAAAGAGCGGCCGCGCCGAGCCACAGCCAAGTGGGCTTCATAAAACCAAAAGGGGTCGTGCCGGAAACGAACTTTTCGAACCCCGGTCCTCCAAAACTACCCAGGACCTTTTGAGCGCCATGGCCGATCATCACGGCCCCCAGCGCCAGGCGAATCGGGACAGTTACCCAATAGGGTGAAGTGGCGATTAGTTTGCGGAACATGAGGTCCCCTTTTCCAGAGTTTTGTTTCAAGAGCGAGGCAAGATATTAGATTATCTCGAAAGAAATGTCGCCCACGCGCCAAGGGATGGGAAGAAAGGGCGACGGGGAGGCAAAGCGAGTGGGAATCGGACCCGGGACGGAGGTTAAAAGGGAATCGAACGCCGAAACGTAGCGTCAAACACGATCCACGAAACCCCCATTTAGACCGGTACCTCGTTCGTAGTAACATGCCTTCAAACAAATACATTTGATCACAAGGGTTTCAATAAGATGCTTACAAGAGATTACTTTGCACTTCGGTTGGCGCTTCTAATTATCGCCGCCGCTATTTCCGCCGCAGCTCAACCCGCGCAACCCCGGGCTTCCGCACCTGACATCGCTTTCACGGTCTCGATGCCGAAACCACACACTCATATGCTGCAGGTCGAGGTTCGGGTAAAACGTGGGGCCGGAGTTGAGGCGCCGCCGGCAGAAGTATTGGTGATGCCCGTATGGACTCCGGGCTCATACCTGGTTCGCGAGTTTGCACGACACGTTCAGGATTTTGTCGCGGTCGATGCCAACAGTGGCGCTCTGCACTGGGAAAAGATCAACAAGAATTCCTGGCGCGTCGCAACCAACGGCTCGCGCGACTGGCGCGCCACCTACCGTGTCTACGCAAACGAACTAACAGTCAGAACCAATCAACTGAATTCAGATCACGCCTTCTGGAACAATGCCGCGCTGTTGATGTACCTCGAAGGTTTTCTTAAATCCCCCTCCACCCTGCAGATTCTGGCGCCCCAACCTTGGAAGGTGGCCACCGGGCTTCCTCCCGCGCCCGGCCCAAAGAATACTTTTCATGCCGAGAACTTCGATATTCTTTATGACTCGCCGGTTGAAGTTAGCAGTTTCAAGACGCTTTCATTCGACGTCAAAGGTGTTCCCCATCGCATCGTGATCGACGGCGAAGGCAACTACGAGCCCGAAAGAATGCGGCGCGACGTGCAGAAGATTGTCGAGGCCTCGATTGAACTAATGGGTGGAGAAATTCCCTACAAGGACTACACCTTCATCCTGCACCTGCGAGCTAATACTGGCGGCGGACTGGAGCACCTCAACTCAACGGCGCTTGGCTGGCGTCGTTTCAATTTCAAACCCGAAGCAGGTTATCGCAGTTTCCTGGCGCTGGTAGCGCATGAGTTTTATCACCTGTGGAACGTCAAGCGAACCAGGCCCGACACGCTGGGCCCGTTTGACTACACGAGAGAAAACTACACCAAACTCCTGTGGGTCGCGGAGGGCATTACCAGTTACTACCAGAACATAATTCTACGACGCGCGGGCATCATTACCGACAAGGAGTTTCTCGCTGACGCCGCCAAGTCTTTTCAGGATTTACAAAAAATCCCCGGGCGCAAAGTGATGAGTGCGGAGGAGGCAAGCTTCGATTCCTGGATCAAGTATTACCGTCAGGATGCGAACTCCGTAAACTCCCAAGTGGACTATTACGACAAGGGCGCCATTCTAGGGCTGTTACTCGACCTGGAAATTCGCCAAATCAGCAAAGGCACAAAGTCGCTGGACGACGTGATGCGGCATCTCTACAACGAGTTCTACAAAAAGGATCGCAATTACACTCCCGCTGATTTTCAGAAAGTCAGCGAGCTGATGGCCGGCGCGAGCCTGGAAGATTTTTTTGCCAGGTATGTACGAGGGCGGGAAGAACTTGACTACGATGCGTCGCTGGTCGCGGCGGGATTGGTGTTGGACACAACGGGCGGGACCGGCGCTCAGAAGCCGGTTCAAAAAGCTTACCTCGGGGCTGTTCTGGTCCAGGAGGAAGATCGGCTAGTAGTTAGTCGCGTATACGCCGGGTCCCCTGCCTACGAGCAGGGATTGAACACCGGCGATCAGATCGTAGCCCTGGACAACCGGCGCGTCACCAAAGAGTTTTTTGAAGCCCGCTTGGAGGAAAAGAAGCCGGGCGACCTGGCGAATCTAACCATATTTCGCTTTGACGACCTCAGCTCGTTACCGGTGAAACTCGGCGGCTCTATCGATGGTCCCTACCGAATTGTGGCGGGCCAGAACCTTACCGCCGATCAACGGCGGACTTACCAATCATGGTTAGGTGTCGCTTTGACCAAATAAGCCGAACCCCAAGGGATGACCCACATAGCACCGAAGGGGGTAGTTTAGAGTTCATCAAACTTTAGTTTGTGGCCGTGGCAACCTAAAGGTTGATGAACTCTAAACTTCCAAAATCAACCTGATCCACTAACCACGAAGAAATTTTGCCTACACTTGTTAACCTGTGACCACGTACAATGAGTCGCCCTCATCTGAGGACCATAACTTCATGGCCAGCAACTTCGAACACATCAGATTCAACATTGACGATCGGGTCGGGCGGATTACCTTTGCGCGTCCACCGCTGAATGTTTTCAACATCGCAATGATGCGGGAGATTGGCGATGCGCTAATTACGTGTGGACACGAACGCCGGCTCGTGGCCATCGTGTTTGATGCGGATAAAGATTGTCGGGCGTTCAGCGCCGGAGTCGCGGTGGAAGAACATGCGGAAGGGATCATCTTTCAGATGCTCGACTCCTTTCATGCGATCTTTCGCACGCTCGAACAAATCGCCCGGCCAACAATTGCCGTGGTTGAACATCCGGCCCTGGGAGGCGGCTGCGAACTAGTGGCTGCTTGTGACATCGTAATTGCGGGCGAACGGTCTCGCTTTGGCCAGCCGGAAATAAAGCTCGGAGTTTTTCCGCCGGTTGCGGCCGTGCTACTGCCGCACATTATCGGCGACAAACGCGCGCGCGAGTTGATACTGACAGGAGATCTGATTAACGCCCCGGAGGCGGCCCGAATCGGACTCGTCAATCACGTGGTCCCGGCCAATCAGCTTCAGCCAAAACTTATGGAGGTACTCTCAAAGTTGCGCGAGCTTTCTGCCACCAGTCTCGAACTGACCAGAAAGGCACTCGATCTCGGTCGCGGGCGCTCGATCAATTTGGCGCTGGCGGAAGTCGAGAACGTCTACCTGCATGAGTTGATGAAGACGAAAGACGCTAACGAGGGCATCAACGCATTCGTGGAAAAACGCAAACCAGTCTGGAGCGATCGGTGAGAGCAGAATGGACACTAAAGAAACGGGGACGCGCAGACGCGGGGACGCGGGGATTCGAAGACGATGAAAATTAAAGCAACTGAATGCATAGCTTTAGATCAAAATCCGAATTCCACCACATCGCCTTTTCTCCGTGTCTCCCCATCTCCCTTTCTCCGCGTCTGCGCGTCTGCGCGTCTGCGCGTCTCCGTGTCTGCGCGTCTCCGCGTCCCGGCGGCTCTGCTGCTCGTATTCTCACTGCTCGCCCTCAGCAGCATCGGCCTCGCTCAAGGGTCACGTCCAACGAGAAAGGGTTCACATTCAAGTGCGTTGCCTGAGAGCATGTCTCCGGCAGCGCGCGAGCTGGTCGAGCGGGCAATCGATGTCATTTGTACGGAACGAAGAAAGGATCCGAAGGGCAGTCACCCCATCGATGAAATGCAGGCCCGTCCTTCTCTACCGGTCTACAGTGCCGAAGCCGTTGCCGGAGCCCAGCGGGCGCAACGCCTGTTACCGGTTGCCAGGGATCTGGTTGTTGCCGCAATCGAGAGATTGACGACTGAATACAAGTTGCCGCAAACGAAAAGCCTTAGACTGAACCTGCAGCGAGGGATTAGTCGAGTGCAGGTAGTGAGAAGGGTGCAGCCGGACATGGCTTCGCGCGACAATGCATCGGTTCTGCTGAGGCGGCCACAGACGATCACTTTCGGCACTATATTTCTTGCGGGTCTGCCGTCCGACGAAGCAATGATCAGCGTGTTGGCCCATGAGCTGGTGCACATCGCAGACGGCGACCGGGACGGTCTAAGGTCGTTATTTCGCGCGGTCGGCAACCGGGCCTCCAGTCTCACCGGCATAAGAATTCACGAACAAAGAGCTGAAGAGTTGACCTGCGATCTGGTAGGGTCAATGGCTGCTCGCTCATTCGTCTCACAAACGCCTGATTACAGTCCCCTTCCCAGACGAATATCCCGAGCCGTCCAGCACAATTGTGTTGAGGACGATGAGGGTGACGAAGATCACCTCTCACCCCGAAATACCATGCGCGCGCTGCTTGCTCTCAGTCCCTCATTTGCGCGCGAACTTGTCTACGGCCCGATGCCCTCAAGGTCGATACCCAGCAACTAGCGCGAAAGGTGTAGTGGGTTAGTTTGATTCCGGAAGTTAGTTCATCAACCTTCAGGTTGCCGTTTCGCGACCACAAACTAAAGTTGATGAACTCTAAACTGACCCACTAGCGCGAAAGATGTTCGTTGACAATCGTCTCAGTGCCTCAATATCATCTCGGCTGATTTGCAGCAGTGTCGGAAGCTCTAGTAACCAAACCAGGAGCGCCGCGAGAAAGAGGTTTACCCTTTCTGCCGTGTGATCTTATTGGCGGGAGGTACAAGAATCCCCGAAAGCCCCAGGAACATCACCACGTCATCACTCACAGTTACGATCTTAATGGGTCTGATTGCCGCCGTGATGGGATGCAGGGTAATCACCAACAGACAGGATGTGCGTCCTCTCGTCTTGCGGGATGTTCCGTCGCAACGTCTGGCCTACCGCTTTGAAGCTGACCTTGGAATTCCTGCAGAGCTTAAAACTCCGGAATCAAACGAAAAACTGGATTCGATTCAAGCGGACTTCACCGCGCGCCGGCCGGATGACGCGCTGCTGCGGACAGTTGCTTCTCCTGATGGACAGCGAGCCCTTGCCCTCTACGGTACGGAAGACGAACCGAGCCAGGCCTTTCGCATCGACCTCTACGCCGCCGACGGCCGGTTTCTTCGTAACCTAATACCACCAACCCTTTCATGCGTCTTCCCGGAGATGGTGGCTTGGACCTCGGATGGCAACTTCATAACTTTTATTGCTCACAAGAGGTTAAAGCCAGCGCCCACTCCAACTCCCCCCATCGACCTCATCCCCGAGCCGGAATCGTCTCCACTGCCATCCGTGGCGCCGGTTTTTCCCTTGGTGGCCGCGTTCGACACCGAACAAATTTATGTCTGTAATCGTGATGGCTATGATCTACGCCCCCTGACGGCGCGCGAGGGTCTGATCTACTTCTATTATTCGTGGGCTCCTGACAATCATGCGCTGGTCGCGCTGGCCTGCAAGGAAAACGAGTGGGAAGCGCGCGAGAAAGCGTCCCATCTTCCGGCTGGCAGACCACGATTGATCACAATCGATGGCAACGAACGCTTGCTTGACGATCAGCTAACCGAAACCTTGCCGGCGTGGTCGCCTGACTCGTCAAAAGTGGCGACAGCGTTTGAGACTGACGTGGCGATTTATGATGCGGCCCACAACAAACCTACCCAGTCTCGGATTCCATTACGCGACGCCTTAATTACTGCTTCGATTGCTTATGAGGGAAGGAGGGTGAGTGAAAAGAAGAAGGGCGATGATAATAATGATAAGACTGGGCCTGACAAGACCTCGCAAGGCCAGCCTCCATCGTTCAACCCCATTGCACGGGTGGAGTGGCCCGCTCCGGAAACGCTCTACTTTCAAACCGCTTACGTGAGGGTCTACCCGACCGAAACAATAAATACTTTCCAGCGCTGGCACCGACTCTTCTTGAGCCCCCAGGCAGCGGTGCTGAAATAATCCGATTGAGTTTCCATCCGTATTTTGGAACCCATCGGAAGTTGGTTACAATCGCCGCGCAATCCTGAAAGCAAGTGTGCCCCTGTAGCTCAACGGTTAGAGCAGCAGACTCATAATCTGTTGGTTCGGGGTTCGAATCCCTGCGGGGGCACCAATTATCTAGTGAGAGTTCTTACATTTACATCGCGTGAGTTTTTGTTAGGTGCGTCTTCAAACTCACGATGGCGCGAAGATGGCGCGATTTGTCCGGTCTTACGTTCGCGACGGTTCAATTCGCGAGTCATGAGGTCAGTACCGTCCGCGGTAGCGGATGGGTCTGATGATCCCCATGGGTTCCTTCGCTTGAGTCTCAGCACCTTCCCCGGCTTAGTCTGTCCAAGCGTATTCACTGCCTGACGCAAATTCGCCGGCGTCAGATGCGTGTACACACTCGTCATCCTTACTGACGCGTGACCAAGTAAGTCTCTGATATCCCATTCGTGAACTCCATTTGCCCTCAGACGCGTTGCGAAGGTATGACGAGTATCGTGGAACCTAAGATCCACGAGCCCCGCCGCTTCGCAAGCATTCCGCCAGCCTGTCTTGATGGAATCGATGTTGACACCCGTGCGGGCATTGCTGAACACAAACGCTTTTGGTCCAGCATCCTGCCTCAGTGCTTTCAATTCCTCGTAGACAAAATCGTTCATGGGAATCGTACGAGTCCTCCCGGTCTTGCTCCTGGCAATGAAAATTGTCCGAGCAAGAAAGTCAACGTGTTCCCACTGCAATCCGAGAATCTCGCCGCGCCGCATGCCCGTGTTAAGGGCGATCGTGACGACGGAGCGGATGTGATCCCGTCTTCCCGTGAGTTGCGCGAACAGTCTTTTCTCTTCTTCTGCGGTAATGAACCTCTCGCGACTCGGGCTCTCCTTCAGCAGGCGCACGCGCCTCATCGGATTCGAGCCGATCAGTTCATTGTCAAAAGCCATCGAGAGGATTTTTGAGAGACAAGCGAGATCGCGGTTGACGCTCGCCGGAGTTCGCGGCCTCGGCCGGTCCTCCTTGTCGTGCTTGGTTGGCGTCGCCAACCGCTCCCGTTTGAATTTCTCAATCATCATTGGCTTGATGTCCCGCAGATGCTTCTCACCAAAGAAATCCTTGAGCGTAACAGACCGCTGTTCATCCTCGCGGTAACTGCGTTTGTTCGCCTTCGACCATGGTAAGAATGTTTCATCGACAAACTCAGAGAAGAGTTTCTTGCCCGGATCGTATCTCCGTTCATAGATCGCTTCTCTGATTTGGTTCTCGGCTCGTTCCGCTTGAGCCTGAGTCCGAGCGCCGGGAATCGACTGATGGACATATTCACCTCGCAAACTAAATTCAATCCACCAGGTTCCTTTGTCCCAATCAGCATCCGAGCGCTTGAGTCTTCTGCCTTTGTATCGTCTGTAAATAGCCATTCGACTGCTCCTCCTTCTGGTAAAGGAATCGCAGCCGTCAAAGTGGCTCGATTCTAAATCCGGAGGGTTTCGGTGTCACGCCGGTCTACCATCACGCGATCTTGAGACGCCGCTGCTCGTTCTGCACCCGTCGCCTTTCCGCTTCTTCCCGCGCCCACAAATCAACATCGGTTCGGTGAAAGCGCAAAAGATCACCCATATAGGCATGTGGCAACGGATGTTCATTCTCTGAGCGCTTGGCCCACTTCATAATCCCGGCAGTTGTGGGTTCGTCGTTCGCGTTCACGAGCTGCCAATAGCGTGCGAGTTGAGCAGCGGTCATCCATTCGGGCCCCGGCTCAGCCGGGGCCTTCTCAGTTTCGGGCTGAGCCAGCACGAGCGCGATTGCCTCATGTGTTGCGCGATCAAGAACGCGGGTTAGTTTTTCTTTCAGGTCTAAGGTTTGGTCGAGCATGGTATGACTCGACCATTACAAGGAATGTGCCACGACTATCTCGAAGGAAGGAATATGAAGAACTCATGCAAAAGCAAGGGATGCTGACGAATGCGGCGTCAAAAACCTTGGGCGCACAAGGCCACCTGCGTGTAAGACACCGACACTCAAACCTGACACCCTTTGGCTCTGAAGAGTCGTGCGATGACCGCGCCGCGATCGCCCTGACAACGTCGAGGGCTGGCGAAACAGATGCTCAAGATCAAGTGGACTGGCCCGCCCGCCTTATTGCGGCAGTTTACGGGGCTGAAAAACGCTTTGGGAAATCTTAAGAACCTTCTCCGAAAGCTCATTGAATCTTAAGAGCTAAGTTGTGCTCAGAAGAAGGTTTGTTGACGATCTTAAGATCTTAAGATGTTGAGGCAATGGCAGTTGCGCGCAGATCGAAACGCTGGAAAACGTGCCTATCTTGTTTGCCCACTTAAGAACGCGTCTTAAGATCATTTTGCACCGGCCCGGCGTCCACCAAAAGCAGGCGAAAGTATTGCTGTCGCAGTTGGCTCTTTCATGGGAGTGAGTTCGGAGGGGGTGTCAGCGAGTAGTCCGGCGCATGGGCGGTCCCGTTCTTGACGAGTGCAAAAAACTTAGACTTGGTAAAGCCGCAAATCAAACGTGGAACGGGCTTTATCGAAAAGGTTAACCAGGTTAAGTAGGTTAATTAACCTGCTTAAGTCTTAACCTACTGAATTGAAGGCACTTTTGTTGTTCCGGAACTCCTGAGAAGCGGTTCTATCTTGTCTGCCCACTTAAGTCATGCACTTAAGTTGATTTTGCACCGACTGGCGACTCCAATTTGCAAGCCAGTTTGCCGCGACGCCGAAAGACGAGCCGCTCCAATTCGGACCTACCTCTGTCATTACTTAGCAAACGGCAAGCGGGTTCTAGTCACTTCGAAAGGAGAGCCAGCTCTCTCGGTACTGCGGGAACAAATTCCTGAGTCGGTCAGATCCCTCACTGTCGCGCTTTTGACCGACGAGAAGGATGGCATGCGGCAATTCGAGCATGCTATCCAAACCATTGCCGGAACGGTGTCCCGCATTAACCCAGCAGCAACCGAGCGGGAGGTCAGAACCCTTTCGCATCAGATCGATGAACTTCACGCGCAGCTTTCCGCAATAGACCAGGAGATTTCGCGATGGGCCGCACATCATATTAAACGCGTGGTCTTCCAAGGCCGGGAGATCCTGCCCGAGGAGTTGGCACGGCACGTGGTCGAGCGGCAAGTAGACTATGAATGGTTCCCCGATAAATTGACCGCGCAGTCGGTAGGCCCTGTTGTTTCGAGCGCTGATATAGCATCGGTTAGGAAGGCTCGGCAAAAGCTCGGCGTGGATCTCGCCTATCTCGAGTCTGACCCACCGTCGGCAGATAGCTTTCCTGATGGACGCTCCATTCTTCAATTGCATGAAGACTTAGTCCGAGCCAAGGGGATGGCGACTAAGATGCAGGAGGAGGGTTTGCCTCCTCTCGTAGATGCGCAGCACGATACATTGAAGAAGGCGCAGGCTCTTTTCGACCTGGTTCAAGAGGCGCTCAACCTTACTAATCAGGCATACAGCGCGGGCTACGCATACACCGCCGGTCTTCACCAAAGTTATCGTTCCGGAAGCGCCAATATCCGTCGGAGCCTTGACGCGCTGCTAAATTCGATAAGTAGCATCGAAAGCGAACGTCATGACTTCCTGCAAACTCCAGTAGAGATACCAGAGGATGCTGAACTGGACGAAAGGTTCCTTGAAGCAATTGAACGCGGATGCAACGGAAAAGCCCTCTTGGATT
Source organism: Acidobacteriota bacterium (assembly GCA_030859905.1). Taxonomy (GTDB): domain Bacteria; phylum Acidobacteriota; class Blastocatellia; order Pyrinomonadales; family Pyrinomonadaceae; genus PSRF01. The sequence goes on from JALZJF010000243.1 coordinate 14,970, forward strand.
GCTTTCATTTGGGAAGGCTGAACTCAAGCCAGACTACTGACAGTCACAGTCCGAGGTCTTAAGCCACGTAGCGAGACGGATTGGGCGCTTGTGCGGCAGTGGACGGACCTAAAGTCACGATGCAGAGAGCTTCTAGCACGGTGGAACGCCACAGCCGAAGAATTAGGACTACCTCCAGCTGACCGATCGCCAATTGAAGGACTTCGACTCGTCGTCGGGCACGCGAATCAAATAGCACTCTTGAAGCGCCTTACAATGGATTATGAGTCGTGCCTACCTGAATCAGTTGCGCAAGTATTTGGCGAGCGTATTCCCCTCGACTCGCTTGGCCCAGGAGTTGGAACGCTTCAAAAACTAGTTTCGATTTTATCAAGCCATCTTACGAGAAGCCGACTTGCCTATGCTTCGAACGCCGTCTCAGACCTTGTCTCCAAGCTTGCCGGTAGAACGAGTGTTGTTGCGGAATCGATGCGGGCCTTTCTGGTGAAGCAACTCGGAGACGAAGAGATCAGTGCGGCCGAAGCTGGTGAGCGCTGGAGTGGTTTTTTGGCTGAGTTAAGGCGATTGGCTTCGCTTCGCGGCGAGCTTTGCGAGGTGAGGAGAGTAGCAGCCCTTGTTGAAGAATCAGGCGCGCCAAATTGGGCAGATGCGCTCAGGAGCGATCCGGCAATCAACGGCGACGACAAATGGACACCTCCAGACTGGCTTGAGGCGTGGCAATGGCGAGAAGCCGCGACTTTTCTCGAGGCCATCGACGGACGGGAAGCGTTAGGTCGTCTACAGGAAGCTCGCCGAGAAAGGGAAACAGATCTGGCCCACGCCTACCAACGACTGGTCGAACACAGGACCTGGATCGAAGTCTATAAAAACTCTCCTGATTCTGTGAAGGCTGCGCTCCAAGCTTATCTCAACGCCGTATTGGCCGAGGCCTTGGAATCCGTGCGATCCGTTATCGGCAAGAAGCTCGAAAAGCTATGCTGGATGCCTATAGAGCCGTACCTTGCTGGATCATGCCACAGTCGCGAGTGTCCGAAACGTTGCCGCCAGAGATTGGCAAGTTCGATCTGGTAATAGTCGACGAGGCAAGCCAATCGGACCTTTGGGCTCTACCGTCTCTACTGCGCGGCGAGAAAATTCTCGTAGTCGGCGATGACAAACAAGTGTCGCCTGATGGGATTGGTCTTGCCGAGGAAAAGATCAAGGATTTGAAGAACAGATTTCTTAAGGATCAGGTTCACGGTGACCAGATGACCCCTGAGAAGTCTCTATATGACCTCGCCAAAGTGGTTTTCGCAGGGGGGATGGTGATGCTTCGCGAGCATTTTCGCTGCGTCAGCCCCATCATTGAGTTTTCCAAGCGCGAGTTCTACCAACATGAAATACGGCCGCTGCGTATTCCGAAGGCATCTGAACGGCTGGACCCTCCCTTGGTGGATATTCTGGTCAAAGGCGCAACACGTAAGGGTAAGGTCAATGAGGCCGAAGCACGAGCCATCGTTTCAGAAATAAAAGTCATTCTGTCTGACAAGCGTTACGAGGGACGATCAATTGGCGCAGTCTCTTTGTTGGGTATCGAGCAAGCTCACAGAATCTTCGAACTGATTAGAGAGGAAATTCCACCCGAGGAAATTGTCGCACGCAAGATGACTGTTGGCGACGCGCGTACTTTTCAAGGTAAAGAGCGTGACATCATGTTGATGTCTATGGTAGCTACCCCTGATCAGAAAGTTACGGCCACTAGTTCCGTGTACGCGCAACGGTTTAACGTCGCAGCAAGTCGTGCCCGCAACCGGGTGTACTTGGTCCGTTCAGTGCAAGCGTCTGATCTGAACAAGTCCGAGGCTCAAAGCTAAGCTTATCGAACACTTCGACTCTCCGTTTAGGGAAGACCCAATCAAGGTAGCGGCCATGCGGGATCTTTGCGAGTCAGGATTTGAGCGCCAAATGTTTGACGTTCTCTTCGG
>JALZJF010000255.1 GCA_030859905.1 Acidobacteriota bacterium
ACGAGAGCAACCAGCGTGAATCTCCACCGCACAAGGCGGTGGCATCATCCAGCACTGCAATCCTAATTCTAGTAGCAACCAGCGTGAGTCTCCCCCGGACAAGCCGGGGGCATCCGAAGAGTTTTCACACAGTCTCGGTAGCGGGTGGGGTCACGGCTACATATCACTGCGCACAGTGGGAGTCGCTACTCAGAACCCACCCGCTACCGCGAGGTGGTACTGACCTCAATGGGCCGCGGCATGAGTGAATTAATAAGAACCTGAGTGAGTTTTTGCTAGCTTCCCGTTGCAAATTCAGATTGTTTTGAAGAGGCTATGCGCGCAAAATCCGGATGGAGATATACTACGCGCCCGGCGACAATCGTCGCGACCGCAGCGCCTTTAAAACTTCGGCCCTCAAAAGGTGTGTTCCGGCTTTTCGATTTCGATTTGGAAGCGTAAAAGGTCCACCGGTGCTCCGGATCGAGGATCGTCAGATCGCCCCACGAGTTTTTGCGCAGGGTTCCGCGCTCTTCCAAACTGAAAATGCGGGCCGGGTTGGTCGCACACAACTCTACCAACCGTTCCAGACTAATGACGCCTTGATGCACAAGGTCAAACGCCAGACCTACGGCAGTTTCAAGCCCGATGATGCCAAATGGCGCCTGGTCAAACTCAAGGCCCTTCTCGTCTGCATGGTGTGGCGCGTGATCCGTGGCAATCACATCAATCGTGCCGTCTCTCAATGCTTCCAGCAGAGCACCCACGTGGTCCCTACTCCGCAAAGGCGGATTCACCTTCATGTTGGTATCGTAATCTGCTATCGCTTCGTCCGTGAGCGCCCAATGATGAGGTGCGACCTCGCAGGTCACCCTCAGCCCTAGCTCCTTCGCACGGCGGACGGCCTCCAGAGCACCCCGGGTCGAAACGTGGGCCAGATGCACTCTAGCGCCGGTAAGCCTTGCCAAAGCGCAATCGCGAATAGCATCGACTTCCTCGGCCGCGGCGGGGACTCCCCGCAGACCCAGGATCAGGGACCAGCGTCCCTCGTGCATCACGCCTCCAGCGCTCAGCGAGTGGTCCTCGCAATGGTCCACTACTGTCAGATCAAATCCGCGCGCATACTCCATCGCCCTGCGCATCATTCCCGCGTTTGGAACCGATCGTCCATCATCCGAGACAGCTACGATGCCGGCATCCTTCAGCTCGCCCATTTCTGAGAGCTCCTTGCCGCCACTTCCCTTCGTAAGAGCCCCAATCGGAAACACGTTGGCGAGCCCTCCCCGCTCTCCTTGTTCGAGGATGAACCGGGTGACGGCGGGACTGTCATTGACAGGATCAGTATTTGGCATCGCACAAATGCTGGTCCAACCGCCTGCGACCGCCGCCGCAGCTCCTGTCGCTATGGTCTCCTTGTATTCCTGCCCGGGCTCGCGCAGGTGAACGTGCAGATCGATAAAACCCGGCGCGACCATGAGCCCGGTCGCGTCGAACACTGCGGCGTCCCTTGGCGCCGGCTCGCCTCGATCGAGCACACCGGCAACGCGTCCTTCTTCGATCAGCAGATCCTTGCCGGCATTCAAGCCCTGCGATGGATCGATTACATAGCCATTTGCAACGAGGAGCTTCATGCTTTGGTTCCCTTGCGAACTCTCTTCCCATTTCCCGCTGACTTCACCTTTGCCTCTTCCCGTACGGAGCGGTTTCCGCGAGCCAGCAGATACAGTACCGCCATGCGTACTGCAATCCCGTTTGTGACCTGGTCCAGAATCAAAGAGCGACTGCCATCGGCTATTTCCGACGAAATCTCAATGCCCCGATTAATCGGACCTGGGTGCATCACGATTACTTCCGGCGAGGCACGTTCAAGATGGCTGGAATGAAGACCATAATGAATTGCATACTCACGCATCGAAGGGAAAAATGCTGCATTTTGGCGCTCAAGTTGAATCCGGAGAATTATCACTACGTCTGCACCTTCGATTGCCTTCTCGATCCGCTGCTCAACGCGCAAACCGTGCTCGACAAGTTCGGCAAACTCCGCTGGTACGAGCGTACCCGGACCGGCTACTTTGACGGTTGCTCCTAGCTTGGTAAGTAGATGGACGTTCGATCTCGCTACCCTTGAATGAAGGATGTCGCCAATCATCGCAATGTTCAAGCCCTCGATGCGACCCTTGTATTCGCGAATCGTGAGGGCATCCAGCAACGCCTGGGTTGGATGTTCATGAAACCCGTCCCCGGCGTTAATGATCGGAGCGTTGCACATTCGTGCCAGGTGATGTGGCGCCCCAGCCATTGAATGCCTGACCACAATACAATCCGGGGCCATAGCTTCGAGGTTGCGTGCCGTATCCAGAAGCGTTTCTCCTTTCGAAACACTCGAAGTCGACACACTGATATTCACCGCGTCAGCGGAAAGTCGCTTGGCTGCAATCTCAAAAGAAGTTCGCGTGCGTGTGGAGGGTTCAAAGAAAAGATTAATGACCGTTCGCCCGCGAAGCGCGGGCACTTTCTTTATCTCGCGGCGGGAAACATCGCGAAAAGTCTCAGCCGTGTCGAGCAGATGCGTGATTTCTTCCGCCGACAGTTCGCGAATTCCCAGCAGATGTTTGCGGTTAAAAGTGGTGCTCACGGTGGAACAGACTTTAGTCCCTCATTTTATTCTCAACGACACAGACTAAAGTCTATGCCACCAAAAAAAAAAGCGGCCATCACTGGCCGCTTCTCATCCCGTTTCCGCTGGCGGTCGCTCCACTATTGCCACGCCTTCTTCGTCGTCAAAGTCCCGCAGCATTACTTTAATAATTTCGCTCTTTTTAGTAGGCACAAGCTTGCCAATGTAGTCGGCCTGAATGGGCAGTTCCCTATGCTCTTTGCCGCGATCGACTAACACGGCCAACTGAACTCTTCGCGGACGGCCATAATCGATCAGCTGATCAAGGGCCGCGCGAATGGTGCGACCGGTATAAAGCACATCGTCTATTAGCACTATGTTCCGGCTTTCGATGTCACCAGGAAGTTCTGTGCGATTTACAATGGGCTTAGCTCCTACCGTTGAGAGGTCATCGCGGTACAGCGTGATGTCGAGGACGCCGACGGGTGGGCGGGCGCCTTCAAGGTCCGCAATCTTATCCGCCATCCGTTCAGCAAGCGGAACTCCTCGGCGGCGTATTCCTACGAGATAAAGATCACCGGCGCCGTGATTCTCCTCGACAATTTCCGACGCCAAACGAGCAAGCGCGCGATTGATCCGAGGGCCATCCATAATGCGCGCTTTCTCAACAAACTCCATTTCACCGGATACTAACAAGAAGAGTCAATGGGAGACAAGTTACTCTACACATTCGCCACATAACGGAGCTGCCGAACCTAAGCGCAATCCGCACTCATCCCTCATTCCTCATCACTCATCCTAATTACGCGCTACTCATTCTCTCCGTCATCACTCATCACTCAGTGCCTCCTTAATCACGCCCGCCAGATCCAGAATCGCCACGCGACCATCGCCTCGGAACGAAGACCCGTGCATCACCGCCAGCGTTAGCGGTTCCAGGGCGGCGAGCCGACGCAGAGTGCTGTCGGTGTAGGGGGTGTAAGGCATGTCATTAGCAAGCGGCGTCGACAGACCCTCAATGATTGCCGCTTTTGCACGCCCCACAATATCTGATTCAGTTAACGCTTCAGCATCTCCTGGATGGAAAAAGAGGTCGGAACATAAAAGCGTCTTCTCGTTCTCTTCGAAGAAGAGACCCGCATCCCAGGCGTGCGGCACGTGAGGAGTTGCTAAAAACTGCAGGCGATGACGGCCAATTTCGAGCACTTCGCCATTGTTGAGGGGGCGCGCCGGCCTGTCGGCGAAATCATTCACCATCACAATTGTTCCCACAAAGCTGCAAACTGCCTGCGCGTTCGGCGCGATCCCCAGCCACTCGTTTAGCGCCCCACACTCGTCAGACTCAAAGTGGCTGAATCCAATCCAGCGCAACTTCGCTGGATCAATAATCGAACCTACTGCTTCCAGCGTGATTGGAAACATCTTCCTGAGGCCCGTATGCATAATGAACGGCTCGTCATCCTTAATGAGAAACTGATTGAACTGAATGCCGTAGTCGGGATGAAAGGTCGAAATGCGGTAAACGTCTCTGGCAATTTCAGTAACAATACTCTTCATGATGACGTCCGTAGTATACGACGGGTCGTTTTCATCGAGAAGCAACTTTCGGTTTTGTCGTACGGAGGGCTATCAAGGTTGCCACCATGAAAGTGCTCTGTTAGTCTCCGGTGTTTGAAGACCGAAGCAACATAAACCGCGGCCCTGCATGCTCTATCGCTCTCTGTTACGTCCGATACTCTTTCGCCTGCCCCCGGAAGCCGCCCACGAATTGGTGTTGCATTCACTTTCTTTGGCGCCCCCTCTTGCCAGCCGTCTACTGGCGCCGGGGCCTAAGCGAAGCCCGATAGGGGAGCTCCAGCGCTTTGGTTTGACCTTCTCCAATCCCATTGGTCTCGCTGCGGGCTTTGATAAAAATGGTATCGCCCTGGAATCTCTCGCGGCTTTGGGATTCGGTTTCATCGAGGCCGGCACCGTCACTTATGAGCCGCAACCCGGCAATCCACGCCCTCGTCTGTTCCGGCTTCCGCAAGACAAGGCTCTGATCAATCGGGCAGGATTTAACAACAAGGGAGCGGCTGCTTTTGCACGGCGGGTTTCCGCGAATCGGCCGGATTGTGTTCTGGGTGTCAGCATCGGTAAAAGCAAGAATGCGCCGCTCGCAGGGGCTGTCGAGGATTACCTCCGAAGCTTTGAGATCGTTTATCCGGTCGCTGACTATATAGCCGTAAACGTCAGTTCTCCGAACACACCGGGTTTGCGAGAGCTGCAAAAACCGGGACAACTCGAAGCGTTGTTACACGCCCTGCAGACGCGAAACCGTGAATTGAGTGCGCAGAGTTTACCTGACCGGCCAATGCCACTACTGATAAAGCTAGCACCCGAGCTCGGGCGGGAAGACCTGAAACAAATCGTCGAGGTAGCTCGTCGAACTGGGGTAGCCGGCCTTATCGCAACGAATACCACCAACAGTCGCGAGGGCCTGCGAACATCAAAAGAAGAACTTGCCGCATGCGGCGAGGGAGGTTTGAGTGGTGTTCCGCTCCGGCAGCGCTCGACTGTCATGATTGCCACGATCTACAACCTCACGTCCGGAACGATCCCGATCATCGGCGTGGGGGGCGTTTTTACAGTAGACGACGCGTGGGAGAAGATATGCGCCGGAGCATGCCTGATCCAGATTTACACTGGATTTATTTACCAGGGTCCGAGCATAGCGCAAGAGATCAATGAAGGACTGGAAAAAATAATGGCCCTGAAAGGATTCGATTCGCTGGATGTGGCAGTCGGCTCCCGCGCGAAAGAGCTGGCCGGCCTCTGAGAAGACTCTGAAGTATGCGCCTGATCGCCAAAAATAAACTTATCGTTGCGCTCGACGTGGATTCAACTCGACAAGCCCTGGTGCTGGTTAATACTCTGCGCGATATGGTCGGGATGTTTAAGATTGGGTCTCAACTTTTCGCGTCGGCTGGCCCGGAGATTGTGAGCGAGCTCGTGAGGACGGGCAATCGGGTTTTTCTCGATCTCAAGTTTCACGACATCCCGAACACTGTGGCATCCGCCGCAGTCGCGGCAACCCGGCTGGGTGTTTCAATATTCAATGTGCACGCTTCGGGGGGCAGCGAGATGATGCGATGCGCCGCCGACGCAGTCTCAGAAGTTGCCACCAACGAGGGTCTCAAACGCCCATCAATAATAGCCGTTACGGTTCTGACCAGCTCCGATGCCACTGCGCTTTCAGAGATAGGTATCGGCTCCCAACCAGAACTCCAAGTGCGTCGACTTTCCCTCCTGGCCGAAGCCTGTGGTATGGATGGGGTCGTCGCATCTCCGCATGAAGTGGACGTAGTGAGGTCCGCTGTAATGAATTCCGGTTTCCTGATTGTGACGCCTGGTGTACGTCTGGCGGGGGCTTCCTCGGACGATCAGAAACGCGTAATGACTCCCGCTCAAGCGATTCGGGCCGGCGCGGACTACATTGTTGTAGGCCGTCCCATCACCAGCGCCAAAGACCCCGTAGAAGCAGCCGGGCAGATACTGGAAGAGATGGAATCAGGGCTGGCTTGACGCTTCATTCCGCCAGGAAGCGGAACTGATAAGCTGTCCCTGCGTGTTACAATTGGGGTAACGGGCAGCGTCTGCGACATTGCTCTGGCCTCGTTTTGAAACTAAGATGCAAAGGTGAAGCAAAGTTTGAAGCTGGCAGTTGTTTGTCACCTCATATTCATGGTCCTGGCCCTCATGGACCCCACCGCGCCAACCAAGAGTGACTCAGCTTCTCTCCCTTTTTCTCCGGCCCCTTACCGCACAGGTGAGCGGCTGACCTACAACGTTTCATTTTCAAACTTTATCAGCGCGGCGCATATCGAGCTTGAGGTGGGTGCCCGCGGTGTTTTCTTCGGGCGTGAGGGAATTCAACTCCGCGCTCATGTCGAGACCACAGGCTTAGTCCACGCGGCGTTATTTGCCGTCAACAATGATTACGTTACCTACGTCGATCCGGCGACTGGTTTACCGTTTCGTTCTCAGCAAGTGGTACGAGAGGCTAGCCGCACGTCGGACACGGAAAGGGCGTTTAACGAACCTGCTGGTACCTACGACTTCCTGTCCGCAATCTACCGGCTCAGGGCTTTGCCGCTGGTTGAAGGATCTACCTATTACCTGACGGTGAGAGGTGAAACGGAAAACTATCAAGCTGAGGTGAAAGTGACGGGTCGTCAGACCATCAAGACGCCTGTGGGATCATTCAACACCCTTGTCTCTCAGGTTCGCGTGACCAATAATTCTCGGGCGAATAATTATCGCATCCGGATCTTTTTCAGCGACGATGAAAGGCATGTTCCGGTTCTGATCACGGCCCGCATCGGCGCGGGTGAAGTTCGTGCAGAGCTCGCCGGAGCAGAATTCGTGAAGCCTGTTGCAGTTCCAACTACACGAGTGACGCCCCCCAATGCAGGGCCGACACCAGCGGTCCCCCCTCAACCCCCGGCTGAGTCGGACCACGGCAACCTGGAGAACCTGCCATTCAAGGTTGGCGAACAACTGAACTATCAAATCTTCCTGGGAGACATCACACTACCAGCCGGCACCGCGGCGTTTCAGGTGCGCGCCCGGGCCCGTCACTTCGATCGCGACGCCTTGCTGTTTACGCTTCGGGCGCAAACTACGAACGCAGCGCGGCGCCTTTTCCTGGCCAACAATCAGATTAGCAGTTACGTCGATCCGAAAACATTGCTTCCCTTTCGTTCCGAAATGAACCTGACAGAAGGTGCTCGCCGGCTGAATCAGACGCTTACGATTAACCAGGACTACGGCACTGCAACCAGCGATAAAGGCGAGCGGATAGAAATCCCGGTTGGGACGCACGAATATCTTTCATTTTTCTATCTGGCCAGAACCTTCAACATCACTCCACCTCGGCGCAATGCAGTCTCAATTTTGGTTAATAACCAACCCAAAACTCTCTTCATTACCTCCTTGAAGCGAGAAACGATTCAAGTCGGTTCCGAAAGCATACCGGCCATCCAGCTTTCACTCACCACCGACGATCCCCAACCAGATAAGTACCTCTTCCGAGTGTGGATCAGTGACGACAAGCGTCGCCTGCCGGTACGCCTTACAGCGTCCACGCAGCTCGGCCAGGTTCGGGCAGACCTGGCAATTATCCCGCTCACTGCTCAATAAACATTTTCTTCCCCCCCCTCAACTGAAATTGAAATTTATTTTCAATTAGACTATAGTCGGTCCTGCATGGGGAATAGGGCCCAGGTACTCTTCAGCCTAATAGGCCAAAATCTCAGATCGGGAAGCGAAAAATATCCAATGCTTAATTCCTTCATTATTGTTCTCCGCGAAGGGTTCGAGTCTTTTTTGCTCGTGGCCGTTATCCTTACCTACCTCCGGAGATCTGGCCAAAGGTGGCTTACGCCGGCTGTTTACGTCGCAATTGTCCTGGCTCTTTCCGTCAGCGCTGGCTTGGGCTACCTGCTCAAGAACGGTGTAGACGATGCAGTTCTGGTGAGGCTCTTCGGACAAACGCTGGCGGAATATGCCAGTCAGTTTTTCGGAAACGAAGCATTGCGCGAAGCGGTCCTTGGGGTCGTCGCGATCCTAATGGTAGGCACACTTGTAATTCACATGTGGCGCACCGGACCGAAGCTGCAGGAGAAAATGGCCAGCCGTTTGGGAGAGATGTCCTCACGAACTTCACGGGTCGCGGCTCTCGCCGGAGTATTCCTCTTTACGTTTCTGATGATCACGCGGGAGGGTATGGAAACTGCGCTCTTATTGCTACAAGTCCGCGAGCCGCAGATGATCAGGGGCGCACTTTTGGGGCTCTTGGCTGCCAGCGCATTTGCCCTAGGCTGGGCTCGGTTCGGTCACCTAATCAATGTGAAGAGATTCTTCCAGGTAACCAGCATTTTTCTCCTGCTTTTCATACTGCAAGTCGCTATCTATAGTTTTCACGAATTCTCAGAAGCAGGACTGCTGCCAAACAGCGAAATGCTTCACGCGGCTACTGAAAAATTTTCCCCGGATGGTCTCTACGGGAAATGGTTTTCACCTCTGATGGTTTCCTTCTGCGCACTTTGGTTGGTGGGCGCGTGGGTCTTGGATCGACTGAAACCGACGCGCCAAAGCAGGATGCGGCTCGAACAGGTCTGACAGCGAGACCGTTTTGGAAAACTAATTAAGGACGGCCAGATCGTGCTGACGCCTTTTTCCGTGAGGTGAAGAATCAGGTTCCCTTTGGAGTCTATCGAGAGTTGGGAATGGCGATTCACTGTGTCTTAAGCAGAATGCCACCCAGTTCACGTTTCAAAAGCTTTCCCGTTGGACCCTTGGGAATGTCTTTTACGAAATGAACAGTCTTAGGGCACTTGTAGTCAGCCAACCGCCCACGACAAAATCCGATAACCTCTTCTTCGGTTGCAGACACTCCTTCTTTAAGCACGATGAAAGCCGCCACCTCCTCGCCGTAAAGCACATTACGGACGCCAATAGTCGCCGCCGCGGCCACCGCCGGATGTTGGTATAATACTTCGTCGATCTCGCGCGGGTAGATGTTCTCACCGCCGCGAATGATCATGTCGCTCTTGCGATCGACAATGTAGAAGAAACCGTCCGGGTCTCGGTAACCGATATCGCCTGTATGAAACCAGCCCTTGCGAAATGCTGCAGCGGTCGCGTCAGGATTTTTGTAATACCCTTTCAGCACATTCTCACCGCGCAGGACAATTTCTCCCAACGCACCCTCCCCCACTTCCCTGTCGTCGTCGTCCACAATTTTCATTTCATTCCCGATCGGGAGACCGCATGACCCGGCACGGCGACGCTCGTCGGGCGGATTGAAGGTTGACCGGCAAGTTGACTCAGAAAGCCCATAACCCTCGATAACAAGGCAATTGAAGGTTTCTTCAAAACGCTTCAGTACTTCGGCCGGCACGGGCGCTGAGCCACACATTGCAAAACGAAGCCGATCAGTTTTTAGCCCGTCTGGGACTCCGTTCGGATAGGTAGAGAGGAGTATCGAGAGCATCGTCGCCACGGAACCAAAAGAAGTTATCTGATAATTGGAGATGATCTCCCAGAACCGCGAGGCGGAGAACCTGGGACTAATCACGGTCGAACCGCCGGAGTAGAGCGCGGACATTGTGGTCACTGAAACAGCATTCATGTGAAAGAGGGGCATTATCGTCAGCAGCCGATCGTGTTCGGTAAAACTAAGCCAATGAGCGATCTGCCTGGCGTTCGCAATCACGTTTCCATGAGTTAACAAACAGCCCTTTGGTTTCCCGGTTGTGCCGGAGGTGTAGATTATGATCGCCCCATCATCTTTGTTTACATGAGCTTCGGGGAGGTCCGGCGCTGGTTCAACGTCGCGGGTGGCTTGTACCTCATCGTCGAATGTAAGCACCGCGCGCAACGCGGGTAAGTCACTGCGAATGCCCTCGATGGTTGGCAAGAATTCCGACTGAACTAATACGACCTTAGCTTCGGAGTTAGAAATGATGTAAACCAGCTCATGTGGTTTCAGGAGAGAGTTTAAGGGGCTGGCTAGAGCGCCCAGTTTCCAGCAGGCAAAATACGCAATGATATACTCGGCGCTATTCAGCATTAAGAGACTAACAACGTCGCCCTTCTGGACGTTCTGCGAGACTAAAAGCGCCGCCGTCCGGTTCACCGCGGTAACAAATTCAGCGTAGCTGAATCGCCGGCCGTCGGTTTCCGAAAAAAGGAAGTGCTTATTCGGGACTTCGCCTGCGCGTTGTTCTAACAATTCGCGTAGGTTGTTGATCTGCTTTAGCTCCTGGTCAGTCATGAAGTGCGTTTGGAATCAGATAGTGAAACCGCTATCTGTATATCACGGATTTTAAGTCTTTCGATATTCACCCAGGGTTGCTGAAAAAGTGGTGAGCACAATAGAAGCATCAAAGCGATCCACGAAATCACACTCGAATTAGGGCATCCATTTTCGTGAGGTTTCGTGTCGTTTCGTGGATCGTGTTTTGCTGTCAGCAACCTCTGTTCATCATCGGAAGTCGGCAAGAGCCCGCGCCTCCTACTCGATTGAATGGGCGATTCGTGCCCACTCTTCAAGTGTCAGAGTTTCCGCGCGTCTGCGAAGATCGACTTCTGCCTGACAGAGCACAATACTGGCGCCTCCGCGCAGTTTGATTAACTCCTGCAACTGGGGAGGCGCCGAACGGAGGTTGTTGAGAATCGTCTTTCGTCGCTGAGCAAATCCGGCGCTGACTACCTGCCATAGCAAAGTGTCATTTTTGATCTCCGCCGCAATATGCGGCCGCACGGTCAACCTAACCACACTGCTCCACACCTTCGGCACCGGACGAAATGCTCCGGGGGCTACATCAAAAAGCTTTTCCGTTTCGCAGTAAGCTTCCACAAGAACCGAGAGATAGCCGCGATCGGTTGAACCTGCTGGCGCGGTGATCCGCTCAACGACTTCTCTCTGCAGCATTAGGACCATTTCCGTCAAACAACGTCGCTGCTCGATTAAGCGCTGCAGAATTGCAGTGGAAACGTTGTAAGGAAGGTTAGCGACCAGACGAGCTTGATTGGCAGGCTTTATCTCGGAGCAGAAATCGGTAATCAGTGCGTCGCTTTGAACGAGTTTGAAGTTCTGGCTTGAGCCAAACCTTTCCAACAGCCCCGCTATCAGGTTCCTATCAAACTCGATTGCCACCAGCGGGCCCGCGTTTTCGACGAGTTGAGCGGTGAGTGCTCCACGCCCAGGGCCGATTTCAATAATCGTTTCATCCGACTTAGGATCTAATGCCTGAATGATGCGATCGATGACCCGGCTGTCGCTGAGAAAGTTTTGACCCAGACGTTTGGAAGGATGAGAGGTGAACGATGAAGGATGAAGCGTAGACGCATCGCGGCCTTTTCTCGCCCTTCTGCCTTCATCCTTCATCCTTCATCCTTGCTCTGGGATACCCCGTCACCTCAAAATCGCGGCCTCGCTGGACCATTTCGACGTCGACCAGGTCCAGCGTGTCAATTAGCCTCTCGACGCCTTGACCGCCAATAGCGCTGGGAGCGTCTCGACCCCCAATTATCACCGGCGCAAGAAAAAAGGTGACTTTGTCTACCAGTCCGCCATCTATGAGATTCCCGGCCACAGATGCTCCGCCTTCAACTAGTACGCTCTGCAACGATCGTTCTCCCAGTTCGTCCAGGACTGCCGGCAGATCGCGTCCTTTAAAACTGTTCCGCACAATCTCCACACCTAGACCCTGCAAGGCTTCGGCCTTACTTGTTTCAAGCGAGCCACCCGTAAATATCAAAAGCGGCGCCTCCTTCGCGGTCTGCACCAACTGAGACTCGGGATCAGTTTGCAGTCTTTCATCAAGCACTACGCGCGTAAGCGGTTTTCTCCTGCGCTTGCCAGAACGATCAGACAAGGAAGGATTGTCGGCTAGTACCGTGCCTGCCCCGATTAAGATTGCGTCGTACTCATGCCGTAATTCATGTGCCCGCTGACGCGATTCCTCGCCCGTGATCCAACGCGAATCGCCCGTGCGAGTGGCGATCTTCCCATCCAGAGACGTGGCCAATTTCAGATGAACAAAGGGCCGCCGGGTCTTCATGAAGTGGAAATATTTCTCGTTTAGCTTCTTCGCTTCCCGAGCCATCAGTCCGCTGCTGACTTCCAGGCCTGCTGATCGCAGATGATCAAAGCCTCGCCCCGAGACCTTTGGGTTTGGATCCTCGATAGGCGCAACCACGCGTCTTATCCCGGAGGCAATCAAAGCATCAGTGCAGGGCGATGTCTTTCCAAAGTGCGCGTGAGGTTCCAGCGATACATACGCGGTTGCGCCTCTGGCTCTGCCTCCCACCTGCTCAAGCGCCAGGGTCTCGGCATGCTTTACTTCTTCGTAAACGTAGAAACCTTCCCCAATGACTTCCCCTTCGGAGGTCGTGATCACGCAGCCGACGAGAGGCCCAGGACTTACCTGGCCAGTTCCTTTCGCGGCCAGGACCAGAGCACAGGTCATCATGCGATGATCCGTGTCACTCCATTCCTCAATCGCGCCACTCGCTGTCGCTATAGTCTGTTGCACGAATTCCTATTCGAATAGTCCTTTCACGTAAAGCTCCGGATCAAAGACCACCAGATCATCGACTTTCTCACCGATGCCGGCATACCGGATAGGCAAATTCAACTCGTTTGCTATGGCCACCGCAATTCCGCCCTTTGCCGTGCCGTCCAGTTTGGTCAGGACAATTCCGGTGACACCCGCGACCTTAAGGAACTGCCGCGCCTGCTCCAGCCCGTTTTGGCCAGTCACCGCATCCACTACCAGCAAAGTTTCATGAGGCGCACCCTCAACTTCCCTCCCCGCCACTCGCTTCATCTTTTCCAGCTCCGCCATCAGGTTCGATTTGTTGTGTAACCTGCCCGCGGTATCAACTATCAAAACGTCTGAACCTCGCGACTTGGCCGCCTTCAGGGAATCAAAGAGCACTGCGGCTGGATCAGTTCCCTGCTTCTGCTGAATCAGTGGAACTCCCGTGCGCTCGGCCCAAATCGCCAATTGGTCCGAGGCAGCCGCGCGGAAAGTGTCGGCTGCACAGATAAGCACATCGTTTCCTTCGGCCTTGATCCGCTGGGCCAGTTTGCCGATCGTGGTTGTCTTTCCTACACCATTCACTCCCACAATCATCATGACGTAGGGAAGCACACCTTGCGGAACCGTCGTTTCGGAGGCCACTCCCTGACTCTCTGACGCTCGCAGGATTCTCAAGAGCTCATTCTTAATTGCTCGTTTGAGCGCATCGAGATCACTGATCTGTTTCCGGGCAATCCCGCGTCTGACTGTTTCCAGAATGTGCTGTGTTGTCGCCACACCGATGTCTGCGGCAATCAACGCTTCTTCAAGTTCCTCGAGCAAATTCTCATCGATCTCCTTGAGGCCCTGGAAGGCGGTGTCTAACCGTTCTGAAAGCGACTCACGCGTGGCCGCGACAGCTCTTCGAAAACGAGCTGCGAATTCCTGCTCGAGCGCAGCTTCCTGCGCCTGTAATTCCTCCATTGTGAGGTTCAGTCCCAGGATCGACGTCGCAAACGGCGAACGACTGGGAACTGGTTTCTGCTCCAATGGATCCTCGCGCAATCGCGGCTCAACCTGGGCCGGCTTGGCTCTTGTTTCCCTTGTGCCCGGCGCCTCTGAAACTCGAGCTGGGATTGGAATTGGAGCCGGTCCGGCGCCAGTTGCGACAGGCTCTAACAAGGGTTGCTCCACCACGGCGGGCGGTGATTCTTCATCATGCACGCCCTCTCGCTCCGGAGTGCTCGGCGAGGTAACGGGCTCGTCTTGAGGACTCTGACTAACCTGCGGTTCGTTAAGGCCCAGGGTTACAAACTGGTTCTTATTTTTGCGTCTCCAAAAAAGCCCCATAGAGTTGTTCCGCTTCTTCCACGCCACGCGGGCTGCCCTCGCGGGAACCCCGGTGTGATCTCTTCATAAAAAATTAGAATAATTGAGGCTTTTATTATAAGCACAACAGCCGCATCCTCACAAAAAGGACGCGGCTGCTTCATTAAGTGGGCTACTTTGAAAAGCGCAGCTCTCGCACCAGCCAAAACTTACGTCAAGCGCGATCCACGAAATCACACGAAACGGCACTAACAAGATTTCGTGCTGCTTCGTGTCGTTTTGTGGATCGTTTATGTTGTCAGTCGCAAGCTTCGACCTCGCAGCCTATATTACCGGCACGGGCTCGGGCTCGGTAACCAGGTCGGGTGGGACCGCCGCAACTCGTGGTTCTGCGGACGTTCGCTTCTTCAGCCGCACCGAGCCCGGTCGAATCTGGCCATCGTTGCACGCTTCAGTGAAGGCAGCGACTACCATGGCATCATAGCGAGTGCCAACAAAACTCTGTATGCGCTCGACTGCTTCTTCAAACTTCATTGCCCGTTGGTAGGGCCTGTCAGTAGTCATAGCGTCGAAGGTATCGGCTACTGCCACAATTCGGCCCATCAGGGGAATTTCGTCGCCCTCGAGTCCCTGCGGATAACCCTGGCCGTTGATCATCTCATGATGCATGTACATTCCCGGCAGAAAATCTTTGATCGCGGGAATCTGCGACAGGATCTTGTAACCCTTCTGTGGATGCTGCTTCATTATCTCGTACTCTTCATTTGTCAGGGCCGCGGGTTTTTTCAAAATGCTGTCGTCGATTCCAATCTTGCCCACATCGTGGAGCAAGGCGCTGACTCTTATCTTCTCGCATTCATCTTCAGGTAGATCTAATCGCTGTGCGATTGCTACCGACACTCTCGATACTCTCTCCGAGTGACCACGTGTATAGGGATCTTTACCGTCGATAGCCGCGGCCAGCGCCTTCACCGTTCCGAGGAAGAGCTGTCTGTTTTCTTCCGCGGAGAACTGCAGATCCTGGATGAACCGTTCAAGCTGGTCCGTCATGAGGTTGAAAGAACTGCCAAGATCTCCCAGCTCTGTCTTGCTGCTAATTTCGATGCGCTGAGAAAAGTCGCCCGAAGCAATGCGATGCGCGCCGGCGGCCAGCTCCTGGACCGGGTTAGTTAGTTTTTTGGCAAAGAAGAACCCCATGAAAATCGTCAGTAACCCGGCAACCAGACTTATCCAAAGTGTTTGCCAACGCATGTCAGTTACGGACCTTAAGGCAGCCGTTTCGTCCTGAATGGCGATCACGCCAAGCCGGAGGGAGTTCTCGTCCAGTTCCGCGGTCGCATAGGATCCGAGCATCTCCAGTTTGCGCCCGTCCCGCAATACACTGAATGGAGCCAGGGCTGATTGCACCTGACCACCCGCCTCCTGCCAGTCCTGAACGACTTTGAGATCGGTCATCGGCTTTGACGAGAAAGCAACATTGGCCTCGGGATGGGCCACAGCACGTCCGTTTTGATCAACCACAAAGACAACGGGCAAACCGGCATCGAGCAATTCGCGCTCACTCTTGGCGCTTCGTTGCTGAACAGCCAGAAAGACTTCCTGGAATGAAACGATCGCAATAACCGCCGCCAGCACATCGCTATCCTCACCCATTACCGGCGCGGCGACAGTGAGCGCCATTTCCTGACCCGAACGGATAATCTGTGGCCGGCCCACCACCAGGCCTTTACCACTCATTGTTGCAAGCACCTCGCTCACCCGCTCGTCGACTTCCTCGCGCTTGATTACGTCTGGCTGAAATGCCCTGTGAAGTTCTCCATCGACCGGCCATATAGCGAGGGCGATTAAGTTAGGATCCTCCTGCAACGTCTTCTGCAGCTTCGCATCGTATCCTCGATAGTTTAAGGAACTAATTCCGCCTGAGATCTCGAACGCCCTTGCCAAACCTGACACTACGTCTCGATACCTCTGTCCGTAAAGCTCAATCTGGCGCGCCTTGTCCTGCACCAACTGGGCCTGATAACGTCCCTCCACGGAGCGCAATTCCTGCGCGCTCCGACTCGACAGTAGTATGCCTGCAAAGGCGAGTGGCAAAAGGCCAGCCAGCAACAGCACGCCAAGAACTATGTAGAGGAGGCGAATGCGCCCAAGGTTCACAAGCATTAAATAGGGCCTACTGAGACGTTGTCCGAAGTCGAGGTAATTCAAGGAAGGTTGTTGCAAGAGCTGGACGTCGGAGTCCGGCTGACTTGCCATTATCGTCGAGTCAACCGTAAATTGTCAATGGTTATACATCGTTTAACTCATTGTTCAAGAGGCTTTTAACTAACGATCCTGCACCAATGGGCAGTACCCAACGAGGTGGTAGAAAGGCTCAGAACGAGGGAAAAGTGGGTTTTTGCTGTATGGATAAAGGTCGGATTATCAGAATCCGGGTGTTTTGTCGGCCTCAGAGCGGCCGACTGCGTCTAAACTGGTGAGCGCAAAGCTTTAGTCCGCGCTTGACTTAAAGAAATGGAAAGCAGGACGAGTGGTGCGAAACTAAGACAGGATGGAAACCGCCACGAGCGACGAGCAGATCGTAGAGCGTGCTCTAACAGGAGATGCTGAGGCTTTCGGCGAGATCGTACATCGCTGGGAGCGAAGGATATTTGCGCTTGCCTACGGCATGCTTGGTCGCGAGGAAGACGCGCGAGACGCAACACAGGAGACGTTCCTTGCGGCTTTTCGGAACTTGCGAGCTTTTCGTGGAGAAGCGAAGGTCTCATCCTGGTTACACAGGATTGCGGTAAACCAGTGCATTACGCGTCAACGCCGAGCGAAGGTGAGAAGTGAGGCGGCGATTGAAGACGAAGAGGTACGGCATGCCTCAAGCTTTTCTTCCCCTTTAGAACTTTCTCCTGCTCGAATGGCTGAGGGCAGGGAAAGCGTCGATGCGGTTAGACGCGCGGTGAACAGTCTCCCTCTGGATTTACGCCAGGTTGTATTGATGAAAGAATTCGAAGAGCTGACTTTTCGAGAGATCGCTGAAGCCCTGGATTTGCCATTGAGCACCGTGAAGAGTCGTCTCTACACAGCGATGCGACAGTTGCAAATGCGACTTCAGAAATTCGGTGATGAAGCAGCGAGGTAACAGACCGGGATGTTTAAAATACTCGATACCCCAAATTGCGAACGTGGAAACGATTTGATTGCCTTTCTCCATGGAGAAATCGACGTACGCTCGGCGCAGGATTTTGACCGGCACCTTCTAAATTGCGCTGTCTGTGAATCGGAACTCGGCGCCTTCAAACAGATCCGATCCTCCGTCATCGCTTGGCGCCAAGAGTCGCTGGGCGCTACTACGGCTACTTCGGTCGCTGCCGCCGCGTTAGTTGACAGATCGTCTAATCCCGGCAAGCCATCGGCGATAGCTGCTATCCGAGAGTTCTTGGAACTCTCGCCTTTGTGGATGAAGTGTTCGATAGCCTTCGCTTCTGTTCTATTCTGTGCAGTCTCCGTCCTCGCGCTCGCCCATCTTCTCGAGAATCCAACCCCTGTCATCGTTGCAGACGAAAAACGATACACTGAGAAGGAACTGCAAGCGGAGATCGCAGAGGCTTTGAAATCCAAGCTACCGGATCCGGAGACTGAGAAGCGCCCAATTGTGACTGCGACCAACGACCAGCAAGCGAAGCCTCAAAGAAGAGGCTCCAACCGATCAAGTGAACGCGTTGCCACCAATCCGAAGGTTGGGCGTGGCCCGCTTACAAAGTCCGAGCGTGAACAATTGGCTGCCGATTTGAGGTTGATACTTCCGCAAGATGATACGGATCCTGATCTCTTGGGCGATGGAATCAATCAGTAGTCCTAACTGGTCTCGAGGGAAGTGAGGCCAGACATAATTAACCTGAGGTGATCATGAGTATTATAGAGAAAACAGTTCTATCGTTGCTGGCGGCCACTTCGGTGCTCGTCGCGTCTCCCTCTTATTCGTTCGGCGCCCATCAACAGCAACAACCCGACTCTCAACAGCGTCCATTTGGTGATGACCCAATCAGAGAATTGAATCTAAGCCCGGAACAGCGTGAGCGGATTCGCGCGATCCGGGAGCATTTGCAAGGAGAGAGAGCGACGATCAATCAGCGTTTACGCGAAGCGAACCTGGCGCTCGAAGAAGCATTGGACGCCGACAATCCCGACGAGAGCCTGGTCGAACAACGTTTGCGTGATGTTGCAGCCTCCCAGGCAGCCGCGATGCGCATGAGAGTGCTGAGTGAAGTAAAGATTCGAGGTGTACTGACTCCCGAGCAACTGATTACGCTGCGAACGTTGCGCCAAAACGCCAGAAGTTTCGGGAGAGAACGCCAACGCGAGAATCGGGAAACGCGCCGTCAGCAACGCGTCGACAGGAGGCGCGAGCTGCCCAACCGACGCAATGGTCTGGGACCCCTCTTCCCTGGTAGAAGCAGCCAGCAACGAAAGACTCGCCCATAACGCCCACAACCTGCACCTGGAATTGGTCGATCAAGTCCAGCTTGATCGGCTTTTTCTATTTAACCGCTGCTAAAGCTGCTTATTCCGGCGATTGTGAGCAGTGATTCCGGCGCAACGTGAGCAGGGTTCCGGTCATCGTGAGCAGCGTTCCGGAGCATCGTGAGCAGTTTGTTCGTCGCCTAACACTGGCTGGAGATTATTTACCGCTTAGAGTCGTTGGCCGTCAAGGATTTTGTCGCTTGCGCATTGATTCTCCCTTCAGTTCCAGTTTGTAAGAGTTGTGCAGCAGACGGTCGAGCAGGGCGTCGGCCACGGTCGGTTCGCCGAGATATTCATGCCAGTGAGCAATGGGTAACTGACTGGTGATCATCGTCGAGCGAGTGGCATGACGGTCCTCAATGATCTCGAGCAGGTCATGCCGTTCACTCTGGGTAATCGGTTTGAGACCAAAGTCGTCAAGGACGATGAGGTCAGTTTTGGCCAGTTGGGCGAGGCGCTTGGAGAAGGTGCCATCACCGCGAGCGATCCGCAGACTATCGAGCAGGCGCGGGACTCGTTCATAGCGAACAGAGAGACCCTGGCGACAGGCCTGATGACCCAGGGCACAAGCGAGCCAGGACTTGCCGGTGCCGGTAGGACCAGTGAGATGAAGATTGTGATGGGCGCGGATCCAGTCACCGGTAACCAGGGTGGCCATCAGGCTACGTTCCAGGCCGCGGCGGTGTTTGTAATCGATGTCTTCCACGCAGGCCTGTTGTTTGAGACGGGCAAGTTGTAAGAGGCGGGTCAGGCGGCGGTTCTCCCGCTCCGTGAGTTCCCGATCGACCAGCAGAGAGAAACGCTCTTCAAAAGAGAGGGCATGAGTATCGGGCTGTTGGAGTTGTTGGGCAAAGGCGGCGGCCATACCGTTGAGCCTCAAGCGATGGAGTTGGTCGAGAGTTTGATTAAGCAGCATATGCGGGTCGTCTCCTTCTTTAGTTTTATTTCTTATGTTTAGTCCAGTAGCAGTGGCTGTGGAACTGTGGGAAAGTGCGCGTTTTTTGCGAGACTTTTCCTCATTTCCACAGCCTCGCGCTCGCGGGCTTTCTGCGGGGTCAGCCCTTCACTGGTAGTAGTCGGGGCCGCGGATGTTCTCGTGCAGCAATGCAGGTTGTATCGCTGCTGTCTCTGGCAGCGGTTGTTGGTCCAGTCCTTGCTCCAGGAGCGAGACCACACTGCGGCGCGTCGGCGAGCCGAGCACCATGGCCCGCTGACAGGCAGCCTCGAGGCGAGTGGAGCCGAAGCGTTTGGCCAGGTTGAGCAACCCGAGACAACTGCGATAGCCCATCTCCGGGTGTGGTCTGTGCTCCAGCAGATGCTTGACCAGGTCGCGAGTGTGCGGGCCCACTTCGACACTCCAATTAAGGAATCGTCCCGGGGTCCATTCCATGTGGGCCCGATGCGCCTTGGGCATATGCTCAGCATTGGTTGAATACGAGCCCTGGCGCCGGGAACGAACATGGGCCGCGACGCGCTTACCGGCGTGGAAAAACTCAACCGTCTTTTCGGTCAGGCGCGCGTCCACCTTTTGCCGGCAAAGCGAATGGGGTACGGAATAGAAATGCTTTTCCACCTCCACGTGATAATCAATGCTCACCATTCGTCCGCGACGCCAATCCGCGTACTCGTAAGGTTGCGCGGGTAACGGGCGTAGCGCCGGCTGGTCGAGAGTTTCGAACTGGGAGCGGCGGCAGCCGGGCAGCTTCTTGAAGGGTCGTAGATTGAGTTCATCGAGCAGTCGCCGAATGGCCAGGTTAAGTTCGAAGAGCGAGAAGAAGGTTAGCTTGCGCAGACGCGCCAGAACCCAACGCTCGACTACTAATACTCCGGCCTCTGCTTTAGCCTTGTCTCTTGGGCGGTAAGGACGCGCTGGCAGTGCAGCCGTGCCATAGTGGACCAGCATCTCGTTGTACGAAGTGTTCAGTAGCGGCTCATAACGGCAGGCCTTCGTAACGGCACTGAGTAAATTGTCAGGGATCACCAGTGCCGGCACGCCGTCCAGGAAAGCGAAGGCTCGGGTATGCGAGCCGAGCCAGTCGGGCAGCCCCTGCGTCCAGGTGGCCTCGGCGTAGGTGTAATTGGAAGCTCCCAACACGGCCACAAAGATCTGGGCCTCGCGCACTTCACCGGTGACAGCGTTGACGATTGGCACTGTCGGCCCGCAGTAGTCAACGAAGAGTTTCTCGCCCGCGCGATGCGTTTGCCGCATCACCAGTTTGAGGCGTGACTTCCACTCCTGGTAATGAAAGCAGAACTGGGTGTAGCTGTAACCAGCCGGTTGCTCGGCGCGATACTCTTCCCAGAGCAGTTGGCGTGTCACGTCCTTGCGTTTTAGTTGTGTGTGAATGTAGAGAAAGTCCAGTGGCGGGCGGCGCGAGTTTGTGGCCTGATCGTCGGTGCCGTCGCTGGACTTTGACGAGAGCTGGTGTGCTAATGCCTCATCATCCAGCTCCGCAGGTAGCGGCCAGCTCAGACTAGCGCGCTGTGCGGCCGCCTGATACTTGGCGACCACGCCGTTGCTCAAATCGAGACTGTGAGCGATCTGCCGCTGGCTCAGGCCAGCAGCCGTTAAGCGTAAGACTTCTTTGATGGTGTGCATGGAGACCCTCTGGGCTGACATCTATGGTTCTTTCCTCCCACTGTTTTAGTGGAGGCCATGATGTCTGCTCCGTATTGAGTTGCTCCAGCATTAGGCGA
>JALZJF010000256.1 GCA_030859905.1 Acidobacteriota bacterium
GGCAAGCCGGTGGCATCCTTACTGCATGGAATCGCTGCCGTAATAGCAGCAAACGTGAAACTCCACCGGGCAAGCCGGTGGCATCAAGCAGGACACGCGCTCCATCCTGCAGGCGCTACCGGCGCACTCGGTGGCCGCGATCGTCACGTCGCCACCGTACGCGCTCCATTTTAAGAAGGAATACGGCAACGTCGAGAAGGAAGACTAACGTCGAGTGGTTCTCCACTTCGCGCGTGAGTTCTACCGAGTGGTGAAAGATTAGCGTTTGTTCCTTTATTCGAGGCTAGTGGCGGAGTGGGCGGTTACCAGCGTACCGGTTTGGCGATCGCTGCGGACTTTAATCAGTGCGACAACAGCCAGGTAGAGGGCCAATACTACCAGGGCGGCGGCCGCTATGGCGTTTATCAACTCGATATCCAACTGCCCGGAACCGATTTTGGTGACGAGGAGATTACCAATGACGAGCGAGATGAGCGCCCAGAGCGTGATCACGAGGACGAAGATCATCGGCAGGAGCGTAAAAGCGATCCGCTGGCGAGCCTGATAAAGCCAGACTGATATCGAAAGCAGGGTTAGCGCGGCGAGTAACTGGTTGGAAGCCCCGAACAGCGTCCAGAATTTTAACCAGGAGTTAGGCGGCGCGAAGACGATGAAGTAAAAAGGCAACGCCATCGTCAGCAAGGTTCCCACCAGAGCACCTGGTCGACCCTTCCAACCGAAGAGCTCCTGAACTATATAGCGACCCAAACGCGTGCAGACATCCAGCGTGTCAAACACAAATGTGGAGAAAGCCATGGCGCCGAAGGTGATGGCGAAGGCCAGTTTATCCTGGCCAATGATGAGGGTGAGAAACTGTCCGATGCCGTTCCCGTAAATAGTTCCGGGCGCTTTTCCACTCAGGGCTTCCTGCGCGACTATCATGACCGTCACCAGCGCGATCAGCGCCACAAATCCTTCGGCCAGCATGCCACCGTAACCGACGCGAAGGATGTGCGACTCACGATCAACCTGCTTCGAAGTTGTCCCCGAGCAAACGAGCCCATGAAAACCTGAACAGGCGCCACAGGCAATAGTCACGAACAGGAACGGAAACAGCATGCCCGTCATCCCGCCAATATCGAAGCCCTTAAAAGCAGGTTGCTGGATTTCGTAGCCGCCGAAGAATATGCCGACGATGCCCAAGGCGAGCGCAGAATAAAGAATAAATCCGCCGAGATAACCACGCGGCTGCAGCAGGGCCCAGACGGGGACCATCGAGGCGACGCCGCAATAAAGAATGATTAGAACTCCCCAGGTTTTGTGATCAAGCACAAACCAGTTTGAAGTTATGGTTCCAACCCATGACAGCGCAAACGCTGCGGGAACGAAAATGAGCGTGACAAGCCAAAGCGGCGGATTAAGGTAGCGCTGGACCAGGCCGAGCAGGAGCGAAAGCGCCAGGTACATCACGCTTGCCGCCGCCACGGCGCCCCCAGCATCGAAGCTCACCGTCGCGGCTCGCAACTCCTCGGAGCCGCCCGTGAAGGTTCCGGCGGTGATGTCTGCGAACGCAACGATGACGTAGAGCAGCGCTATCCAGATGAAACCCATCATTGCCCGCCCGGCGCCTCCGCCCAGGTGTTCGCGGGTAATCTCCGCGATAGAAGTTGCGCCGTGGCGAACTGAGGCTGCCAGACTCGCGAAGTCGTGAACAGCCCCTATCAGCACTACGCCCAAACCGATCCAGAGAAGACAGGGAAGCCATCCGAACGCCTGGCAGGCAAGAATAGGTCCGGCAATCGGGCCAGCAGCAGCAATAGCAGAAAAGTGTTGTCCAAAAAGATAGAACGGTCTCGTGGGAACGAAGTCAACGCCGTCATTCACCTGGTGAGCAGGAGTTGTGCGCGCATCGTCGAGTTGAAACTGTCTGGCGATCCACCCTCCATAAAGCCGGTAAGCGGCCACAAGCAGGACGAGAAATCCGAGCGCCAGAAGCGACAGGGTCACGCTAGAAAGCCTCCCGGGCCAGACAGTGTCCTGGTTTCAATTCTTTGATCCCGGTGCTCTTGTGAAACAACTTCTCATTGTCTTTTGTAGGCCAACCTTTTAAACGAAACAAAAAATCGATCCACGAATCCAGACGAACCATCACGAAATGTTTTTTGTGTTATTTCGTGTGAATTGGTGGATCGTGTTTCATTCTGCATTGTCAGTCGGTTGTTTACTGTTCTTGCTGAGGGAATTGCTTGCGGAGTTTGGCACGGAACGAAGAAAAAAAGCCAGAGGAATGGCGAGCGATTTGCGGCGTAGTTGGCAGACGCATCTTCATGTTACTCAAACATCAGAACCGAGGAGCGGGTAGTAGCGACCGTTTGATACCCCAAAGACGCGCGGTAGTTTCAGGGGGGGAAGGGGGCAAAGTGAAGCGCGCCTCCGCTCAAGATTCCCAGCCACTCAACCTTGAATTGACAGTTCAAGCCCAGCACCTGCGAATTTGCTGGCTCGAGCTGTCCTTTTGGGGATGACCTGAGTTGTCAGATCCTTCCTGCTATTCCGAGTTAATTCACCTTTTGCCCGCCCACTGGTTTTCTTGCTAGACTCCGGCCCGTTAGCTAAACACAAAATCTGTGAAGTCGCTTTCGTACTGATCACGGACTACTGACAACGAATCGAATCATGTTTCCTTTCAGAAACATTCTCTTCCCCACGGACTTTACGCCCCACGCACTTGCCGCGTTGAAATACGCCGCGGCATTCGCGCGCAGCGGCGGTGGCCGAGTTGTGCTTTTCAGCGTACAGGCCGCCTCAGTGCCGCCGAATCTCCTGGCCTTGCCCCCGCATGTCCTGGAAGAAAATGAGAATGGTTGGCTGCTGCAATTGCGCACCGAGGTTAGAGACTTGCTCGCGGATCCTCTCTTTGCCGGCCTGGAAGTCGAACCCGTGATTGTGTCCGGAGAGCCGGCGCCGGAAATTGCCCGCGCCGTGCGGGAATACGAAATCGACCTGGTGACGGTAGTAACACACGGTCGCAAGGGACTGACGCGCGCGCTCTGGGGATCCACCGCTGAGGAGATAATTGCAGAGGCGCCTTGCCCGGTGCTCACTATTCGCCCGCCGCAGCATGATTTTGTTGAGTATCGGGGCAGCCGCAGCGAAGTGCGTCTCAATCGAGTTTTGCTTGCCACAAACTTCCGTCCCTCATCAAGCGCGGCCACTCTGGTAGCAACTCAGATGGCAAGTCAAACCGGAGCGGAGCTGCACGCTGTTTACGCTATCGGCGACTACTTTGAGCAGGTGTCGGTGATGTTTCCGGAAGGTGGATTGACGGCGCTCACTCGTTTACGCAGTTACGTGGAGGAGCGTATGGCCCGGCTGGCGCGGGAGGATGGCGCTCGGGCAATCACGCATATTGCGGAGGGACGACCGTATGCAGAGATCGTTAGATTGGCATCAGAGAAGGATGTAGACCTGATCGTAATTGGAACCAATGTGCACGCGTCGCTTTTTGGCGGGACACCTGTGCTCGGTTCTGAGATAGAACGAGTTGTGCGCAATTCACCATGTCCGGTTCTTTGTGTGCCGGGCAGCAGAGTGGTTACTCCGCTGCCTGCCTTTGTCACTCAGCCCGTGCCTCAGATGTAGGAGAACATGAGGTCGAAGTAAGAGGCAGAAAGGACAAGCCGACACCGGACTATGACCGCCACTGTCACGCGCAGCAAACGCCCTTCATGCCTCAATGGCTATATGATAGTTTCAGTTTCAAATCATTAGTTAAGGAACCTGTTATGAACCATTTTCTCGACTGGCATGAGCACGCGGGCCCGCGAGCTGAAAACTTTTATAAGACCACACTCTGGCAGGGTGAACACATAGTGGTCGGACTCAACTGTCTGAAACCGAACCAGACGCAAAGTGCGCACGCGCATCAGGGCGCCGACAAGTTCTATTTTGTGCTCGAAGGTGAGGGCAAGTTTACAGTCGGAAGTGAGGAGCGAAACGCAACGGCCGGCGCGCTGGTGTTTGCTCCTGCCGGCGTCGAGCACGGCGTTACGAACATGGGCGGCGAGCGGTTATCGCTACTGGTGGCAATCGCTCCCGGGCCCAAATGAGCGAAACAGAAAAGACCACCCATTCTCGCCAGTCTAATCTGGAACTCTCCAAAGCGGAGATCGATTCACTTTCATCGCAGGTAACGAGGCTTGTGACAGAGTACTTTGGCCAAGTCTCTGATCTCCCGATTTTCCCGCAGACCTCCGGCGGCCCAACGATCGCGCACCTCGAATCCGGTCTTCCGCTCGCCGGAGAGCCGTTGGAGAAGTTGCTTGCCGACTGCCGCGCCATCATTAAAGGCATCCGCCACAACGGCCATCCGCGCCAATTTGGTTACATCACTTCTCCGGGTACGCCCCCCGGAGCCTTTGCCGATCTAATTGCTTCAGCACTCAACGTAAACGTAACGGCCTGGCGATCTGCGCCGGCGGCGACGGAGCTCGAACGGATGGTCGTACGCTGGCTGGGCTCGATGATCGGTTACAGGGACGAAGCTCACGGCTTGCTCACCAGCGGCGGATCCATGGCCAATCTGACAGCCATGCTTATCGCCCACCGCACGAAAGCGAAAGAAGCGATTGCCCGCAAGGGTCTCTGGAGTTGCGGCCCGCCGATGACGATCTACGCTTCGGATCAAGTGCACATGTCGATCCAGAAGGCTGCCGACATCCTGGGTATTGGACGCGATCAAGTGCGGACGATTGAGTCGGACGATAGATTTCACTTGAATGTCCGAGCGTTGCGCGAACAGGTTCAGGAGGATTTGCGAAACGGGATGAGACCATTTTGCTTGGTGGCCAGCGCGGGGACCGTAAACACCGGAGCAGTGGATCCTCAATGAAATCGCAGATCTGGCAACGGAGTTTGATCTCTGGTTTCACATCGATGGAGCTTACGGTGCGCCTGCGGCTCTTGACGAACGGAAGCGATCGCTGTTCGCCGGGCTCAACCGCGCTGACTCTATATCTCTGGACGCGCACAAGTGGTTTTATGTTCCTATCGACGCAGGCTGCCTGCTGTTTCGCGATCACGCTGCTGCGCGGGCGGCCTTCGCCTCTGATGAGGCCGACTACATCAAGGTTCTCGAGCAGCCCGATACGGACGAGGCCTTCGCCTTCTGGGATTACGGAATAGAGTTGTCGCGCCGATTCCGGGCCCTGAAGATTTGGCTAACCCTTCGCTACTACGGCTTAGCTCGAATAGCCGCGGCGATCAGCGAAGACAACGCGCTGGCAGAATACCTGGGGCGATGTGTTCAAGAGGCGGACGACTTTGAGTTGCTGGCGCCGGTAGAGTTGAGCATCTGTTGCTTTCGTTACCTGCCCAGAGGATCGAAGGCTAGTCTGGCGTCGGCGTCGTTAGAGGAGCGAACCCTGATAGACAGGGAACTTGATCGACTAAACACTCGGTTGATGCTGGCGGTGCAACGCGGCGGCGAGGCTTATCTGTCCAATGCGACTCTTGGCGGCAGGTTTGCGCTGCGGGCCTGCATCACAAACTTCCGAACGACGCCGGCGGACATAGACAAGACCCTGGAGATCATTCGTGAAGCGGCAGAGCGAGAAACGGGTTAGCCACCAGAGGCCTTAGTTCGAGTCATTTCGTGTGCTTTCGTGTATGGTCTGGTTCGTTAGGGCCGCGCGTTGCCCGTTAACGAAGAGAGACCGAATGACGAGAACACTTCAATCACCAACTTTCAACCACGAGCTTCGCGTGGCCTTGGATCTCGCCCGCGAGGCCGGGGCCGCCATCCTCGAGTTCTATGGAGGAGCGCTGCAGATTGAACAGAAGATTGGGTTCGATGATCGGGAGCCGGTGACCCAGGCCGACCGTGTTGCAAACGAGTTGATCGTTAAAGCGCTGCGGAGAGAGTTTCCCAACGATGGCATTCTTGCTGAAGAATCGGTGGACACTGCACACCGCCTCGACAAACGAAGAGTCTGGATGATTGATCCTCTCGATGGCACTAATGGGTTCATCGACGGTAATGGAGACTTCGCGGTGCAGATTGGTCTGGCTCAGGACGGACAATGCGTGCTGGGCGTCGTCCATCAACCCTTAACGGGTGTGCTTTACCACGCCGTCCGAGGTCAGGGGACCTGGATCATGCGACCCGATCTGAAACCAGAGCGAGCGGCAGTGTCCGATCAGAAAGAGCTTTCGCTCATGCGTCTGGCCGCAAGCCGATCTCACCGCAGCCCGCGGATGGACAAAGTGGTCAAAGCTTTTAGGGTCAAGGAGGAGATTCGACGTGGCTCGGTAGGGATCAAGGTAGGTCTGATCATCGAACAACAGTGTGACCTCTACGTGCATCTCTCGCCGCGCACGAAGCAGTGGGACACCTGCGCGCCGGAAATTGCCCTGACCGAGGCGGGCGGTCGACTTACGGATCTTTTTGGCCAATCGCTCATATACAATTCACCCGAAGTGCAAAACCGTAACGGGATCATCGCGAGCAACGGCGCAGCCCACAACGGGATTGTAGACACGCTGGCCCCCCTGCTCGCGGATTTTGGGCGGTTACCGAGCTAGGCTAGCAAGCTGCTAGAACTCCCTTTCCAGGATATGTTTAAGGTTTGAGTAGGCGCGAATCTTGAGCGGGGGCGCGCTGCGCTTTGCCCCCTTCCCAACCTGCAATTACCCGAAGACCCTTTTCGATTTTACACACTCTCTAGCGCTTCCAGTCCTGTAACAGAGAAATCCGAGCCTCCAAAGTACTCTTCAACTTAGGGCACTACCGCTCGAGTTCAAACTTGAATGGGCGCGCGCGTTGCGCCATTATTGACTCAACGGTTCTCCACAATGGCAAATGTCCTGCGGCGACTGCCGCAAAACGTTAGTGGCGATTTCTTTGTAGATGCTTCCTGCATCGACTGTGACACGTGTAGCCAACTTGCGCCTACGATATTTCGCGACCATGGCGAGCAGTGTAGCGTTTATCATCAACCGCTAACGGACGAGGAAAATCGCCGGGCGCTGATGGCCCTGGTTGCATGTCCGACCGGATCAATCGGAGCCACGGAAAAACACGACGCGCATATCGGAATCGACGCCTTCCCGCTGTTGATTGCCGACAACGTCTATTTCTGTGGCTTTACTTCTGAGTCAAGCTTTGGTGCGTGGAGCTACTTGATTGTGCGTCCGGAGAAGGAAGGCGGCAATGTGATGATCGATTCGCCGCGCTTCGCCAGCCAACTCGTTAAGAGAATCGCGGCGCTGGGCGGAATCGATCGCCTGCTGTTAACCCATCGCGATGACGTCGCCGACCATGAATTGTTTGCCGAGAAATTTGGTTGCGAGCGGATCATGCATGCCGCAGATGGCGCGCGCAGGCTGGGACTCGAACGAATTATAGAGGGTGACGAAGAACAGAGGATGGACGCCGATCTGATTGCTATACCGACATCCGGCCATACCCGCGGACACGTGGTTTTCTTATACCGGCAAAAGTTTTTATTTACTGGAGATCATCTGGCCTGGTCACCGGAGCGGGAAACCCTGACAGCCTTTCGCAGCGTGGCCTGGTATTCCTGGCCCGAGCAAACGCGTTCCATGGAAAAGCTTTTGCGCTACGATTTTGAGTGGGTACTCCCCGGGCACGGTGACACCCATCACGATAGCGTTGACAACATGCGGGAGCATTTAAAGCGCTGTCTGGCCTGGATGAAGAAGGAAAGCTGATCAGTTTGAAGCCGGGACGCCGGGAATTCATCTATTGAGAAGACAATGACCAACAACCAAAAGATCGCCATTGGCTGCGGAAGTGCAGGATGTCTCGGTTTGCTTGTAGTCGCGGTGGCCGCGGTGGGCCTGTACTTTTTTTACGAGCGTCTTCCACCCATGTCGAACCGCAATTCAAACTTCAACATAAATACGAATACAGACCACGCCTCAAACAGTAACAGCTCGACAGATTCTTCAGATGAGGAGTCGTCCTCTTCAATGTCTGATGATGACAAACATAAGCTCTTTCATGCTGCCGGCGCCGCTAACGACATTGCCCTTTTTTCAAAGGTAATGACGAGACTCGGACTGTTTGAGTCAGACGGCTCGCCCAGTGACGACTATTCGGGCTTTGTCAGGAATCACGTTGGTTGGCTGTTGAAGAATTCCGACTTCGCGCGAACCGTTGACACGCCCGAGAAGGCCCGCGCCTACGTAGACGCGCATCTGGACGACTGAAGCCCCTGTGGGAGCTAAATTGCAACCTCGTCACACCTAAACTTGAGGTTAGTCAGTAGTCAGTAGTCAGTAGTTCGTTGTCGTCTCCGTATTGACGGACAACTGACCACTGACAACGGACCTATTCTATGACTCCTGAACGCATCCGCAATTTTTCCATCATCGCCCACATCGATCACGGCAAGTCGACGCTGGCAGACCGTCTGCTCGAACTCACAGGCGCGGTCACTGGTCGCGACATGTCCGACCAAATTCTTGACAACATGGACCTCGAACGCGAGCGTGGCATAACGATCAAGTCGCACGCAGTGAGACTCAATTATACAGCCCCAGACGGCGTGGCTTACGTTTTGAACTTGATCGATACACCGGGCCATGTCGATTTTTCATACGAAGTTTCACGATCGCTTTCAGCCTGCGAAGGCGCGCTGTTGGTAGTCGACGCCTCCCAAGGCGTGGAAGCACAGACGCTGGCCAATACTTATCTGGCACTCGACTACAATTTGGAACTTATTCCGGTGATCAATAAAATCGATCTGCCCGGGGCTGAACCGGAGAAGGCAATCGAACAGATCGAACACCTGATCGGACTGGAAACCCATAATGCAGTTTTCACCAGCGCCAAAACCGGCGAAGGCGTGGCTGAGGTCCTGGAAGCAATCGTGCGCGATGTGCCCCCGCCTAAGGGGGATCCTGATGCTGCGCTGAAGGGCTTGATCTTCGATTCCTGGTACGACTCTTACCGCGGAGTGATCGTTCTGTTTCGAGTTATTGACGGGACCATTAGCACGGGAATGAAGATTAGGTTCTTTAACACCGGTCGCGATTATCAGGTCGAGACCTTAGGAGTAAATAAACCGCGCCCGACGCCGATTGATAAGTTAGGAGTCGGCGAGGTGGGGTTCCTAACCGCCTCCATTAAAGAGGTGGCGGACGTTCAGATTGGCGACACTATCACCGAGGCTGCTCGCCCCACCAAAGAACCGTTTCCGGGGTTCCAGGAGATCAAGCCCATGGTTTTCGCGGGGCTTTATCCGGTAGACACGAACCAGTACGAAGAGCTGCGGGACGCACTCGATAAACTTCGACTAAACGATGCATCATTTTTCTACGAGCCTGAATCGTCAACCGCACTTGGCTTCGGCTTTCGCTGCGGCTTTCTCGGGCTGCTGCACATGGAAATTGTGCAGGAGCGCCTGGAGCGAGAGTTTGACCTGGCCTTAATAACCACGGCGCCGGGTGTGCGTTATACGGTAACAACAACCGATGGGCAGGTTACAGACATTGATTCACCGGCTAAGATGCCGGATCCCGGCCGCATTGTTAAAATAGAAGAGCCGGTGATTCGTGCCACAATCCTGACTTCTGACGAGTACCTGGGCGGGATCCTGCCGCTGCTGGAAGAGAAGCGCGGGATTCAGAAGGGCTTTGAATATATTGCCAGCAATCGGGTGATGCTTACTTATGAACTGCCGTTGAACGAGATTGTGCTCGACTTCTACGATCGCCTGAAGTCCGTATCGCGCGGCTACGCGTCACTCGACTACAGTCTGGCGGGCCTTTGGGAGAGCGATCTTGTCAAACTTGACGTGCTGGTTGCCGGCGAGCCTGTGGACGCCCTCTCCCTCGTGCTTCATCGAGACACCGCCCAGGCGAAAGGCCGACTGTTGACGGAGAAGATGAAGCAGTTGATCCCGCGGCAACTTTTCGAGGTTCCCATTCAGGCAGCCATCGGCAACAAGGTGGTAGCGCGCGAAACCGTGAAGGCCCTGGGGAAAAACGTAATCGCGAAATGCTACGGCGGTGATATATCGCGTAAGCGCAAGCTGCTTGAAAAACAGAAGGAAGGTAAGAAGCGGATGAAGAAAGTTGGGCGCGTTGAGATTCCGCAGGAAGCATTTCTGGCAGTTCTGAAAGTGAACGAGTAGACCGAGTCAGTCGCTAACTCATAATCTGTTAACACCCTGCTAAATGGAATAAATTTGAAGTCGTCAAAAAACCAAAAACAACCGTGCACGATTCGGCCCCCAAAAGACGTGACCATCTTCTGCGATGGATCGAGTCTTGGTAACGGCCGAGCTAAAGCGCGAGCAGCCGCCGTAGCTTTACTTGGTTTTCGAGGCATCTGGCGCTCGGTCGGCGCCTATCTCGGCAATGCGACCAACCAGCAAGCCGAGATTGCCGCTGCGGCTGTGGGTTTGGAAGCTTTGCGCGAGCCGTGCCACGTTCACCTGTTTACCGACTCACGCTACGTCGTTG
The DNA here is from genome assembly GCA_030859905.1 of Acidobacteriota bacterium. GTDB lineage: Bacteria > Acidobacteriota > Blastocatellia > Pyrinomonadales > Pyrinomonadaceae > PSRF01. Next base: position 10,471 of record JALZJF010000256.1, read on the forward strand.
AGACAATGAGTGGACGTTTTCGTCGAAAAGCTAATCACGATTGGTGGCAGCGTCTCGATAAGGCTGCGAGCCGACACCGGGTTGAGTGGGAATGGACTCGAGGGCACGCTGGGCACCTCGTTCAGGAAGCTGTCGATCACGCGGCGAGAAGCATCGCTACCCTTGGGCGAGTTGACGAGGAAGTTTTGCGCGATGCTGAAGCGAGGGTTGGGACCGTTGAGATTTCAGCGACTAATTCCGCCTCACTACTTACATGATAGCCTCGCTTCGCTACTTAAAAAGGAACCGCTTCTTCTCGGGAAGGCTCTGGACGACCGAAGACCTCGAGCTTGAACAAGAATACTTTCGCGAAAAACTGAAACGGCATAACCGATATCTGCATGGCTTCGGAGTAGTCTTTGGACTCGAAGTTTCCAGGAGCAGCGGTGATGTGATTATCGCTCCGGGGCTCGCTATCGACTGCCAGGGTAACGAAATCGTAGTGCCCGCGCCACTGAGACAGGCGTTGCCCAATCCAAACTTGGGGAGCACTCTCTTTCTCAGTATCAGTTATATCGAGAAGGAGACTGAACCGATCCCTGCCGCGGCGCCTAACTGTTCTGAAAAGGAGAATTCGAGAATGGAGGAAAGCGCGGCTGCGGTTTTTGAAACGGGGAATGCTAATCAGGGCCACAGGCATTTCAACGGGCGCTGGCGGGCCTGTGGCAAGGCGCATGCTCTTACTATTGCCAGGCTCAAATTCAGTTCAGGCCAATGGAGAATTGATCGTCGTCATCACGCACCGCGGGTCAAATAGATAAGCGCGATTCCTGGCTCAGTTTAGAGTTCATCAAACTTTAGCTTGTCCGCTCGGCGACGCCGCAACCTAAAGGATGAACTCTGAACTTCGGATTCAAATGCACGGTACCGCGATTGTCGAGGATTAGCTTTAGCGCGGCTTCATCTCTATAATCCCTCTTCCGATACTCAAGAGTTACTCCCCCAACGGCAGTTGTCAATATTAGAACGGAAAATCGAGTCTTGAACCCATTATTCCTCAAAAGTCGCTCAGGGTTGCCCTTATCGCGGTACGGACCGATCTCTCTGTTATTCGCATTGCTGCTTTTTTGCCCGATTCGGTCACTGGCCCAATATAACGAGCGCGGGTGGGAGTGGCAGAATCCGTTGCCTCAAGGCAATTCAATTAATGCCATCAGATTCGCGAAGGACAAAACCAATGGCTGGTCAGTCGGAGCCAATGGTGTAATTTTACGCACACGGGATGGCGGCTTTGACTGGGAAGAGCAGGAGTCTCCGGCCAACACAACGCTTTACGGCCTCTACGTCCAGGACAGATCGCGGGCAGTGATTTCAGGAGCGCGCGGCGTAGTTTTGACCACCACCAACGGCGGTCGGAAATGGACTCACAGACTCACCGGCGTTAGAGACCACCTTTTTTCTGTGGCCTTCGCTAAAAATGATCCTCTGCGCGGATGGGCGGTTGGTAGCTTTGGCGCGATTATCTCAACTAGTGACGGCGGTGTTACCTGGAAGAAACAAAACGCTCCCACGACGGCCCACCTCTTCTGTATCTCGTTTGTTGATACCAGGACCGGGATTGCCGTCGGTTCAAAGGGCACGGTTCTTGTCACCAGCAACGGTGGCGCCGAGTGGAAACCGCATACTGGCATTAGCGGTTCAACGTTGACTGGCGTCGCCTTTAGTTCTCTCAAGCGAGCTGTGATTGTTGGTTACGGAGGAACGATTCTTGAAACGGGTGATGGCGGTCACACCTGGCGGTCAATAAATTCGTTGATTACCACAGATCTTCTTTCCGTCTTTTTTACCGGCGACAAATCGGGATGGGCTGCGGGCGATAATGGCGTGGTTCTGACCACCGGCGACGGTGGAACCATTTGGCTGCCCGTCAATGTCCGCACAAGTCCCAGGCTGGCCACCGTCTTTTTCGCGGATGAATCGTTAGGATGGGCTGCGGGCGCTGACGGGCTGGTGGTCCGCACCGACGACGGCGGCCTTTCGTGGAGGCGTCTCACCGAGGGCGGGCGTGACGACCTGGCACACATCATCTTTCTGGATGGCTCTCGCGGACTGGCTGTGGGCTCACGCGGCAGGATCCTCTTTACCAGCTCAGGCGGAAAAAGCTGGACCGTGCGACCGTCACCTACCACCTTGCCCTTAAACGCAATCGACTTCATCGACCAGAAGCAGGGATGGATTGTGGGAGACAAAGGAACCATCCTGCGGACGGTGAATGGCGGCGTTACCTGGTCGCAGGTTGCGATAGAAATTCGCGAAGATCTGTTCGGTATCGACTTCATCTCGCCCCAGCAGGGATGGATTGTGGGAGCGCGGGGAACAATTCTAAACACAAAAGATGGCGGGGAAACCTGGCAGGCCCAGCGCGCCGACACTTTTAGCTGGCTTGAAGATGTGCGCTTTACTGATGAGAGACGTGGCATTGCCGTGGGGTCAAACGGAACCATCCTACGCACCGAAGACGGTGGCGAGACTTGGAGACGGGTTGACCGGAACTTAAAAGAATGGCTTTACGCTCTTACCTTTGCTGACGCCCAGCGAGGATATGCGGTGGGCGCCCGGGGAGTCATTCTCCGCACTGATGATGGCGGCGCCAACTGGAAGGATGTTGAGAGCGGCCTGACTACCAATCTTTTTGCCGTCGGAGTTGTGGGGCGGGACGACGTCTTGGTTACTGGAGACCAGGGCCGAATCCTGCACAGTAAAGATGCGGGTCAAACGTGGGAGATGCAACCAACGATTACCAGCACTCCACTATTCTCAGTCGCTTACCGAGGTGGCTCTAACATCTGGGTCGCCGGTCGTGGCGGTGCAATCCTACGACGCACCGAAGAGATTGCGACCGTAAAAATTCCCACCCCCAAGCTGCCTCCCGCACTCCGTCGTGGCCCACCAAAGTTTGAATCACAGAACAACCAGGTGGTGGTCGATGATGGTGATATTCCACGTGCGCACCCTCCCCAGAAACAACCTGCGCGACCGAAGTGAAGCGTAACAGAGTTCACGATTTACTGTCGTCACTTTGCGGATCATGAAGGGCAGGCTGTGGTCTCAGCACAGGTCCTTTTTTGGGTTTTCGCGCAGCCGCTACCATCCCCGGTTCTCATGATGCCTCATCATTTTCGCGGCGACTTTGATTGCTTCTTCGTAGATATTGTCGTTGCACAGGATCTCCATCTCCCGACTCAGCAGTTGGGCCGCACTCCAATTTCTGAGAGGTACTAACCGGCCCGGATAGGAGCGCTTACCGAGGGTCGTATGCGTCGTCAAATGCAGGCCATCCTCGCTACGGCTGGCCAGGAAAGTGGCCGGCACTTCAGAGGCTTTCAATTCAATCTGACTGAGTCTTCCGGATTTCATTGCTGGACGCTGCACCACGTTGAGACTGAGTTTGATGAAGCGATCATTTTTCCTAAAGTGGTAAGCTAAACCCGAGGGCGATCGCTGCATCTCACCGGCAAATTGCCAGTTGAGGCGGCTGGCGAGCCAGCCGGCGATGAGCACTGCTTGTGACGAAACGGCTAAGGCATTTCTCGTTTCAGCCACAAAGTCGATCCGCACATCCGAAATTTGATTTAATGCTGTGCGGTAGTCCGGTACGTCATAAAAATTGGCCAGCGATGCCCGCCATTCCGTGAGCCGGGCCCAGTTAATATCGCTAAAGACTATTGCTTCGTCACCTCGGCGCTTAAAGAGTTGGGCGATGGCGGTACAGTCCGAAACAGGGTCATGAAAATCAGCGGAATCGATTACCACTCGATCAGAGGCCAGACAAAGCTGGCTGAAGACTCTATCCTCCGCGCGCAGATTCTCACGCCACCAAAGAAATACCGGCAAATCAGGCACGAGCAGCGGTAATGCAGCGCTCGGCAACTCAGAAACAAAAAGTCCGCGGGCAGTAAAAGTAATCGCCTCGCAGCAAAGATTCCTCTTGTCTGAGCGTTTCTGACCCGCGCAAAAAGCAGATACGAACATCTCGATGTCACGCGCGGCGGCGCCTCTATCACCAGCCATCAGCAAAGCTCGACAGGGATGGAAAGAAGCCAGTTCACTGATAATCTGCTGAGTGTCAAACAATAACGATTCGTTATTCAAGAAGATCATTATGTCAGCGGCTCGCGCGCGTAACACAGCGTCGTCACGTACAGCATGATTGTGTCCCGCCGTTTTTTTCCACAACTCTGCAAGCACCCGCTCAATCGCCTCGACATCAAGGGTGTTCGGCACCGGAGTCTGTTGCGGGCTGGAAGACATTGTTGATTCAGTATTCATTACCGCTTATGTGTCAATGCCTCATTGTCCGGCGATGCTGACAGTTATTAAAGCTTGCGCCACTCTTTTCCGTCACGTTCTATCAATCCGGACGCGGCCGGTGGCCCCCATGAACCGGCTTCATAGTTGGGAAAATCAAGAGCTGGTTTTTTCCAAGCCTCGAGGATTGGAGCCACTATTTCCCAGCCACGTTCGACCATGTCCCGACGCGCATAAAGTGTGGAATCGCCCAGCATGCAATCGAGCAACAATCGTTCGTAAGCTTCAGGTGATTTCAGCCCAAAAGACGAACCATAACGAAAGTCCATGTTAACCCAGCGGATGCGCATTGCCTGACCGGGAAGTTTGGCGCCAAAACGCAGAGTAATGCCCTCGTTCGGTTGAATGCGAATGACAAGGACGTTAGGTTCTAAAGGGGCGTCAGAATCAGTGAAAAGTCTGTGTGGGCCTTCCCTAAAATGAATCGCAATCTCGGTGACGCGCTTCTGCAAGCGCTTCCCGGAGCGAAGGAAAAACGGAACATTGGCCCAGCGCCAATTATCAAACTTAAGCTTAAGGACCGCGAAGGTTTCGGTAGCGGAACTGGAATCGACTCCCGGCTCCTCGCGGTAACCAATGACAGTCTCTCCCAACACCTGACCGGGGCCGTACTGCCCCCGCACTGCATATTCATCGACTCGGTCCGCTGGTATCGGACGAACAGTCTTCAGGGCTCGGATCTTCTCATCTCGAACATCGTCTGAATCAAGAGAGACTGGCGGATCCATGGCGATCAGCGAAACGAGCTGAAAGACGTGGTTCTGCATCATGTCGCGTAACGCGCCCGCCGGTTCGTAGTAGGCGCCACGACCTTCAACGCCGATTGCCTCCGCATTAGTAATCTGCACCTGGTCGATGTACTGGTAATTCCACAGCGGCTCAAAGATGCTGTTGGCGAAGCGAAAGACCAGGAGGTTCTGGACCGTCTCTTTGCCCAGATAGTGATCTATCCGATAGATCTGCTGCTCTTCAAAAACCGACGCGAGTTGAATGTTTAGTGTCCGCGCACTTTCGAGATCATGACCGAAGGGCTTTTCAACAATGATGCGTGTCCAGGGCCGGCCTTCCGGCCGCGCCAGATTAGCCTGAGCGAGTTGGTTGGCGATGAGTCCAAAGAACTCCGGAGCGGTGGCCAGATAAAAAATGCGATTGCCCTGGGTTTCACGCTGCTCGTCGATCTCTTTGAGACGCGACTTCACTATGGTGTAAATTTCCGCGTCCTTGAATTCACCGCCGATATAAAAGATCCCTTCGGCGAAACTATTCCAGGCCGCTTCGTCGACCGTATCTTCGTCACCAAATTCTGACAGGGCTGCGCGCATTTTTCCGCGGTATTCCTGATCACTTATCTGTTGGCGCGACACGCCAAGAATGGCAAATTCTGCTGGAATGAGATGCTGTTGCGCGAGACGATAAAGCGCGGGGAGAAGTTTACGCCGGGTGAGATCTCCGGTCGCTCCAAAGATTACTACGATGCAGGGTTCAGCCGTGGGACCAAGACGGATGCCGGCGCGGAGCGGGTTTATGAGAGGTTCGGTCATTTATCTCGCGGTCTAGCGTAAACGGATTGTTTGGATGACCGAGAGAATAACACGGCCGAGCAGGTAACGCGGATTCACTACTACTAGTCGGCTGTCAGGCCCGCACCGGATGATCCTTAGCGTACGAGTACGCTGTGTACGCAGCGACGATGTGACAAATCCAGCCCAGGGTTCCTCCGGTGCCGATCCAGAAACCGGGGGTGATAATTAACCAGAGGACGCCCGCCAGGATTCGCCCGTTATAGAGTTGCCCGATTCCGGGAACAAGAAAACTTAAGAGTCCGGCTGTAAATGGATTGCGCATAAGAAATAACCTCCGCCGGGAAATTACGACGAAGCAGGTGGCTTAGTTCAATAGAAGATTTTGGAAGACGTTCTTGCCGTCGCGTTGGGTGGCTATCGAATCCAGGCCGGGCGTTTGCTTTCGTATGCGGAGATTTCCGCTTCGTGTTGGAGGGTAAGCCCAATGTCGTCGAGGTCTTCCAGCAGGCACCGTCGCTGGAATTCCTCTATGAGAAAGATAGACGAGAAACCTTGCGAGTCGGTGACGGTGCAGTCTTCCAGATTTACCGTGACGTGATAGTCCTCAATCTCCTGCGCGCGTTTCCCGAGTTCTGCCACTTGAGTCTCCGATAAAACGACCGGCAGCAAACCGTTCTTAAGACAGTTGTTCGCAAAGATGTCAGCGAAGGAAGGCGCGATAATCGTGCGAAAGCCGAAGTCAACGAGCGCCCAGGGCGCGTGCTCGCGAGAAGAACCACAACCAAAATTCTTGCCGGTAACAAGGATAGAGGCGCCGCGATAGCGAGGATGATTTAGCGAGAAAGAAGGATCGGGTTTACGCTCGGGCAGGTAGCGCCAGTCATGAAAGAGAAACTCACCGAAGCCTGTCCGCTCGACGCGCTTCAGGAACTGTTTCGGAATTATCTGGTCAGTGTCTACGTTCGCTCGATCAAGCAAGGCGACGCGACCGGTGTGAATGCGAAAGGGAACCATAAGATTAGTGCGGGGCAGGTTTTACAGGTGCCGATTGCCAATTGCCAATTATTTCTTTGTAGCGCACTTACCATGCTAGGAATGAAGACTAATCAGAAGAAATCGGCAATCGGCAATTGGCAATCGGCAATTCTAAAAACCGACACCGGGCCCCCCCCCTCATTTAAACTCCCACTTCCTTACATCGGTAAAGTGGCCGGTAATTGCGGCCGCCGCCGCCATCATCGGGCTGACCAGGTGCGTACGTCCGCCGCGGCCTTGTCTCCCTTCAAAGTTCCTATTGCTCGTCGAAGCGCAGCGCTCTCCGGCATTCAGGATATCCGGATTCATTCCCAGGCACATCGAGCATCCAGCTTCTCGCCACTCGAACCCTGCTTCGCGAAAGATTTGATCAATACCTTCGGCCTCGGCTGCACGCTTAACATTCTGCGATCCAGGCACAACCATCGCTTTCACGGTGCGGCTGATTCGATATCCATTTACGACTCGCGCCGCCGCTCGCAAGTCTTCAAGCCTGGCATTCGTGCAGGAACCGATGAAAACGCGATCGATGGAGATGTCCTCGATGCTGGTCTGCGGGACTAGCGCCATGTATTCAAGTGCTCGTTCCGCGCTGCCGCGGTCAGCAGCAGTTCGCGCTTCGCGCGGATCGGGAACACTTCCCGAAACGGGTACCACCATGCCGGGATTTGTACCCCAGGTCACGAAAGGTTCGAGTCCGGCAGCGTCAATCTCAACAACCTCATCAAAGGCCGCGCCGGGATCAGTTTTGAATGTTTGCCAAAAGGCCAGGGCATCGTTCCGGTCCGCACCGCTTGGGGCAAACGGTCTTCCCTGAAGATAGCAAAACGTTTGCTCGTCGGGCGCAACCATCCCCGCGCGTGCGCCCGCCTCGATGCTCATATTGCAGAGCGTCATGCGACCTTCCATCGAAAGCACGCGCACTGCTTCGCCGGCGTACTCGATGACATGTCCGTTGGCCCCATCGGTTCCAATCTGGCCGATAATGCCCAGGGCCAAGTCCTTTGCTGACACCCCTTCCGGCAAGGCCCCCTGCGTTTGAATCAGCATCGTGCGCGGCTTGTTCTGTGGTAAGCACTGCGTGGCCAGAACGTGCTCGACTTCGCTGGTGCCAATACCGAAGGCCAGCGCCCCAAAAGCACCATGTGTGCTGGTATGACTATCGCCGCAAACTACAGTCATTCCTGGCTGAGTCAGGCCCAGTTCGGGTCCGATGACGTGGACGATTCCCTGTTCGGCTGAATGGATATCGAAGAGTTGAATATTAAAGTTGCGACAATTCTGCCTCAGCGTTTCTATCTGAGTAGCCGCAATAGGATCAGCGATAGGCAACGCGCGATTGGTAGTGGGAACATTGTGGTCGGCGGTAGCGAAGGTTCGGTCCGGCCGTCGCACCCCCCTCCCCGCCGCGCGCAGACCGGCAAACGCCTGGGGCGAGGTAACCTCATGAACCAAATGAAGGTCAATGTAGAGCAGCGACGGTCGCCCCGCCTGCTCATGTACCACGTGCGTATTCCAGAGTTTTTCGAAGAGAGTGCTTGGCATAAAATTGGACACACGTCACCCGCTACCTGACACCCGACACTCGTTCTCAGACCGCATGGTACGCGTGCCGCATATCGGCGATCTCATCAACTGCGTCGCAGACTAGCTGGCCGATTTCCGAAGTCCTGGCGATATACCGGGTTCCCGCGCCATCAATGTCTGGTGTGCGATACCCGGCTTTGAGCACGACTCGAATCGCCTCCTCGATATCATACGCCTCCTGCTCAAGTCGACCGGTGTAGCGCAGCAGCATTGCCGCTGACGCAATGGCTCCGAACGGATTGGCAACACCGCGACCGGCAATGTCTGGAGCTGAACCGTGGACCGGCTCGTAGAGGCCAACCGCACCTCCGATACTGGCGGATGGCAGCATTCCCAGGCTCCCCGTGATCACCGCAGCTTCGTCAGAAAGAATATCTCCAAAGAGATTCTCAGTCAGGATCACGTCGAATCTGAGTGGGGTCGTAATCAGGTGCATCGCGCAAGCGTCTACATACAAGTGATCAAGCGTAACCTCAGGGTAGTCGCGGGCCACGCGTGAAACCGTGCGCTGCCAGAGTTGCGATGTTTCAAGTACATTGGCTTTGTCCACAGAGGTTACCTTGCGGCGGCGCTTGAGCGCGGCTTCAAAGGCAATACGTGCCACCCGCTCAATCTCCATCACCGAATAACTCATCGTGTTCTTAGCGACGGAATCACCGTTCGAGCCAAAGAATCCACGCGGTTCTCCGAAATAAAGGCCGCCCAGCAGCTCCCGAACGATCAGAATATCCGCGCCCATGGCGATCTCCCTACGTAGGGGAGACGCCTCGGCAATTGCATCGTAGGAGATCGCCGGGCGCAGATTCGCAAATCCGCCCAGGGCACGGCGTAAAAGAAGTAGGCCGGCTTCGGGCCGGAGGTTCGGAGGCAGTGAATCGTATTCCGGCGCACCCACCGCGCCCAACAGGACCGCGTCACTAGCCAGGCACGCGTCGAGCGTGGGTGCAGGTAATGGCGAACCCGTCTGCTGGATCGCGACGCCGCCGACTGGTCTTTCGACAAATTCAAATTTATGACCGTGGATGGCAGCCACAGCGCGCAAAACACGAACAGCCTCTGCCGTTACCTCAGGACCAATGCCGTCACCCGGTAAAACAGTTATCTTCATATAGCCTATCTGTAGCTTGAAGCCCGCGCGCGGGGCGCCACAGCTTCAACGATCGCCACCTCAGCACCTGGTTTCATGTCTGCACTGAGGAGGGAAATTAGATCTTGATCGTAGATTCGCTTTTTGCGATCCGCCAGCTCAGTGAATCTACGATAAGCCGCATCGAGATCACCGTGCTCAAGTGAATAACCAAGCTCCGCATACCGCAGGCTCAGCGCGTGACGACCAGAGTGTTTGCCGAGCACGAGACTATTACTGGGAACACCGACCGATTCGGGAGTCATGATCTCGTAGCACAACGGATTGTTGATCACGCCGTGCTGGTGAATGCCGGCCTCGTGAGCGAAGGCGTTGCGGCCCACGATCGCCTTATTAGGTTGCACGTCAAACCCAATGATCTCTGAAAGTAACTGGCTGGTTGGATAAAGCTTGCGCGTATTTACGTTCACTTCAAATGACAACTGGTCAGAACGAACATGCAGGGCCATCACTAATTCTTCCAGTGAAGCGTTGCCCGCCCGCTCACCGATCCCGTTGATCGTGCATTCAACCTGGCGCGCGCCGGCTGCAATCGCCGCCAGACTGTTGGCTACCGCGAGCCCCAGGTCGTTATGACAGTGGACGCTAATCGTCACTGGTTTATCACCCACCACTCGGTCGTGAACAGTCGAGACAAGGGTCGAGAATTCGGAAGGCAGTGTGTAGCCGACGGTGTCGGGAACATTGAGAATAGTGGCCCCCTCGTCCACAGCGACTGCGAAGACCTCGCAAAGATAGTCCAAGTCGCTGCGGGTTGCGTCCTCCGCCGAGAATTCCACTTCTTCCGCAAAGTTCCGCGCCATCCGCACGGATGCTCGGGTCATTTCCAAAACTTCGAGACGGGACTTCCGCAGCTTGTGTTGAAGGTGGATGTCGGAAGTGGCAACAAAAGTGTGTATGCGAGGGTGCGCGGCTCCGGAGAGAGCCTCCGCGGCGCGCGCTACATCCTGCTCCGCCGTGCGGCAGAGGGCGGCAACCGTTACCTGGCGACAAGCATCGGCGACAGCTTTGGCCGCCGCAAAGTCGCCCTCCGAAGCTATTGGGAATCCGGCTTCGATAACATCAACTCCCAAATGCTCTAATTGCCGGGCCATCCGCAGCTTCTCATTTAGGTTCATTGAACAGCCCGGACTCTGTTCACCGTCACGCAGGGTCGTGTCGAAAATTGCGATTCGCTCTGCAGTCATATAGATCCTCCAGCCTATTGGGCGGCAATGCTAGGAGTGGTTAGACTCAAAGTCAAAGTTATTATCTTTATGGAAGGATAACTAATTGTGATACGATAACGTGCAAAGTTTGTGCTTATAACCGCAGGTCGAGGGATCGATGGACATCAATCAGCTTGAGGTGCTGGTAACCGTAGCGCAGGAGCAGAGCTTTTCGCGTGCTGCGCAGACCCTGCATCGCACACAGCCGGCTGTGAGCCAGGCGATTCGTCGCCTGGAGGAGGAACTTGGGGAGCCACTTTTTGACCGGTCGTCCAAAGACGGTACTTTGACCGCAGCGGGTCGTGTGCTCCATGAGTTTGCCCAGCAGATGCTCAACCTGCGCCACGGCGCCCACACCGCCCTCAAGGAACTCAAGGATCTGCAGCGGGGAAAACTAACGCTCAGCGCCAACGAATATACGGTGATGTACCTCTTGCCGATCGTCCCTGTCTTCCGGGCGCGCCATCCACACATCAAGGTAGAAGTGAAAAGAAGTCTTGCCAGCCGCATTCCTTCAGAGATTCTCGGGCGTGACATCGAGATTGGCGTGGTTTCATATAAGCCCGGAGATTCTGCCATCGCGTCTGTTCAGGTGATGACTGACGAGATAGCCTTGATCGTCGCGCCGGACCATCCCCTCGCCGGTAAAGAAGTCGTTTCAGTAAAAGAGCTGGGCGCAGAATCGTTTATTGCTCACAATGTGCCTTCACCCTATCGAGAAAAAGTTCTTCGTACCTTTGAGAAATACAAGACCCCGCTCAACATCTCGATGGAGATGCCGACGCTGGAAGCTATAAAAAGATTGGTTGAGCAGGGAATGGGTGTAGCCCTGGTCCCGCGCTTAGCTGCGCAGGGGGAGCTCGGGAGCAAACAAGTGGTGGCTTTAACTGTTCGTGAGATGCGTTTGGAAAGAGCTATCCACTTGATTTATCGCAAGGGCGCAACCCTGTCGCACGCGGCCAGAGCATTCCTTAGAGTGGCCAGGGAAAGCAGAAGGCAAGAGTAGGAGGCAGGAGCCGGTGGCAAAGACTTTCCATTTCTCATTTGACATTTTTCATTGGCCATTTGTGGTGATTCGTGTGATTTAGTGGATCGTTCTTCATCTCTCAGCCAAACAAGCGATCCACGAAATATCACGAATCACCACGAAAGAGATCAGAAAAATGACCGAATGAAAAATGTCAAATGAGAAATGGAAAACGCTTGCTCTTGCCTCCCGCCGGCTGCGCCTGCCGTCTGCCTCCTGATCGGGCCTACTGATCATCGGCGCGCTTCACATCAACAATCTCGCCGCGGAACGTGCGCAGCATTTGCTGAACGATGGGATTCTCCTCGGCGGATTTGCGCAAGCGTTGTTTATCGCGACGTTCCTCGTTTTCTTTCGACGTCTCGGCGTCAGCAGGCGCCGTTAGGTCTTTGATGACGACGCGAACCCCACAATCTTGTTTAGCAACCTCGTAACAGACCTCGCGCAGAATCTTTATGTTGTCGCTTTTCGCGAGTGTATCCCGGAGGTGTCTGGCTTCAGGAGCAAACTCAACGTAGAGCTCTCCTTTTTCCAGCGAGGCGTTGCGCGCGCCTGCCAGCGCCGTCACCAGAAACATCTTGCGCCTGCCTTCCAGGCCTGACTTGATTCGCTCGATATCTGAATCGGCGGCGCCTACCTTGAGACTGCTTTCGGCGACAATGCCAAGCTCCACAGGCGCACTCGCTCTGGAGGAAGGCATGGGCGAGAGTGCTGATTTCGGTTCGATTTCGAGCGCCGGCCTGGCCGCTGTTCCCGCAAAGGATCCGCCCATCGCCGGAGTGGAGCTGGTTGCTGCAGTTGACCGTCTTTCCCCCAGGCTTGCAGAGCCACCCATGGTTGGCGTACTAGTTTTTGTTGGAACTGGCAATTTGCCGGTGCGCAGAGATTCTTCAAGAGCAGCAAGCCGGTCCAGCAGGTTTCCGAGCGGCTCCAGCCGGCGCATCTCCATCAGTTTCACTAAGCCGATTTCCACCTGGTAACGAGGATGGGCTGCAGTTCGGAGTTTGGTTTCCGTCTCAGCCAATGAGTGGAAGAAACGCACGAGATCCGACTCGGAGAAGAGCGCGGCTTGGCGTTTCAGCTCGGTGGCATCGCAAACTGCCGATTCCAAAAGTTCCTCACTACCTGAAACCCTGGTGACGAGCAGGTCGCGCAGGTGGGCCAGCAGGTCCCGGCAGAAGTTTCGCAGATCGTGACCGCGCATTACCACATCATCAACGACTGCGAGAGCCTCCGCCGGCTTATGCTCCGCAATGCCATTGATTACCCGAACCAGAATGTCTGCTCCGGCCACGCCGAGCGCCATTTCCACGTCTTCTTTTTCGATCTTCGCGCCGGCAAAACTTATCACCTGGTCGAACGCCGACTGGGCATCGCGCATCGACCCTTCGCCGGCCCGGGCTATCTCGCGCAAAGCATCATCGGGAACAGTGACCTTTTCGGCTCCGGCGATGAGCCTCAGCCTTTCGAGAATCTTTGCCGTGGCTATGGTGCGAAACTCGAATTGCTGGCTGCGAGACAGAATCGTTTCGGGCACCTTGTGGCGCTCGGTAGTCGCCATAATAAACACGACGCGCGGCGGCGGCTCCTCAATCGTCTTCAGCAGCGCATTAAAAGCCGCCATTGAGAGCATGTGGACTTCGTCTATGATGAAGATCTTGTACCGGTCTCTGGCGGGCGCAATTCCCACGCTGCCGATAATTGATTCGCGCACATTGTCGACGCCCGTGTGAGAGGCGGCATCGATCTCCTGCACGTCGATCGAACGGCCTTCAGTTATCTCGCTGCAAGATGCACAGGCATGCGGATCATCTGCGCGGCAGGGGCTATGCGTGGGTCGAGGAGACTTGTGACAGTTGAGCGCTTTGCCCAAAAGACGGGCGGTGGTGGTTTTCCCGACCCCGCGGGCGCCGGAAAACAGATAGGCGTGGTGCAGCCTCTCGTGCTCCATTGCATTACGCAGCGTGCGAGTGATTGGCTCCTGGCCCGTCACTTCGTCAAAGCTTTGCGGCCGCCATTTGCGCGCGATTACTTGATACGTCATGAATATAGTGAATCGTAAATGGTAAATGGTAAATGGCGAATGGTAAATGGTAAATGGTAAATAGACGAACCATTCACCCATTCACCATTAACTATTTACCATTTACCAGCAATAGACGAACCATTCACCATTAACTTTTACCATTTACCAGCTTTGGCCAGACCCCGGACTTACCCGCAACACACGCCGCGATTGCTACCGTTGCTCCGTTCCCGGCCTGGCGGGGTTCACAAAGCAAGCGTTGTGCGGAGCCCGGGATCTGATAAATCATTGTCAATTAGATCATTGCCAATCTCCGATTGCCGATTGCCGATTGGAAAATGATTCCCAGTCTGTGATCTCATAGTAAAGTTTCAAACTCCACTGTTAAGGACCTAATTGGCAATCGGCAATTGGCAATCGGAAATCTGCGAAAAATCGGCAATTGGCAATCGGCAATGCTATATCTGCGTCTTCCGATGAGCCACCATCCTCAGCAAACCATTGATGGCCAGATGCAGAATGACATAGGCGATTATTGCCACGACGATGGGTAGCATCAACGTATGTCTGCCCTCAGTCGGACTGTCCACGATACCTTTGAACGGAGCGTAGAAGGGATTAGTGACGGTCACGATGAACTGGGTAAACCCAGCGGTGCTGCGCGCGGCTAAGAGCCCCAACAGAAACCTCATTCCCAGCAGCGCGTAGATAAGATAGAAAATGTAATCGATCACCTGCGAAATGCGCGCCGCACCTCGGCCACGTTCTACCTCCCGCTCAGTGTCAACTACTTCATCTACTGCGTTGGCACGAAACTGGCCCGCGACCTGCTCAATTTTACGCGCCTCACCCGGCGGTGACTGGCTGGCTTGCTGCGCAATCTCAGCGTTAACATCACCTTCAACCTGTGCTTTTACTGACCCATGTTGCACGGAGCGTCGCGCCTCGTCGTCCGCTAGTTTGTTATCGTCCATAAGTTAACCTCATTTCCAATTGTCGATTGTCGATTGCCGATTGCCGATTGCTAATTGCTAATTGCCGCTTTAATGAACCAATTCAACGCTCCCTTAAAGAAATTGACAATTGGCAATTGGCAATGTCCTGGCGGAGAGGGTGGGATTCGAACCCACGGAACGGTTTCCCGCTCACAGCATTTCCAGTGCTGCCAATTCAACCACTCTTGCACCTCTCCCGAGAAATTGCCGATTGCCGATTTCCAATTGCCAATTTAAAGAATTGATTCACGCTCAATCGAAGGCAATCTACAATCGGCAATTGGCAACGGGCAATGTCCTGACCTCTCCCGAGAAATTGCCGATAGCCGATTTCCAATTGCCAATTTAAAGAATTGATTCACGCTCAATCGAAGGCATCTACAATCGGCAATTGGCAATCGGCAATGTCCTGACCTCTCCCCGAGAAATTGCCGATAGCCGATTTCCAATTGCCAATTTAAAGAATTGATTCACGCTCAATCGAAGGCAATCTACAATCGGCAATTGGCAATCGGCAATGTCCTGGCGGAGAGGGTGGGATTTGAACCCACGGTGGGCTTTCACCCACTCCGGTTTTCGAGACCGGTGCACTAAGCCACTATGCGACCTCTCCGTACAGAAAGGATGAAGGATGAAGGCGGAAGGATGAAAAGACGACGCGAGCGATTAATCTGTATCATTCAGCTCAAACCCGCGTCATTGACGCTTCATCCTTCATCCTTCCGTCTTCATTCTTTCATCGGCTCGCGCCGCGCGCGAAAAAACTGTTGCATCAGTTTGCGGCAGTCCTCTTCCAGCACTCCGGCTGTCACGGCAATTCGATGATTTAAGAAGTCCGTGTCGCAAATGCGAAACCGCGACTCCACCGCTCCGGCTCTGGCATCGGGCGCGCCATAAACCAGTCGACGGATTCTCGCCTGAACGAGACCGCCGGCGCACATTGCGCAGGGTTCAATCGTGGAATACACAACCACATCTGGCAGCCGGTAGTTCCCGACTTTACGCGCCGCCTCGCGCAAGGCGATCATTTCTGCGTGAGCAGTCGGATCAACCTCGGTGCGCGTTCCATTTCCGGCTACCGCCAGCAATAGGTCACCCCTGACAATACAGGTACCGACGGGTACTTCGCCACGCGCCTCAGCGTCGCGAGCTGCCGCGATTGCCTGGCGCATCCAATGCGCATCCAGATCTGTGTTCACAGCGGCAGTCATGAGAGAAGTCTTTCAGTCAAACAGCGGAATTTGAACTATAGGTGTCACACTCGAAGACTGTCAAGCAGGGCATATTTAACTAATTTCACCTATGAAAGCCGCCGCTCTTGACCGAACTTGACTACAAGCGACTCTCGAGCGCGTGCTATTATGACTACCCGGAGTCCGTACGCCGCTCTTCCTGTCGCGCTCCTTTCGAGTCCAGTCTATGACCATCGAAGCACATCAAAGAGGCAGCAGCTCGCTATCAGGAGAGCGGGCGGCAGGGCGATTGCGTCCGGCTTCTTCCGCCGAACCCCCCGTGCCGGACCGCACTATGCAAACGCCGGCGAGCCTGATGCGTAAGATGGCGGCAAGTGAGTTCAACACCGCGATGATCCATTTCTATCGCGGAGAGGTGCAACGTTCCAACACCTGGCGAAACCGGCTCGATACGACAACAAATTGGGCAGTGCTGACGGCCGGCGCAACCCTCTCGTTTGTTTTTAGTTCATCCAGCAATCCGCATTTCGTGATCCCGATCAACTCGATTCTGGTCGCCATCTTCCTGCTGATGGAAGCACGTCGCTACCGCTACTACGAAATCTGGTCGAGTCGTGTGCGGGTGTTGGAAACTGGATACTTTGCTCAACTACTAGCCCCCGAAAGCGTTCCACTTGATGAGGCATGGGCGCAGCACCTCGCCTCAGATTTGATCACGCCGCACTTTACAATCAGTGAGTGGGAGGCAGTGGGTCGAAGGCTGCGCCGCAACTATCTCTGGATCTTTGCGCTCCTGGCACTGAGCTGGAATCTCAAAGTCTATCTGCATCCGCTTCCGGCACGTGACTTCAACGCCTTTATCGACCGCGCCACCGTTGGCCTCGTGCCTGGTTGGTTAGTGTTTGTGATGGGAGTGATCTTCAATGCTGCGATCGCAATCTTCGCCATTGGCACGGTCCGTCTGCGCGAAGCCACTGGCGAGGTGCTGCCTCAGCATCAATTCTCGTTGCGTCCGATCATTACAATGAAGCGATGGACCCAGGCCGCAACCGGCACCGGACGCACAACCCTCCGGGCAAAGCGAGCACGCCAGCGGGTCCGGAGCGGAACTATGACCGGCGAGTTTAAGAAAATCGATATCTCGGAAACTCCTGATAGGGATTCAGGAAAGATCGACATCAGCGAGAGTTCCGATACCGAGATTCCAGAAGAGACACTGACGAGAGGCTGAGGATCGAGGGATCGTTTTACTGCTTCTATCGCTGCTTACCACTTTTCAGCATATCTTTATGCTTGAGTTGAACGGCCAAAGACTATCCCTCCAACAAGTCGCTGAAGTTGCCCAAGGCCGAGAACATGTTTCGCTCTCGGTGGAGGCGCGTGCGCGCGTGGAGGAATCGCGTCGCGTTGTGGAGAAGATCGTAGCTGAGGGGCGCACGGTCTACGGTGTGAATACCGGGTTCGGAAAACTCTCCGACGTCCGGATAGAACCTTCCGCATTACGCGCGCTGCAGCTCAACCTGGTACGGAGCCACTCCTGTGGCCTTGGTTCGCCGTTGTCTAAGACAGAGTCGCGAGCAATGTTGCTGCTGCGCGCGAATGTGCTTGCTTGTGGTTATAGTGGCGCTCGACCGCTTCTTATCGAGGCGTTGATAGCCATGCTCGAGAAAGGTGTAACGCCCGTCATTCCCGAAAAGGGATCAGTAGGGGCAAGTGGCGATCTGGCGCCACTTTCTCATCTCGCGTTGACGGTGATTGGAGAGGGTGAAGCTTTCTATGAGGGCGAGCGCTTACCGGGAGCCGAGGCTCTGCGACGCGCCGGTCTCCAGCCGGTGGAGCTGCAGGTGAAGGAAGGCCTGGCGCTCTTGAACGGTACCCAGGCGATGGCAGCAGTCGGCGGGCTCGCCTTGCATCGTGCGGAAAGACTCGCGCGGATTGCTGATGTTGCCGGCGCAATGACCATCGAAGCTTTGCGGGGCACTCCCGTGGCCTTTGATGAGCGGATTCATCGAGCACGACCTCAATCAGGCCAGAGCGAAGTTGCTGCTCATTTGCGTGAGTTAATGCGCGACAGTGAGATTCGCAAGTCACATTTGGAAAACGATCCGCGAGTCCAGGATGCTTACAGTTTGCGTTGCATTCCGCAGGTGCATGGCGCGGTGCGCGCCGCGCTCGGCCATGCCCGTGAGATCGTTGAAATTGAAACCGGTAGCGCCACCGACAATCCACTAGTGTTCGCAGAGACGGGAGACGTCTTATCCGGTGGTAACTTCCATGGCGCGCCATTGGCCCTGGCTTTCGACTATGCAGCAATTGCGCTAACGGACTTGATGAGCATTAGTGAGCGGCGAATAGATCGGCTCGTGAATCCAGATACTAACGAAGACCTACCGCCGTTTTTAACGGCAAGCCCGGGTATCGCTTCCGGCTTCATGCTGCTCCAGGTGACTGCGGTCGCCCTCTTGTCTGAGGCGAAAGTGCTTGCGCATCCGGCAAGTGTGGACAATGTCCCCACTGATGGCGGCAAAGAAGATCACGTTTCAATGGGCATGACAGCCGCCACCAAGCTGCGTGGGATCGTAGAGAATGCGGAGTTGGTCACGGCAATTGAATTGATTACCGCGGCGGAGGCACTCGAATACCGCGCTCCTCTAATTCCGGGACGAGGAGTCAAACAAGCGCAGGAAATAGTGCGGGCGCAGGTTCCCCGCTTAGTTAACGATCGCTCGATGTCTAGCGATATTCAGAAAATGGTGCAAGCTCTCAGCAACGGGGAGTTTGATTCTTTAACCTGAAGGAGAAACTAACATGGCAGACTTTGATGATCGTAGGAAAGGATTGGAAGAGGAGTATTTTCATCGTCAGAACAAAGAGGCGATTGAGAAATTGCGAGCAAAGATGGCGGTTTCGGAGCAGGCCAAAGCAGCCGGCACCTCTACCATGAAGTGCCCAAGATGCGATGGCAAACTGGAGGAATCCAAGTTTGAGGAAGTATCGATTGATACTTGCGATACGTGTGCCGGTGTCTGGCTCGATTCGGGGGAGTTGGAGCAATTGACTAAACGCGAGAGCGGTGGTTGGTTCAGTAGATTTCGCAACGGTTGAAACCTTTTCGTTAGCGTAAATGTTTGAGTTTTCACAAAATCGCGGCAGCGGCTGAGTAAGCGATGCGCATCTCGGCACGTATGGAGGCCACCCGCACCGCGAGGTGGTACTGACTTATTAGCCGCAGCCAACCGTATTGCATCTATGTCTGCAAGAACAATCAGGGCCCCACGCGGCGCTACGCTTAATTGCAAAGGCTGGCATCAGGAAGCTGCCTTGCGCTGCCTGATGAACAACCTCGATCCTGAGGTTGCCGAGCGTCCAGATGAACTAATCGTCTATGGCGGGGCGGGAAAGGCTGCCCGAAATTGGCCCGCATTCGAAGCCATCGTTCGCGAGCTAAAGGAATTGCAAAACGATGAAACTCTGCTGGTGCAATCGGGAAAACCTGTGGGAGTGTTCCGCACTCACGAGTACGCGCCGCGGGTTCTGATTGCCAACTCCAATCTCGTGGGCGCCTGGGCTAACTGGGAACAGTTTCACGAACTCGAGCGCAAGGGGTTAATGATGTACGGGCAGATGACTGCCGGTAGCTGGATCTATATCGGCACTCAGGGAATCGTCCAGGGGACGTTTGAAACGTTTGCCGCCATGGCTGATAGAGACTTCGGCGGCGATCTAAGAGGCAGATTCATCGTGTCTGGTGGTATGGGCGGGATGGGTGGGGCCCAACCGTTGGCCGCAACGCTCAACGGCGCGGTATTTCTCGGAATAGATGTCGACCCCACCCGCATCGAGCGGCGCGTGCGTACTGGCTACTGCGATCGCATCGCAATGGACCTAAACGAAGCGCTCGACCTTTGCGAGGACGCGCGGAGGCAGAAGCGGGCAGTTTCTGTGGGTTTAGTAGGTAACTGCGCTGAGGTCCTTCCTGAGATAGTTCGTAGGGGTGTCAGGATTGATGCGGTTACTGATCAGACCAGTGCGCACGATCCGTTGAATGGTTATGTGCCGGCCGGTGTAACACTAGAAGAAGCTGCCGAACTTCGTGGCCAGGACGCCGGGGCTTACGTGGAACGATCTACCTACTCGATGGCCCGCCACGTGGAAGCGATGCTGGCTCTAAAACGAGCCGGCGCAGTCGCCTTCGACTACGGCAATAACATTCGCAAGCAGGCGTTGGATGCTGGCTGCAAGGATGCGTTTGAGATCCCAGGGTTCGTGCCCGAGTACATTCGCCCGCTTTTTTGTGAAGGAAAAGGCCCGTTTCGCTGGGTGGCGCTTTCGGGTGACAAGAGCGACATCCAGAAAACGGACGATCTCGCCCTGGAGTTGTTTCCTGAGGATGCCACGCTGAATCGCTGGCTCCGACTTGCGCGTGATCGAGTTCAGTTTCAGGGGTTACCCGCGCGCATCTGCTGGCTCGGTTACGGCGAACGAGCAGAGATGGGTGATGCTATCAACGAGATGGTCAGACGCGGCGACTTGAAAGCGCCCATCGCCATCGGTCGCGATCACCTCGACACCGGCTCAGTTGCTTCACCATTTCGCGAAACGGAGGGGATGAAAGACGGGTCGGACGCTGTGGCAGACTGGCCGATTCTCAATGCCTTGCTGAACACCTCTAGTGGCGCCAGTTGGGTTTCTTTTCATCATGGTGGTGGCGTCGGCATTGGTTATTCACTGCACGCGGGGCAGGTGTCTGTCGCTGACGGCACTGACGAAGCCGCCAGGCGTCTTAATCGCGTGCTCACAAACGATCCGGGTATCGGTGTCGCTCGACACGTCGACGCGGGCTACGAGCAGGCTGGAGTTACCGCGCGTGGCAAGGGAATTAAGATTCCCATGTTGAAAGAGTAGGCTTCGAGATTGCCGATTGCCAATGCCAATTGCCGATTGGTTTTTAAGGTGCCATTGACTTCTCTAACAACACTGCAGTTTAAGTACCCAACACCAATTGGAAATTGGCAATCGGCAATGACATCAATCGGCAATTGGAAATCGGCAATGACAAGATGATCCGAAGCTTTCGCCTAACCCCTGCTATTTCTCCTACTGCTACTCCCCATAACCACTCATTATGTCTCATAGCCCCGGATTCAATGGAGAATTTCGATTGCTCAACTTTGTAATTCAAACCGCTCGAGATGCCGGCGGCATTCTCATTGACCGTCTCGGACGTGCACTGCAAGTCTCCAACAAAGGGGATATCGATCTTGTTACAGAAGCTGATCTCGCTTCAGAGAAGCTGATAATCGAGCGCATCAGGTCCCACTATCCCCGCCATTCAATCCTGGCTGAAGAATCCGGCGTATCCGAGGGCGTAATGTCAATTCCGGGAGAGAGTGAGTGGCGTTGGATCATCGACCCCCTCGACGGCACGACCAACTATGCTCATGGGTACCCTTGTTTTTGTGTTTCGATTGGTGTCGAGCGCTCCGGGAGAATTGAAATCGGAGTGGTTTACGACCCCATGCGGAATGAAATGTTTGCTGCTGAACGCGGCCAGGGTGCGACGTTAAACGAACGCCGGATAAGTGTCTCGGTTGTTGAGGATTTGAATCATGCCATGCTCTGCACTGGCTTTCCTTACAATGTGCGCGAACGCCCGGACTTCGCTCGCGACTTTACCAACTTCACGATGCAGGCCCAGGCAGTGCGCCGCGATGGCTCTGCGGCAATCGATCTGGCCTACGTCGCTTGCGGACGTTTCGATGGTTTTTGGGAAGCCGGCTTGAACCCGTGGGATATCGCTGCCGGGATTCTGCTTATAGAAGAGGCCGGAGGACGCGTTACTGATTATCGGAATGCGCCGCTCGATATCTACACCCCAGAAGTTCTGGCCAGCAACGGCCTTGTTCATGAAGCGATGATCAGCATCTTGCGTGGCAGTTGATGAAAGCGCTTGTGTTTCGTGATTTTTAGTGTGATTTCGTGGATCGCCATCCGTGGGGCAAAGACTCGATCCACGAAGTCACCCGAAGCCGCACGAAAAAAGACTGTAAAGGCAATTAGGAGACAATACCCTAGAGAGCCGAGCGAATGATTGCAGCCAGTTGCTCGCTCTCGCGGCGGGCGCAAGCGCGAGCGTCTTCATCGGGCTTCTGTTGCGGGTGAAAAAGAGGATGATAGATAATCTCGATCTTTCCTAACCCGGGAAGGTATTTTCCACGGGGCCAGACGCGATTAGCACCGCGAATCGTAACCGGAAGAATCGGAACTTTGGCTTCCAGGGCGATTCGCACAGCACCCGCTTTGAACTTTATCATTGAGCCATCTGGTTGACCGCGCCCACCCTCTGGAAAAATCATGACCGCCCCGCCCTCGCGTAGCCACTGATGGGAACGACGAATAGTCGCGGGATCGCTCCCTTCAAGTTGCAGCGGCCAGGCGCCCAGAATCCTCATTACCTTGCCGAGAACGGGCCAGTCCAGGGCAACATTCCACGCCAGGAAACGTACCGGTCGTCTTAAGTGGATAGAGATGGTAAAAGGGTCGAGGTACGACTGATGGTTCGGAGCAATTATTAACCCGCCAATTTTGGGTATGTTTTCGAGCCCCTTGAGTTTAAGCCTCCAGAAGATGAAACCAGCCAACCGGAAGCCAGGTCGCATCAATCCAAAGGCCCATTGCGGCAGGACTAATTCACCGGGCTTGGTACCTCCGGTGGATGTTTCGCGCGAGGATGTCACTGAGTCGTTCAAGCAGATTCCTGGTGATAGATTGATGAACTCTTTAGTGGGTTCTTATGAGTGTACTGAAGTCGGTAGTCATCGAATCTTTCATGCAGCTCGGTCTCTGGCTTCAAAGTGGCCATTCGCGACCAATAAACTCCACATGAATTCTTCCGATTCCGTCCGCCCCCTTTCCAGACGAGCGGACGGCTGCAAAGACTGTCAGGTTATATTGTTTACTGTTTAGTCGAACGAAACGACCCTTCGCGATAGCCAGGCTGGTGAAGATCATCGCGCCTCGCGGGCTGATGTTCTCTGTTACTGTGTTCTCGGATTGAGCTACCAAGCCCTTCTCATCCAGGGTTTCCAACAAAATATCCACCGGAATGTTGTGACGGGTGTACTCTCGATGGTCGGCTAAAGGCCAAGCCGCGAGCACCTGCTCAATGTCTTCGGTGAGCACTGTCTCCATTGCCGAACCCGCGATTTCATATCGCTTCGCCGGATCCTCCTTATAACTTTTTGGAGGCCGTTTTCCTACGAACGCCACTCCCACTTCAAACACCGGCGCCTTATCAGTTTCCGTTGGCAGCGTTCTCGCATAACGCACCAGCCCCCAAACTTTATACTGGTCCTCGACATGATCAAACACCCGCAATTGCCGGGGCATAGGAATAGTCATACGGAGCAAACGGCCTTTTTCAATGGGATGCTTCAGCGTGAAGCCAGCGCCGAAGGGCGTAACATCCATGAGGCAAGTGATCTCGACCCACTCAAAGTCAAGAGTCTCGCGACAATGTACTCGCACCGGGAGTTTAAGTTCTATGCGCTCTCGGATGCGCTTGTGCTCTTTGCTCATCTCACGTTTCTGGACGGGTGAGTGGGCACATTTCCGCTCTTAAAACTCGCGGCCGCGGTCGCCTCTCGGCGACCCTGTGTCGGATGTCGAGCAGAGCCGAAGCTATTGATTCCATTGGGCTTTACGCGCCTCTCCGGGGTTGCCAAATGCATTTTTTCAGCCTACAATGACACGTACTTTCTACTCTTCGTAATGCCTGTCTCTTAGGGTACCCGGAAGATTGGAATCAAACGCCTAAATGATGTTCGTAACGGCTGCAATTTTGGTGAGTCGCCGGCTTTTCTTTGCCTGGTCTGGGACATAGACGACTCCAACAACCGGCGGATTGTACTGGAAAGGTTAATGGGATGGAAACTTCTGAACGAAACCATATAAATATCGAAGACGAGATGCGGCGGTCTTACCTCGACTACGCAATGTCGGTGATTATCGGCCGCGCGCTGCCCGATGTACGGGACGGACTTAAGCCAGTGCACCGGCGCGTGCTCTGGGCGATGCACGAGCTTGGCAACACCTACAACAAAGCCTACAAAAAGAGCGCTCGGGTCGTCGGTGATGTGATTGGTAAGTACCATCCCCACGGCGATACCGCCGTTTACGACACCATCGTGAGGTTGGCGCAGGATTTCTCAATGCGCTATCAACTGATTGATGGCCAGGGAAACTTTGGCTCCGTTGATGGAGATGCGGCGGCGGCAATGCGCTATACGGAAGTGCGCATGGCGCGGATAACTAACGAAATATTGGCGGATATCGAAAAGGAAACTGTCGATTTTCAGCCTAACTACGACGAATCATTAACAGAGCCCAAAGTGGTGCCGGCACGCATACCGAACCTGCTCATTAATGGCTCAGACGGGATCGCGGTAGGAATGGCCACAAAGATCCCGCCGCATAACTTGGCCGAGATTGTCGAGGCCACCTTAGCGCTGCTCAAGGATCCCGAAATTCCCATTACTGACCTGACCAAGATCGTGACGGGACCCGACTTCCCAACCGGGGGATTCATCTACGGGCGGGAGGAGGTTAAGAAGGCCTACCTCGAAGGGCGGGGAATATTGCAGTTGCGCGCCCGGGCGGGCATCGATCGTATCGGACGCGGCACGCAGGAACGCGACGCAGTGGTGATCACGGAGATCCCGTTTCAGGTCAATAAAGCACGGCTGATTGAGCGGATTGCGGAATTGAGCAATGAAAAGAAGCTGGAGGGAATTTCGGATCTGCGCGATGAATCCGATCGCGCCGGCATGCGCATTGTGGTCGAACTCAAACGCGACGCAGTGCCGCAAGTAATTCTTAACAAGCTCTACAAGCTGACACCCATGCAGTCGTCCTTTGGCGTGATCAATCTAGCCATCGTTAACGGTCAGCCGCGAGTTCTCAATCTGAAGCAGATGCTCGAGTGCTTCATCGAGTTTCGACGGGAGGTGGTGCGCCGGCGAACGGAGTATGAGCTCAAAAAAGCCAAAGCGCGCGCTCACATCCTGGAAGGACTGACAAAAGCGATTGACGCTCTTGACTACATAGTCACGCTTATTCGCAATTCGCGCTCAGTCGACGAAGCTCGCCAGTGGCTAACCGGCGATACGAAGACCATGAGTGAGGTGAAGACCTGGAAGGGTGTTCCCTCTGACAGTCCGCTCAAGACCTATCAGGGCAAGTTGCACAAGACGATGGAACGGCTCGGCTTTTCCGAGATCCAGGCCCAGGCCATTCTCGATCTTCAATTGCGCCGTATTTCCGCTCTTGAGCGACAGAAAATCACTGACGAGTATGAAGGAATCATCAAACAGATCGCCGAGTTTGAAAATATCCTGAGCAGTGAGCCGGCCTTACGCCGAGTAATCAGCAAAGAGCTCGAGGAGGTTAAGAAAGAGTTTGGCGACGCGCGCCGAACCGAGATCATTGATGAGGGCTCGGAGTTTTCTATCGAAGACTTGATTGCCGACGAGGACGTCGCCATTACCGTTACCAACAACGGATATATCAAGCGCACGCCAATCACTACCTATCAGAGCCAGGGTCGTGGTGGCAAAGGACGATTTGGGGCCTCCGCGAAGAACGACGACTTTGTCCAACACTTGTTCATAGCTTCAACTCATGCTTACCTGATGGTCTTCACCGACGATGGCATGGTTTACAAGCTGAAGGTCCACGAGGTTCCCGATGCGGCGGCCTCAGCTCGAGGCAAGGCCGTCGTGAATCTGATTAGCATTCCATCGGAGCGTAAGCTTGCCGGCGTCGTGCCGGTGCGGGAGTTTTCCGTCGGTCGGCACGTGTTGATGGTGACGCGCCAGGGCGTGATCAAGAAAACGTCGCTCGACAATTTTCAGAACATACGCGCGAACGGGATCATCGCGATTAATGTCGATGAAGGCGATGAGCTGCTTGACGTAGTGTTGACTGACGGCACCAAGCGAATTTTTATCGCTACTCACAACGGCCAGGCTATTCGCTTTGATGAAAAGAAAGTTAGGCCCATGGGCCGGGCAACGCGCGGTGTGCGGGGCATCGATTTGCGTCGGGACGACTATGTCGTTTCTGTCTGCCCGGTCTCTGCCGACGACACCGAAAGAATGCTGTCCGTGTCTGAGCTGGGTTACGGCAAGCAGACCTCCATTACGACCTACCGGCTGCAGTCGCGGGGCGGCAAAGGCGTCATCAACATGAAGACCACTGAAAAGACAGGCAAGGTGGTGGCGGTCTTCCCGGTCGAGGACGACTCGGAGATCATGATTATTACGCAACAGGCGAAACTGATCCGAATCGAAGCGAACCAGATTCGTAAGACTGGACGCAGCGCCCAGGGTGTGCGCCTGATTAAAACCGACGCGGGCGACATGGTTACCAGCGCCTCGCTGGTGGAGGCAGCAGAAGGGGAGTTTGAGGAGACGCCCGCGAGTTGAAGAAGGAGGCAGGAGGCAGGAGCAGGAGGCAGGAGCAGGAAGAAGCATTTTCCAGGTTTCATTTGCCATTTTTCATTGGTCATTTTCCTGATTTTTCTGATCTCATTTCGTAGTGATTCGTGTTACTTCGTGGATCGTTCTTCATCTCCCAGCCAAACAAGCAATCCACGAAGTAACACGAATCACCACTAAATGAAATCTGAAAATGACCAAATGAAAAATGGAAAATGGAAAATGGAAAATGATCTTCGCCTGCCTCATAGCGCTACCGCTTCTCGGTGCTTTCGTTAAGCGGCACACCCGCTGAGCCTTCCACCCAAACTTCACCGTCCTCAAAGACCTCTTTCTTCCAGATTGGCACAGTTCGTTTCAACTCACGAATGGCCCATTCGCAGGCTTCGAAGGCAGCGCGGCGGTGAGGCGCACTCACAGCTATCACCACACTAGTCTCACCGATTTCCAGCCTACCGGTTCGATGAACAATTCCGATGTGGCCTATGTTGAAACGATCGTGGACTTCTCGGCAGAGGCGGCGCATCTCGCTCAGCGCCATTGAAGGGTAGGCTTCGTAAATCAAATACAAAGTCCTCTTACCTCTTGTCCACTCGCGCGCATAACCATCGAGCGTGACCGTTGCTCCGCATTCGGGCAGCACGACTCTGCGCGCAACCGCTCCGACATCAATCGGGTCGGTGGTCAATGCAAAAAAATCGTAGGTATTTGCTCCTGCCAATGTAGCCCTCACCGTTGGGCGGACTAGACGCCACCTCGCTGGAGATCCCCCTGCGACTGTGGCGCGCGGATAACGTTGTAGGGGCGGCACTCCGTGGCCGCCCCTCGTTTTCCGCCACTCACCTCTATTGAGATCCCGTCATCACCGCAACTCGGGGTGCCCACGGAGGGACACCCCTACAACTGTTCCCGCGTCTCCCTGTCTGCGCGTCGCCGCGTCTGGATAGAAACCGCCGCTGACAGACGGGAACACGGCCAATTCATCTCCTTCAATTATCGTTCGCTCGGGACGCGCGTACTCTTCGTTGACCGCAAAGAGTAAGGAACGACCAAAGCGGCGCAGGTCGGGGAAGGCGTCGAGCACCTGATCAAAGGCAGAGGCGGCGTTTGTCGGTTTCTTCAGCGAGAACATTATCTCAGCCTGGCCCACAGCGTCGCGGGCGGCTCCGAAGAAGAGCACCCGCACCGCTATCTGACTCGTTTCGATTCTATTCTCTTCCGGTACCGGACGTGACTGATTGCTCATTGAGTTATTAATTAGGCGTTACTCGATTTCAACCTTCGTACCGCCGTGTCCGTTCCCTTTGGCAAGTTCATGGATGCGGGCCCGCTCTTCATAACTAGTCACCGCTCGCGCCAGCATGTCGCTCAATCTTTGCAAACGTTCGGAAGTGAAGCGAACTTCCAAGAGTTCCTGTTTCAGGTCAGCATCCATCTCCATTGCCGCAGCTACCAGGAACGAAAGACGCTGTGGTTCGGTACCGGAAATATCGGGCAAACTCGCGCGCTCGTCGTTAATGATTCGCACGGCCCGGGCAATACGCGTAAAAGTCTCAGCAACATCCTGTGAGCTTTGGTTCAATTGCTCATCGGACTCTTGCTCGTCCTCGAAGAAGATCACTTTCGCCACCAGGTAGGGATCCCCACGCTGAACATAGTCTTCGACCCGGTACCTGATCAGGCCAATGGTCAGGATATTAGAGCGCCCATCAGGCAGCAACTGTGTTTCCGTAACTTCTGCTACACAGCCGATATGTCCAGCCGGGGGCAATTCAGTATCGGAAACACTCGAATCGAAGTAGGAAAGGCCGAAGAAATTATTGCCCACCTGGATGTCGTCAAGCATCCTCCGATAGCGAGGCTCAAAGATGTGCAACGGCAGAGGCACCCCAGGGAATAATACGATTGGCAACGGGAAGAGCGGCAATTCGCGCACTCCCCTCACTCTATCCATCTCTTCACTCATGATTAGAAGTCTGTCAGAACCGCGAGCGGCAGCGACCGGGTTGTATGCCTCCTGGTGAGACCGGGTCGCTACCGCTCCACGTTCTGACAAGATCACTCATGTCTACAGGTGTCTACAGTTGACGGGAAGGTCAGGGCTCAGGCGGAAAGTCTTTTTCATCGATCTCATCGATGACCTTAAGTTCGGCGCCATACTTTTGATAACCCCGGAAGCGGATCTCATTCCGACTCTGCACTACTTGTCTCTTATGCATCGCGGTGATTAAGACTTCCGAACGAGTGGGTAGCACAAACTTATTCTCTCCAATGGTCACCCAGTCGTAATCGATCAGACTGCTGGCAGCAGTGATGGGAAAGCCTGCGGGTATCTCGGTAGCTATCTGTTCGAAGCGAAGAACACGATTGGTTTCTCGGTCGATCCAAATTCGCCCGCGGGAGCCAACGCTTGCGGAGGAAGTTTTATCGGCTGTCAGGGTCAGGCGTGAATAAGGAAGCTTTACTTCGTACTCATAAACAATCGTGCGCCGCGTCTGCAGCAGATCGGTGTCGATGGGCTTGAAGGTCGTTCTCGATGCTGGCACGAAAAGGTTTGCCAGAGACGAGATGTATTCAACTCCGCTCGAGCTAGCGCCGCCCACGTGCTTGCTGTAATCCCTGCTTTCCTTCATTTCCTGTCCCTGGGGCAGACCATTAACCGCGAGAATTTTGTATTCTTCGCCGATGTTAGCGCGGTAGCTTACGGCGATGCTCAGGTTATCCAGGGGAATCCAGTTGTTGGTATTTCCGTAAGCTGCAGTGCGCTTAATAAGTTGCTTGACAATGAAGTCAGGCATCGCTGCCGCGGCCGCGAGGGTGGCAACGCTCGTCCGGTTGAGGAGTTCATTGGCTTCGGCTTCAGAAGGAAGAGCAGAAGCCGTAGGGTTTGTGCGCCGCCGTTCGGCTTCGTCCAGGGTCCGGCGCAGCAGGGCGTCGTTGCCGCTCTTGGTCGCGACCAGCGAGCGCAAACCGGAAGTCAGGGGGAAGCCAATTCCGCGGGTGCGAATCTCTTCGACTATCTCGTCGCGCTTCTCAGGATGCCGCGGCAACTGGTAAACAAGGCTTACGAATTCTTTGCTTGATAATGGACCGTCTGGAGTCTGCGCATGAGCGCAACCTGGCCAGATACATACAGCGAATATCGGTGGAAGAAAGTGCTTGAGAACCTTATACATCTGGAAAATCTTTCCTAAAGAGGGAACAGGCTGACCCGAGTCCGATGGAGCGATATCACGCTCTGGTTGCCTTGAGATTTCTGAATCAGCTTAACCCAATGCGCGTGAAGACGGAAAGTGGCCGGATACTCTCAAATCAAGAGCCTGGCGCTAAAAACAGGCAAACTCGATGGCCTGCCCCAATATCTGCACGCATCGGTCAAGTTGGTCAATTGGCACAAACTCGCCGGTTTGGTGGGCAACACGGATGTTACCGGGACCCATGACTACAACGTCGGCGCCGAGTTCGATCATCTGAGCTGCCTCCGTGCCGAAAGCAACTGTTCCTGCTCTTTTCCCAGAAAGCCTTTCCACCAGCCGAACTATTCCTGAGTCGGCGGGAACTTCGAAGCCAGAATCAGCACGGCTGGCAATCACTTCGCACTCGAAGTCCGGGTCGAGCTTCTTTTCTTCCTCCAACGCCTTCTGCAGCAGGTCGAGAGGGTAATTGGAGAGCTGGCCAGGGATTGGCCGCCACTCCAGCGTGAAGCGACATTCACCCGCGATCACATTCTTCGCGGTGCCTCCGCGAATCACACCGATATTAAGAGTGGTGTAAGGTGGATCAAATAACTCATGCCTCCCTGCTTTTAAATCTTCGGCGATTTGTTCCAGGCGAACGATTACTCGCGCGGCGCGAAAAATTGCCGAAGCGCCAAGCGCCGGGTAGGCACTGTGGCCTTCACGTCCGCGGACGATGATCTCCGCCAGGCAGTAACCCTTTCCGGCCCGCATCGGTTGCAGAGAAGTTGGTTCACCGACGATGCCGTAGTGCGCTCTCAGCGGCCGTGCCTCGACGAGATGCTTGGCGCCCATCAATCCCACCTCTTCATCGGCAGTGAAGATCAGCGCGAGAGGCTGACGCAGACTTTTTAGATCCATGCTTTCAACGGCAGTAAGAGCTGCGGCGATAAAGCCTTTCGTGTCGCAAGAGCCGCGCGCAAACAGTTTGCCTTCACGGTTGATAAGAGTAGTAGCCTCAGTCCAGTTTGGATCATAAGGAACAGTGTCGGTGTGTCCTACTAAAGCGAGCTCTACGTTGGTTGCATCTGAAAAGTCGGCTCCGGCAAGGGCAACCATGTTTATCTTCTCAATCCCATTTTCATCCGCGTAAGGGAATCGTTTCGCAGTTAGGCCCATTGCCTCACATCGGCCGCTGAGGAGCCGGATAATCTCAGCGTTTGACCGCGATGAAACGGAATCAATACTGACTAATCGAGCGAGTGTTTCTGTGACTGTCATGGCTTCTAATTATGACGAAACGCTTGATGACGAAATGCTGTAGGGGCGTCCCTCCGTGGGCGCCCAAAAGCATCCGCAGATTACGCAGATTAAACAGACTGGAAGAAACACTGCTACAAAGGGTTCTTGACTTCGTCGTCCTTACTAACCAAGTGATTCTGTGGAACAAGAAAGCAGAATCTTGTTTGCGAAGCAATTACACTGGTTGCGCTCCAGGCGCGCCATGTAATCTGCGTAATCTGCGGATAGCATGGGGCGCCCACAGAGGGACGCCCCTACAATCAGTTCATCTCAACTCCAAAGCTTCTTCTGCAAGGCACGAAATCGCTCAACAATTTTATCTTGGGCCAGGTGTCGCCCATCTTCAACAATTCTCTTGCCGCCGACTACTAC
This sequence comes from Acidobacteriota bacterium, assembly GCA_030859905.1. Lineage (GTDB taxonomy): Bacteria > Acidobacteriota > Blastocatellia > Pyrinomonadales > Pyrinomonadaceae > PSRF01. Next base: position 41,905 of record JALZJF010000256.1, read on the forward strand.
GTCTCTCACCGCGGTCCTCGAAAGAGAAAAAACAATGCTCGAAAGAAGATCATCCTGTGACGAGCCGGCAATTGAAGGGTCGTCAAGATCGACTGTAAAGAAATCTGCAGACCGTCCCTGCTCCAGAGACCCGCTCTCCGCGCCAATGCTTTGAGCGCCATTGATAGTGGCGCAATCAAAAAGGCGCGCTGCCAGCGCCGCATATGCGGTGTTGTCTTGGCCAGCCAAAACGACACGCTCCATCTTTTGCAGCCTTGAGTGATATTCAAGCTCGCGAGCGTCTTCGAGCAGGTCAATTTGTATCTGACTATCTGTGCCCAATGAAACGCGAACGTTTTCCCGGAACAGAATGTCGGCGGGAACTATCCCATCACCGAGATTGCGCTCGGTGGTGGGACAAGCGCAGACCATGGCGCGAGCTTGGCCCAGCGTGCGGGCCGCTTTGGGTGTGATATGGATTGCGTGCACGCCGGTGAAGCATTCGCTCAGGAGCCCTTCCGTTTCCAGCAGGGCAACGGGCGATCGGCCATGCTCTTCAATGCACGCGGAAACTTCCGCCGGTTGCTCAGCTACATGCATATGAATCGGCAGTCCCTGCTCATTGCCGAAGCGCACCACTTCTTTCAAGTAATTCAGCGGCGTGGCGCGCACACTGTGAGGCGCGACTCCAACCCATGCCTGCCCAGCCAGTTCGGCAAGATCTTTTCGGAGTCTGGCGATGTGATCGAGGTAAGCGTCTGGATCCGCTTCGATGAATCGAGCCTGGCGTGGGTTTGGTTCACTCTGGAAACCCGAACGGGCATAGGCGACCCGCAACAAAGCAATGCGCAAACCCACGTCGCGCGCGGCCCGCACTACCTCCTTAGCGAGCAGGTTCGGGTCATCGTAAGGAGTGCCATCCGATTGATTGTGAAGGTAATGAAACTCTCCGACTGCGGTGATGCCGCTGAGGGCCATCTCCAGAAAAGCCATGCGCGACGCGTCGTAAATGTCTTGCGGCGAAAGCCTGGTAGCGGCGCTGTACATCATTTCACGCCAGGTCCAGAAACTGTCCTTTTCGTTACTGGTGCGATATTCGGTGCGGCCGCGGATTACCCGTTGGAAGGCATGCGAGTGGGCATTGATCAGACCGGGAAGCATAGCGCGGTTTGTGAGGCGAACTGTTTTACCAGATTCCGGGGAGGCGACAGATAGCCCAACAATTCTGCCGCCGTCATCACAGGCAATTCCTAATCGCTCCTCGAATTGGCCAGCCCTGTAAATCAAATCGGGCAGCCAGAGTGTTTTGTCAGGAGGATTCACGATTAATAGTCTCGAGGTCGGGAAGCTGTATAGTCCGGAGACTTCATGGAGGACACTCTCGATCCAACGGCCGGGCCGCTTCGTGGGCTGCACCGCGCACGCTGAACCGCTCAACCAGCCCGCGACAGCGGGCGGCAGCGTAAAGCCTGGGGTGGAGCGCAGCGGAACCCCAGGTCAACGCAATTAGAATCAACCAGCCCGCGATAGCGGGCGACAGCAGATCAAGAATCTTGTTCGTGCCTTACTCTTCAATGATGTTCTTTTTGGAGCCGCTGCCGCCCGCTCGCGGGCTAGGACTCAAATGCGATTTTGCCTGGGCTCACGCCCCAGGCTCTATGCTTTCGCCACGCTGCGCGGGCTCTAACTCCCCAGTTAACTTCAACTCAACGTGTGGTGAGTTCCAATCTACAAGGACAGCTACCTTTCCGACCCTGCAAATTTTTCTGCAGTTGACCTTTGACTCCAATCTGCCGCCTGCAGTGCCTCTGCTTCATTCTTGAGATCATGACTTAGTTTTTTGGCCGCAATCCACTGCACAACATTGCGTTCCAGGACATCCAGCGGCACGGCCCCTGAACCGAGCACAACCTCATGAAACTCGCGGATATCGAAAGTCATTCCCAGCTCGCGGCTCGCGCGAGCGCGTAACTCTTTAATCTTCAACTCCCCAGTCTTGTAAGCCAGAGCCTGACCGGGCCAGGCAATGTAACGATCGACCTCGTTGATGATGTCGAGTTCCTGCTTGGCGGCATTCTCCATGAAATAATCGATCGCTTGTTTCCGCGTCCAGCGCATCTGGTGAATGCCGGTATCGACGACGAGGCGGACCGCGCGCCACATCTCGTAGGTAAGCTGTCCAAACTTGGAGTACGGATCGTCGTACAGCTTCATATCCTCGCCTAACGATTCAGCATACAAACCCCAGCCTTCAACGAACGCCGTGTAGCCGCCGTAGCGTCGGAAATTGGGGATGTCGCCTTGTTCCTGGGCCAGAGCGATCTGCAGGTGGTGACCAGGAACGGCCTCGTGAAGCGAAAGCGCCATCATCTCCCACTTGGGCCGGCTTTCAGGTTGATAAAGATTCACAAAGTAGGTCCCCGCCCGCGAACCGTCAGCGGCGGGTTGGCGGTAGTACGCCGTGGTCGTATCAGGAGCAATCGCTGCCGGAATCGCTTCCACCCCGTAGGGCATGCGGGGCAGGGTCTTGAATACTTTGACGATATGCGGATCAATTCTTTTCGAAATCGCCTCATACGCAACCAGAAGTTCTTCCGGCGTCGCATAGTAGAAGCGTTTGTCAGTTCTGAGAAAGGTGAAAAACTCCTGCAGCGTTCCCTTGAAACCGACCTGGTTCATTACCTTCTGCATTTCTTCGCGAATACGGCGCACCTCACTCAATCCTTTTTCGTGCACCTCCCGCGGAGTAACATTTGTCGTCGTGAATTTCCTCGTTAAAAAGGCATACATCTGCTCGCCCTGCGGCATTTGCCAGGCGCCGACCTCATCGAACGACGCGCGCAAATACTTTTCGACGAAGAACCGTTTGAATTTTGAGTAGGAGGGAATGATGTTTGTCGAGATGGCGTTGATCGCTTCGCGCATTAGCCGCTCCTGCTCGTTAACAGGAATGCTCGCCGGGAACCTTTTGAACGGTTTGTAATACAAACTCTGATCCGGGTTGGCTACGATCTGCTTGTCTATCTGCGCCGGCACGCGATTCATGATCACTTTCGGCAGCAGCACCCGGGCCTTAATGCCTTCGCGCATTAGGGCCATCGTCTGATCCATGTAGGTGGGGAAGCTCTTTAACCGCGCAATCCAGTCCTCATAGTCTTTGACTGTCTGAAAACGCAATGAATCGGCGAGTTCGTTCTGAGACTGGATCCCGCCGCGTTGGTTAAGCGGCGCCAGATACCACTGGAATTTGTATTCCTCAATGCCGGTTTCGTAGTCCCTTTTGAAGAGATCAAAGTTCAACTGATCCTGGGGCGAGAGCTTGCTACGATCAATTTTTGCCAGTTGCTCGAGGGTTGCGCGATCGTGCTCATGCCGTTTCTTGATCGACTCCAGGCTCACCTCGGGCCAACGGTCATTCCAGCGCCGGTCGCCTAGCTGCGAGGCCCGCGTTGGACTCTGCTCCATTTGATACTCCCACTCCCGATCGAAGAGATCATGTAGAGCCTTCTTGACTGCAGCATCCTGTGCGAACGCGCTGGTTCCGATGACGGCAAGCAAAAAGCCGGAACTGACCAGGCTGAAAAGAAGAGTACGCATCATTACCTCCAAAAAAGTCATTAAACACAGCGCGGCTGTTTGCCGCAACCAAAGAGGACGATCCACGAAATTCCACGAACGAACACTAAGAATTATTTCGTGCGATTTCGTGTAATTTCGTGGATCGTTCTTTCTGTCAAAACTTTGCTCAAAAAACAAAAATAAGGAGCAGCTGTTTCGTCGATCGATTCATACGCCTTTTACTGCCAGCACCTCTGGCGCGGCCGTGCGATCTCCGGTGCAACTGATCCGGCGTGGCGCGTCCAGATAGCTGAGGGTGAACCCGAGCTTCTCATAAAGACTCACAATCCGCGGAGTGGCCTGATTCGACAAAACTACCGGCGCCGGATGCGCGGCCAAAAACTCCGCCGTGCGCACCTGATCTTCCCACGAGAAACCGCCGGCGCTGTAGGTGGTGAACTCCACGTCGTACGGCGGATCTGCGTAGATGAAATCATCTCTTTCCAGCGGCAGTGCTTCGAGATCCAGGCTAGTAAACTTCCACCTCGCAAAGAGACTCTGATATTGGTTGAAATCTGAAACGTAGTTGATCTTCTTGTAGGTTCCGAAGGGCACATTAAATTCGCCGCTCTGATTGAACCGGCAAAGACCGTTGAAGCAAGTGCGATTCAGGAAGTAGAAGAGTTGTGCTGCGGGCTGGGTTTGGAGCTTGCCTTGTTTGATCATCTGATTGAATCGATCGCGGTGGGCATAGAAGAGTTGTTCATCGTTAGCCATCTCAATCGTGATTTCGAGGCCCTGTTGAACCTGGGAATAAAAGTTGACTAGATGAGGATTTATATCGTTGAGCAGGGCGCGACCGGGTTTGAGACCGAGGGCCATCGCCAGTCCGCCACAAAAGGGTTCTACGTAGCGTCTTTGACTGTGGCGTTCCCAGATAATCGCGACCCGCGGCACCAACCAGCGCTTGCCCCCTGCCCACTTCAAAGGCGGATTCAATAACGGTCCTTCAATCCGCGGTCGCGTCAGCGGAGAGTTTCCCGGGTCCCGGTCCGCCGGCACTGATAATCCAAAGGATTCCAGCTTGGATGAAGAAATCGACTTCATTTATTTGGCTAGTCTAGTGCCCTCGAAGATAGCTGTACAGAAAGGCGGCTTGAGTTAGTGCTTTTTCGTGTGGGTTCGTGGATCGCGCCTTAGGTGGGCAATACACGATCCACGAAATTACACGAAGCCGCACGAAGCCCCCCTAAAGTCAATTGAGACATAAACTAGATGAATTTCGGACAAACGTGGAGACGTCAGTTGATCCTTAATCTACGCGGGCTGCCGTCGTCGGTGATTGAAGCAACCTTGTAAGCGCGCTTGGTCGACTTGATTACGAAATTCAGCTTCCTTTTGCCGGGATCATAGCGCCTCTTTGGCGGATCGAGAGTCACGACGAAGCCACCGGCACTCGACTCAGCCTTTACAGTCGAGCGGCGGAACCCCTCTTGCTTGTAGGCCGGACTGATTCCGTCGTCTTCATAGAGAGTAACTGACGCAGAGCCTTTTTCATCTGGATAGATGTTGAACGTGATGGGGTCAAAAGGTTTTTCTCCCACATACTTCAATTCCGGCCCCATGGGGATAATCGCTCCGGCCCGGACAAACATCGGCACCGTTTCTAAAGGAGCGTTGACCGAAATAGTGATTTCCCCTTCGTACTTTTTGTTGGTCCAGTAGTCATACCAGGCGCCCTTTGGGAGATAGACCAGCCGGCGACTTATGTCTGGTTTGACCACAGGCGCCACCAGCAGATCATTTCCGACCATGAACTGATCGTCGAGGTTGTAGGTATTCGGATCGTTCTGATAATTGAGCAGCAACGGGCGAAACAGGGGCACGCCGGTGCGGTGGGCCTCCTCCAGAGTCGTGTAGAGAAATGGCAGCAACTGATATCGCAGCTTTAGATATTTGCGAATGATGTCTTCATAGTGCTTCCCGAAACGCCACGGTTCCTGATCGTATCCATCAATGACCTTATGATTGCGGCAAAACGGGGCGAGGAATCCTATCTGATAGGAGCGAGTGAGCAACTCACCGTTGCCGCGCCCGATAAAACCACCGACGTCGCTGCCAACGAATGGTTGACCTGAGAGTCCCAACGTGGTGAACATCGGGATATTCAACGCCAGCGCCTCCCAGGTACTGTTAGTGTCGCCGGTCCACATGGTTGAGTAGCGCTGAATTCCCGCATAAGCAGCGCGCGTGATCACGAATGGCCTTCGGTCAGGATGGAGTCGCTGGAGACCCTCATACGTTGCGCGCGCCATTAGCAGCGCAAACACATTTCGATTCTTGGCGTGCGTTGAATTCTGGCCTTCGTCATGGCTGACAACATCCATCTGGTTCTTGCCTGTCTGATCCACGAAGTCAGCGGGCTCATTCATGTCGGTCCAGATCCCGGCGACGCCAAAATCGGTGTAGGCCCGATGCAAATCGCCCCACCACTGGCGCGCCTCCGGCAAACTGTAATCCACGAAAACACTATCACCGGGCCAGACCTTGGGGATAAACAAGTCGCCATTTTTGCGCCGCTGAAAATAATTGTTTCTTAGACCCTCATCAAAGACGTAATAAGATTGGTCCTGAGGTGTGAGTGGTAATCTAGCAGATCGAGTAGCAGCGGCGGGATCGGACGGCGGCTGATGCTTGACTCCCGGATCGACAATCGTGACCACCTTAACTCCCTGCCGGCCGAGTCTGTCGATCATTTCTTGCGGATTCGGAAAGCGCTTCGGGTCCCAGGTAAAAACGCGGTAACCCTGCATATGGTCAATGTCGAGGTGCACTGCATCAAGCGGTAGATCGCGCTCGCGATATTGTTTCACCACTTCCTCGACCATTGTGTCAGGGTAGTAACTCCAGCGGCTTTGCTGATTGCCAAGCGCCCAAAGCGGCGGGAGGGGCATGTGGCCTGTGACCTCGGCGTACCGACCAAGGATCTTCTTTATTGAAGGGCCATAAAAAAAATAGTAGTCGATCTCTCCGCCCTCTGCGCCGAACCACACACGTTGCTGAGAGGATTTCCCGAAATCGAAATAACTCCGATAACTGTTATCAAAAAAGATTCCATAAGCCGCGCCTCGCTCCAGTCCAATGTAGAAAGGCACGGTCTGATAGATGGGGTCTTTGCCTTCGGTGTACCCCGGAGTGTCGGAATTCCAGTTAACGAATGAGCTACGCCGCTTGTCGAGTCGGGCCGCCTTCTCCCCCAAGCCATAATAGTGTTCGTCAAAACCCAGCTTCTTTGACACCGCGACAAAACGTCCGGCATCCGGGTCAAACATCATCTCCTTAAGTAGACCTTTGGCATCATGAGCCATTGGTTGCTCGTCGGCATTGATGACTCTCCCGGTCCTCACGTCGCGAAATTCTATGAGCAGGGGATCGCGACGAACCACTACTTCAAGCTCATCCGTCTTCAGAGAAATGAAACCATCCGTGGATAGAAAATTCCAGCGTGCGGTGGGCCAATCCCTTTTCTCAATCGCCCAGGAATGATCTCTAGAGGGAATCGCCTTGCCAAACGAGGTGCGTACGCGAATCAGATCGGCGGCGAGTACGGTTAACTGAACCTGAGAGTTGTCCCGGCAGGTTAAAGTGACTACCTTCTCAGTTCTGGTAAAACTGACGATGGGACCGATCTTCTCGAGACGCGTGATGTCCTGCGCCGTGATAACCGTAACGCATCCGACCAGGCAACAAATTATCTCGAACCATTTTTTCATTTGAATAAGACCTATCAACGAGCGTTGAAGGCGCGGCAGAAGGTAGCCAGAAGCGGCTCTGCGCGCCGCCCCTGGGTTACGTTAATAATACTATCCGCCCTGAACAGGGCGTAAAGAACCTCGCCATCCCGGAAGACACAGCTGAACTTATTTCCACGAGCCCCATGTTTATGATGGTTGGGGCGCCCTTTCAGGGCGCGGGTGCGGTGGTCGGATTGATCCAGGGGCTGTGCGCAAAGCCGCTTGCCCCTCGCTACCCTCTGCTGCGCCTCCGGCGCTAGTTGACAACCCTTCCATATTTCTCATTCAGACTTTGCAGCGTGAGATTGCCGGCCCACGAACGCCAGCCGGGCCGCTCCGAGAAAGCCAGCATCGTCGTTACACTCGGCGCGAGTTATTTTTACACTTCGCGCTGAAAGCGGAAAGGCCCGCTCGATCACTTGTCGGTGCATGTGCTGTTCGAAGAGTTCCCAGCCATTTGATAAACCCCCGCCAATCACAATGATTTCCGGATTGAGTAGATTAACCAAACTCGCAAGGCCGATCCCCAGATACACTCCCATTCGTCTAAAGGCTTCGAGAGCAAGCTCATCGCCTTTCAAACCAGCATGGTAGACCGTTTCCGAAGTAAGACCTTCGCTCGCGTGAAGTATCGAGTCTGGATAGCGGGGCCGCGCTTCGCCCGTCATTCGTACAATTGCCGTGGCCGAGGCGTAGACTTCCAAGCAGCCGTGGCTGCCGCACGCGCAAGGGACCCCGCCAAAAGGATCAACTCCCAAGTGTCCTATTTCCCCTGCCGAACCGTCCGCGCCGCGCCACAGTTTTCCATCGAGAATAATCCCACCGCCGACGCCGGTGCCCAGGGTTACGCACACGAGGCTGTTATATCCTCGCCCTGCACCCTGCCACATCTCACCTATAGCGGCAGCATTCGCATCGTTCTCAAGAATTGTCGGCCACTTAAGTTCGCTCTCCAGTGCCGCGGTAAGTCCAAAGCCATCAAGACAAGGTACGTTTGGCGCTTTGATCACCACGCCGTCCTCAAAGTTAACCGTTCCCGGAACAGCGATTGAGACCGCGGAAATCTGTACACCTCTCCCAGCAGTGTGTCGCTCGCCTTCATGAGCAGCGTCAACAATGGCATGCACAATCCCATCCGGCTTTTCTGCCTGAGGTGTTGGTTGTTTGAGGCGGTAATGAATCTGGCCATCGCGCCCCACGATAGCAGCGCGAAGGTGCGTGCCTCCTATATCAGCAGCGAAAATGAGATCGGATTTTGAAGCTGATTTATTGTAAGAAAACATTATCTGGCCCCTGGCCTTTTCGCATATCGCTGCGACTACTGCTGGAGTATCGTTATTATGTCCAATTCGCAGATTGATAGCGAGACGAATAAATTGCGCCATGGACCACGCGAGGGCGTAGCTGATGACCGAAATGGCACTAAGAACTTCGTGTGTTCGTGTGTTTTAGTGGATCGTGATCTTTCTGATCCCCTCAGTTGCTATTACCCGTCCGTAAAGCGTCGTCATTTCTCTAAGCCGATCCGCGATATCAGCCGTCAGTGCGTTAGTCTTAAAGCGCCAGGACCAGTTGCCTTCGGTGCTGTTAGGAAGATTCATGCGCGCTTCTGTTCCCAGTCCCAGCAAATCCTGCAAGGGAACCACAGCCGTGTTTGCCACCGATGCCAACACTCCGCGAATGAAGTCCCAGTGGATCTCCTGGCCCGTGGTATTCAAATAGTTCAAGCAAAAAGTTCGCTCCCGCTCAATCTGTTCAGCCGTTCTGGTCGAGCCCTCGCCAGGCACACTTTTAAACCAACCAACCGTGGTATCGTTATCGTGAGTGCCGGTGTAGGCCACAACATTGCGCTCGTAGTTATGGGGCAGATTGCTGTTCTGCGCGTCGCCACTAAAAGCAAACTGCAGAATGCGCATTCCGGGAAAACCAAATCCGTCCCGCAGGGCAACGACCTCTGAAGTGATCACGCCCAGGTCCTCGGCGATAATCGGCAGCTCGCCCAGTGCCGCTCGAATTGCCGTGAATATTTCTTCGCCGGGGGCTTCCATCCAGCGCCCACGCTCCGCCGTCTTATCGCCTCCAGGAATCTCCCAACAGGCGGCGAAACCACGAAAGTGATCTACCCGCACGATGTCGACAACCTTCAAGGTCGACTCCACTCGCTTGATCCACCACTTGAATCCATCGTCGAGCATGCGCTTCCAGTTGTACAAGGGATTGCCCCAAAGCTGTCCTGTGGCGCTGAAGTAATCAGGAGGAACGCCGGCCACCACAATCGGAGTTCCGTTCTGGTTTAACTTGAACTGGTCTGGGTTGGTCCAGACATCTGCCGAGTCATGGGCCACGAAAATGGGAATGTCGCCCACAAACTTAATTCCACGTTCGTTGCAGCAGGCCTTAAGAGCAAACCACTGTCTGAAGAAAAGAAACTGGTAGAACTTCTGGGCTTCAATCTCTTCGCTAAGCCTCTCGGCTGCGCTCGCAAGTGCTAACGGTTCGCGGCGAACATATGCGGCGTCCCATTCATTCCAGGCCACCCCACCATGAGCATCTTTGAGAGATCTAAACAGCGCATAGTCGTCGAGCCACGAGACGTTGCGACGGCGAAATTCGGCAAAGGCGGTACGAAGGCTTGAATCAGGGTTGTGGGTAAAACGAGCAAACGCCTTGCGCAGAATCGAATCCTTGAACTCATGAACGGCTTCGAAATCAACGTGTTCCTCTGGGCCGGTTGCTGTTAGCGTCAAATCTTCTTGAAACAGGAGCTTGTCTGCGACCAGTTTTTCCGGACTTATCAGGAGCGTGTTGCCCGCAAAAGCCGAGTAACAAGCATACGGCGAGTCTCCATAACCCGTTGGTCCAAGAGGCAGCATTTGCCAAAGGCTCTGCCCGCTGGCGATCAGAAAATCCGCGAAGGCGTAGGCCTGCGGACCAAGGTCGCCAATGCCAAACGGACCGGGCAACGATGTCGGGTGCAGTAGGATGCCGCTCGCTCTGGGAAAGTCCATGTTCTGCTTTTACGCCATCGGCGTTCGAAATTTGTTATCGATTGCCAGGGTTTTACTCCGGAGGAGTTAGATGTTTATAGATTCGAACGCAACTCGTCACCAACTCCGTTCGGAGAAGCGGATCGGAAGTAGACGGTAAGCTTCAAGATATTTCCGCTTCTCCGAACGGAGCCGCAGGGTGGTCGCGGTTCCGTGGCTATAGACATCTGACCCTAACGGGGTGAAAACCCGGCCTCACCGAGTGAGCGCGCCTTACTTTTCCGCGCTCCTGCCCTGAACGATCGTGTAGGTCTTGTTTACCGCAGGAATGCTGAAGGTTTCCATCGTGCCGTTCGACCACTGGATCTCCAGCTTGTCTATCTTCGTGGCGGCGCCCAAACCAAAATGTAACGTCATGTCGTTTTGTGAGCAGTAAACCGCGCCGCTAACTACGTCCGTTCTTTGCCGCAAATTGCCAGTGGTTAAGTAAGCAATGCTCCCAATGGCATCTTTCGGGCTCTTCTTTGAAACATCACCCACCAGACGCAGATCAAGCCAATTTCCTGGCGAAGCTACCACGTTCCGCAGAATCGCCGGCTTTGTATCTATGTTATTGATCACTAGATCGAGCCGGCCGTCGCCATCCAAATCGCCGACTGCCAGACCGCGACCAGGCCAAGCCATGGAAAGGCCGCTGCCCGGTGCGGCACCGACGCGTTCGAATTTTCCGTTCTTTAAATTACGGAAGAGCAAAGGCTGTTGAGCCCAGCTCGTTCCCCACTGATGCGCATCCACGGCCGGATAGACGTGTCCATTCACCACGAAAAGATCCAACCAGCCATCGTTATCAAAATCGATAAAGCTTGTTCCCCAGCCGAGAAACGGGATAGTCGGTTCGCCCAAACCGGCCTGAAATGTCACATCAGTGAAATTGCCTTCACCGTCGTTGTGATAGAGCACATTGGAATCGTCAGAAAAGTTTGTGATATGGAAATCAACACGGCCGTCATTGTCGTAGTCGCCTACGGCCAGACCCATTCCCGCCTGTTCGCGGCCATTTTCGTTCAGAGCCACACCGGAAGGGTAACCAACCTCTTCGAATGTTCCATCTCCTTTATTTAAGTAGAGTTGGTTTGGAGTCGAATCGTTAACGACAATCAAATCGAGTAGCTTGTCTTCATTAACGTGTACGAAAGCGGCGGTGAAGCCGTAATACTTCTGCGGGTCATGCACACCCGCTTTTACGCTCACGTCTTCGAAGCTGCCGTCAGACTTTTGGCGATAGAGCGTGTCGCCCTCTCCTGGCAGCCCGCGCGGACCACACATCACCGGCACCCCGCGAAACTGGCAGAAGTTTTGTCCGGCTGCCCCGGGCTTAGCGGCGTCGGTGGGATTGGCCGGAAGGTTGTCGAGATCGATCTGAACATATCCGGGGACGAATAAGTCGAGACGTCCGTCTGCGTCGTAATCACCCCAGGTAGGTCCAGTACTCCAGCCCCTGCGCGCCACACCGAGTTTTTCCGCCACGTCCGTGAATGTGCCATCCCCGTTGTTGTGATAGAGACGCGACACCCCGAAGTTGCTCACATACATGTCGGGGCGTCTGTCGTTATCGTAATCGCCGACAGCAACTCCAAACCCCCATCGCTCATTCGCGACCCCTGCTTTATCGGTGACATCTTCAAACTTCCAACTACCGAGATTGCGGTAGAGCGCCGCTCGCGGCGCTTTCTTTTTTCCCTGCATGGCTGCGACAGTGGATCCATTTAGCAGGTAAACGTCCGGCAGCCCGTCGCCGTCGTAATCGAATATGGCCACCCCTCCCGATGGTGTCTCAAAGATGTAATCCTTGTTCGCCCTACCTGAAAGGTGCTTGAAGTTTGACAGCGCAGTCTTGCCGGTTACGTCTTCGAAAGTTACCGGGGCCTGGGGATCGGTAATCCCCACTGTCCGCTTCGATGTGTAGGTGACCGGCGCGCCAGTTGAAGCGCCGCCCATCGGCTGTTGCGGTGAGGGTATTTTCGGTGGTGTCTGCGCTATGAGAGCGTAGGGTGTTAATAGCAAAAACGAAACGAACGGTCTAAAGATGCTAGCAGCGACGTGTTTCGGTTTATTACTTATCATTCCGTCAGGATCTCTTTTCATTTCTCTGTCGCAATGAAGCGCGTTGGGAAGCTTTAGTAAATGCCGGCGAGAGACTGAACAGAAAATACGCAGTGTTGCGGTTTATTTCGTTCATTGACAGTGAAAAGGAGGTTGGTGCCGGAGGTCGGACTCGAACCGACATGAGTTTGACCTCGCCAGATTTTGAGTCTGGTGCGTATACCAATTTCGCCACTCCGGCGTCGCGTTGGGAGATAATAAGGCCTGTTGCTTTGAGGCGCAACTAAGGCGACCAGAACCACCAGAACCAGAACCGATGGCGCCTAATTTTTTACGTTGTCCGAGAGGCAGGGAACTCAAGAAACGATCCACGAAATACAACGAAATATCACCAACAAAAGTGTTTCGTGTTCTGGTGTATTTCGTGGATTGATTGTCTTCGCCAAGCTCGGCTCTCAATTAGGACACCAGCGACCAAACCAGACCAGCGTCGGCCATGCTGCTCGACAAGACATAGGCTTAAGATTAGAATAATCACCCAGCCCCCTCGATCTCCCAGATACTGTCTCCCGCGAAACTTGATTGAAAGGGAAGAAGAACTATGAAAAAGGCACTTGGTCTTTTGTTAGTGTTTACTATGTTAGCGCTTATGGCCATACCCGCGTCCGCCAGGACCTGCGGGAGATTGAGGCA
>JALZJF010000011.1 GCA_030859905.1 Acidobacteriota bacterium
TACCTGGTGGTGTTGATCACCGCGGACAAAGGATTGTGCGGCGCGTTCAATACAAATCTCATCAAAGCGGCCACAGCTTTCATTCGCGAGCATTCCGGGAAGCGGGTTGAAGTCCTGGCGGTGGGTCGCAAGGGTAGAGATTTTTTTCGTCGTCGAGATTCGATGCTGGCAGGCGAATACATCGGGCTTACCGGCAAAGGCAGGGTCGATTTTTCTGAAGCATTAGACGTGGCTCGCGACGTGATCAAACGCTTTACGGAAGACCAGGAGATTGACAAGGCTTTCATCATCTACAATGAATTCAGATCAGTGATTCAGCAACGCGTGGTTGTAGAGCAGTTGTTACCCGTGTCGCGTGCGGGTTCGAACGCTGAGGAGCCTGCCGCCCCCGGTCAAGTTCTCACACTCGTCGATTACATTTACGAGCAACCGCCCGCCGAGATTTTTAGCCGGTTGCTTCCACGTCTGGTAGAGACGCAAGTCTTTCGCGCACTGCTGGAATCTGTGGCTTCCGAGCAAGGCGCTCGAATGACCGCCATGGATTCCGCCTCGAAGAATGCCAGCGAACTAATTGATTCGCTCACGCTAAACATGAACCGCGTACGACAGGCGGCCATTACTAACGAGATCATAGAAGTCGTTTCCGGCGCAGCAGCGCAATAAAGGCGGTTCCCATTATTTCTGAGCACTTTGGTTCGCAAGTGCGCTGAGAGTCGAAATGGAGACCCTATCAACGCGAGAACGGACCTGGCGCTACGCTCCCCTGATCATCTGGATGGCCCTCATCTCTTTCGCATCGTCGAATGAGTTCTCCGCCATCAACACCTCCAGAGTGGTTCGACCCCTATTGCTCTGGTTATTTCCTAACATCACTGAGGAAACCATCAGGCTGGCGCATTTCCTGGTGCGAAAAGCAGCACACATCGCCGAGTATGCCGTCCTGGGCTGGCTGGCGGCACGAGCCTTTAGCGGTTCTTCGCGCGAGTTTCTGCGGCAAAAGTGGTTTCTCGCCGGCCTACTGCTAATCGTGCCTTATGCGTTACTGGATGAGTACCATCAGAGCTTTGTGCCCTCGCGCACAGGTTCTCTTTATGACAGTGGCATCGACGTCATCGGGGGATTAATTGGGCTAGTAGGCTTTGCCTACTTCCGCCGTCGCGTGACTGGCAATGTTATACCAGAGTCATCAGGACACGAATATTCATGAAATCACTCAACGCTCTTTTCTCGCCGCCTGCTTTGTGCAATATTGGCTCCAGGGCTAGCGGTCGCCTGAACATCGTGAGGCCATAACCCGTATATCAACGCGCGGCGAAAACCTACTGCCGCTCAAAGGAGAGATAACACCGATGGGAATTCTTGACGCCATCCGCTCGCAGTTCATTGAGGTAATTGAATGGCTGGACGATTCTGGGAATACGTTACTTTACCGGTTTCCCGTCCAGGGCCAGGAGATCAAGAACGGGGCGCAACTCACAGTGCGCGAATCGCAAACGGCGGTTTTCGTTTTTCAGGGACAGATTGCCGACGTTTTTCCGCCCGGTCTTTACACCATTGACGGCGGCAACACGCCTATCCTCACCAAACTCGGTGCCTGGAAATACGGTTTCAATTCACCCTTCAAGGCAGAAGTCTATTTTGTAAACACCAAACAGTTCACCGATCTGAAATGGGGAACTCCGAATCCGGTGATGATGCGGGACACGGACTTCGGCATGGTCCGTTTGCGAGCTTTTGGCATCTACTCAATCCGGGTTGAGGATCCAAGCGCTTTTATTAAGGAGGTCGCCGGAACCAATGCCCACTTTGTGACTGAAGACATCCAGGGACAGCTGAAGCGCACTTTAGTTAGCGGCTTCAGCGACGCTCTGGGTGAGTCGAAGATTGCGGCCCTGGATCTGGCCTCCAACTATGACGAGCTGTCAAAGTTCACCCGCTCGAAGCTGAGCGAGGAGTTCAAAACATTTGGACTGGGGTTGTCGAAGTTTGTGATTGAGAACATCTCGCTTCCGGCCGAAGTTGAGGCGGCGATGGACAAGCGAACTTCAATGGGTGTTATCGGAGATGTGGGTAAGTATGCTCAGTTTCAGGCGGCCGACGCGATGCGGGATGCGGCTCAGAACACTTCTGGCGGCGGAGCTGCCACGGGGGCCGGACTGGGAGCAGGGTTCGCCATTGGAAATGCGATGGCCGGAGCCATGACGGATGCGATGAACCCGAAGAAGGCTGATAGCCAGGACGCACCGAGGGTTACTTGCACGAAATGCGGTGCTTCGAACTCGGCGTCGGTCAAGTTCTGCAATGAGTGTGGCGCAAAACTCGAAGCTGGAGCACAAACTGCAACATGCGTGAAATGTAATGCGAAGCTCCAGCCCGGCGCGAAGTTTTGCGCTGAATGCGGAGCTAAACAGGAAAAGCTGAAGTGCTCTAAGTGTCAGGCAGAACTAAACCCGGGAACGAAGTTCTGCAACGAGTGTGGCACCCAGGTTGAAGCCGTCTAATCGGTTTAGAGGGAACACGACCAAAGAACTCGCTCGGAAAAAGGCTGGACGTCGAAGGACGTCCGGCCTTTTCTATGCAGGGACTGGTGTCCTGTCAAGTTCTTTTGACAAATAGCAGTTTTCACGCGTGTTCGGGACGCCAAGCATCATCTCAGAAGTCCTGAGCGGCAAGCGAGAGTTGAACAAAGAGCACCAAGCGCTTGAGCGACCGGTTTCACGTCTCTCCCGAACTCTTCTTTTGAGTGAGGTCGAGCGGCGGCTGGTCGCCTTGGATCTCCCCTGTATCCACACTTGAAGTAATCAGAACACTTTGCCCTTCGCATCACACAACTTGAGTTGATTCGAAGCTTACTTCATCCAACAGCGGCTGATTTCTCAGCCTGCTTCGACAAGGGACGGTCAAACTATATTTTCAAATATTGTCGCGACCGAACATGTAAAACTCGGCAGGAGCGGCGATTCCAAAGTGTCCAACTGATAGAGCGTACCCGTGAGCTGTAATACCAACCCCTCGCGCCGGTAGACTTCGATCTTCCGTGCGCGCCAATCGATGATCCAGTATTCATACACGCCACGGCGCGAGTAGAGCTTGAGCTTGGCCTCACGGTCGCGCCGCTCGTTAATACTGCCCGGCAAGAGAACCTCGATCACCAGTTCAGGCGCCGCGTGGAGTTTTCCGTCCGGCTGCAGCGCCGTGGCAAGCCGGTCGCTGCTGATCCACACCACATCCGGTGCGACATCCTCATCGTCAGCGAAGATCACGCCCGGAGCGAGATTAACCTGGCCGGCTCCGGTCCGGCTATTCCACGCTTCGATCTGTGCCGCTATCTGAAAAGAAACGCGCTGATGATGCCAGTGAGGTTGTTTCGACATGTAGAGTTCTCCATCGATGATCTCGTAGCGCTTGCCATTGTCCGGCAGCGCCTCAAGATCAGCCGATGTCCAGCGTAGTGAGGTGGTCATTAAAACCCTCCTGTGCCTTGGCATGCAGATCAAATCTGTGGCCCGTTACTAAATGGGCGCGGCCGCCGCGTGTTGGAAGCTTCGGACCCAACGCACTTCACCGACGGTCACGCTTGCTGATCCTCGTAGGGAAACATCTCATACAGGGATTCTACCACAGGCTTGTTTACCAACTTATTACTTGTGCCAAGCCCCACTCGGCCTGGCCTCTTTGCTTGCCATCACAGACGAGGGCGCCACAATATCGGTGTTCCGATTCTTCATGAAGTCGGCATCACTCCTCATCGTGTTATGGTACAGATTCCGATGGCAGAGTGGGAGCCGATAAATTGCTCGCAGAATCCAATCGTGGCGGGAAGCTCAGGTGCCCTGCTACGCTGCCAGACGTGCTATTTTTCGACGACGCTTTTTTGACGCCTGCCGCAAGTCATACTGGGCTTGCATGCCGGTCCACAGCTCTGGAGTCGTACCGAGGGCATCAGAGAGGCGCAATGCCATCTCAGCCGAGATTCCAGCCTTTCCGTTCAGGATGCGCGAAAGGGCGACGCGGGTGATTCCTAAATGGCTGGCGGCGGCCGTAACCGGCACGCTGCCCAAATAATCCCTCAGTACAGTACCGGGGTGGGGTGGATTGAACATACGCATCAAATACCTCAGTGATAATCCTGATTAGTCCACCAGAACGGCATCGTCGTCTTCAAAGGCAAATGTCAGGCGCCAATTACCACTCACATCTACCGACCAATGCTCTGCTAGATCACCTCGCAACCGATGTAATCTCCAACTGGGAGCTCTCAGATCTTCCGCTCGCCTTGCATTGTCGAGTGCAAAAAGCTGCTTGCGTAGCTTCTCAGCGTGTTTCGGCTGGATACCGGCTTTCGATCCGTCTCTAAAGAACTGCTCGATGCCTTTATGCCGGAAGCTTTTGATCACCACGCCCAGCGTATAGCGAGGCTATACAGCATGTCAATAATGCACAAATGCGAACGCTCAGAATCTTCGCTAATCGCAAATGTGAAATCTTGTCCACACTGTGGTTTCGTGGTTTGTTCGCAGCCAGTGATATGCTGTGACCATTCCCCATCGAAACGAAACGCCGGTCTTGAAGAGGTAAGGGATCCGAAAATGTTGAGCCGCTTTCAGCGACCTCGGCGAGTGGTGATCACGGGTATGGGGTGCGTGACCCCGATTGGGATCGGACGCAAGGCTTTCTGGGCTGCACTGATCAAGGGCGAGAGTGGCAGCCGCAGAATTGAAGCCTTCGATGTTTCCAATTCACCGGTGAAGATCGCTGCTGAAGTTCGCGACTTTGATTGGGAAGCTCAACTCAACCCCAGGGATCGAAAACATGTTCCGCGAACCGTACCTCTCGCACTCGCAGCGGCCAGGGAAGCTCTCGAAGACGCCAATCTTTTTCCCGCCGAAATGACGCTGGACCAACGCAGGACGATCGGAGTCGTGCTGGGTACAGGCGGAGGCGGGTTGGCGTTTACGGAGCAGCAATACTCATATTGGTACGTCGGACCAACCTACAAGGCCAGCGTTTACACGATTCCCTCATCCACACACGGGGGTCTTTCCAGTGAGCTGTCGATGGCCTTTGGCTTGCGCGGCCTTTCGCACATTGTTTCGACAGGTTGCACTAGCTCGACTGATGCTCTCGCCTACGCGGCAGAACACATCGCTCTCGGCCGGCAAGATGTAATGATCTCCGGCGGCGTTGATGCGCCCCTCGCACCCGGCATACTGGCCGCGTTCAACCTGATGACGGTGTTGACCAGCGATTGGAACGACGAGCCGCATCGTGCTTCCCGTCCGTTTTCAAAAAACCGATCCGGGATCGTTTTAGGCGAGGGCGCGTGGCTCTATATTCTGGAAGAGTTCGAACATGCGAGACAGCGCAACGCCAAAATTTATGCCGAAATTACGGGATACGGTGCGACCTGTGACGCCTATCATCGAGTTCGCCTGGAAGAAGGCGGGGACGAGCCCGCGCGCGCGATGCGGCTCGCTTTGGAAGATGCGGGACGCAAGGCTCAAGATGTCGACTACGTAAATCTCCACGGCACATCCACCTTACTAAATGATCGGATAGAGACCAGCGCGCTTAAATTGGCTTTTGACGGCTACGCCTCGCGGATTCCGATGTCAGCGACGAAGTCGCAAGTCGGGCATCCACAGGGCGCCAGCGGCGCTGCAGGTTTAGCCGCAGCGTTGTGTGCCATGCACGAGCAGATGATTCCCCCTACGATAAACCTGGACGAGGCTGACCCCGATTGCGATCTCGATTACGTGCCTAATCAGGCGCGGGCAGGGAACGTGGAAGTAGCACTCTGCAACTGCATCGGCTTTGGATCGAAGAACAGCGTGCTGGTGATTGAGAAGACGTAAATCGTAAATAGTAAATCGTAAATGGTGACGAGCAGTGATCGCTCATCTCGATTCTGTCGAGGGGTCTATCGGGGAAAGAGCTTGACCTGTTATTCACACCGCGGCTTTAGCCCGGTGATACAAGCGGCCAAACCGAGTCGAGAAACCGTTTCAACGGTTTTTCTTGGCGGTGCTCAAGAAGCCACAAGGGATGTTGAGTTGCCGGCTCTTAATGAACTTCAGCAGAAAAGTGTTCTCGCAAGAAAGCGCATCCGCCGCGAAGCAAACCGTTAAAACGGATCACTCGTTTCCATTGCTCCCGGATAACCGGGCTGAAGCACGGTGTGAATGAGAAGGCACAGATGCTTTTCCCGACGACCTTGGCTAGCTATAGCTAGCATGGCTGTAACTAATTATGTTTGCCAGATTCCGGGAGCGCAGCAAAGATCTCGAGCATCTCGACATAGGTGATTACACTCCCGATGAATACGAAGGCTGCATCGTTGAGCTGCAACGCGTTAATCAATGGTTAGGCGACGCGCGGGCCTTGCGGCTTTCACTGCTGGCAGACATTGAGCAAGCCAATCTGCGCAATTTCTCCGTGCTCGACGTAGCGGCGGGCTCGGGCGAGCTCTTGCGCGGGGTGGCAGGCTGGACCAGAAGGAAAAAACGAACCGGCAGTTTCACAGCCTTGGAAATAAACGCGCGCTCAGCCAAGGCGGTGCTCGAGGAGTCGAGCGGCTGGGGCGAGATCGTCTCCATCCGCGGCGATGCCCTCCGGCTTCCGTTCGCGAACGGTTCGTTTGATTACTCAATATGTTCGTTGTTCACTCATCACCTTGACGACCGTGAAGTTATGCTGGCGCTTCAGGAGCTGAATCGCGTCGCGCGCAGACGGATTTTCATAATCGATCTTCATCGGCATCCAATTGCTTACTACTTCTACCGAACGGTGGGTCGGCTGTTCCTGCACAATCGCCTGGTAAGGGAGGATGGCGCACTTTCGATCCTGCGAAGCTTTAAACCGCAGGAGTTGATCACTCTGGCATCCCAAGCCGGCCTGGACGACATTCGCATCGAGCGCAGATTTCCTTATCGACTGGTCCTCAGCGCACGGGCCAACTGGATTGATCCACGCGGCGCCCGCCGGGAAAGAAACGACCACCCGCTAACGCCCCTGCCGAACACATGGATCACGCTGAGAATGTTGGTGTAGCTCAATGACCAAGTCGCGAGACACTTACGACGTCGCTATTGCCGGGGCCGGCCCTGCCGGAACGAGTGCCGCGATTCATCTAGCCACGCAAGGTGTGCGCGTTTTGCTCGTCGAGCAAACACGCTTTCCCCGAGCAAAGCTATGCGGTGAATTCATTTCGCCGGAGTGCCTGAGGCATTTCGAGCGCCTCCGAGTCGCTGACCAGATGATATCAACCGGCGCCGCGACGCTTACGGAAACGGTCTTCTATTCGCGAAAGGGGCGCAGCGTTAAGGTTCCCAGCGAATGGTTTGGCGCGAACGTACGGGCCCTGGGTCTGAGTCGCGCCGAGATGGACCAGAAGCTTCTCGAACGAGCCAAAAGCGCCGGCGCCCTGGTGCTCGAGGAGACGCGTGCTTCCGAGTTGATACTCGATGGTGGACGCGTGCGTGGGCTGCGGCTGAAATGCGGAAGCGAGATAGAGGACCACTATGCGTTAGTTACCATCGACGCGACTGGTCGAACACGCGCCCTCGCACGAAAACTCCACGGTCGACGGAAACCGGAATCCAGAAACCGTTACCGTCTGGTTGCTTTTAAGGCCCATCTGGAGAACACACAAGTGGCTGAGGGAGCGTGTGAGATCTACTTTTATCCGGGAGGATATGGCGGCTTGAGCAGTGTTGAAGGCGGCGCGAGTAATTTCTGCTTCATAGCTTCCGCCAAAGATGTTCGCCGCTGTGGTTCAGACCCTGAAGCAGTAATCCGAGAGAGCGTCTTCCGGAATCCTCGGGCGGCCTACACGCTGGCGCATGCTCAGGCGCGCTCGGAATGGTTGAGCGTTTCGCTGGAGAGTTTTGGACGTCAAGCTCTTATTCCGGCCGAAGGGCTTCTTACAATTGGTGATGCTGCCGCCTTCATAGATCCTTTTTCAGGAAGTGGCATGCTGATAGCTCTGGAAAGCGGCGAGCTCGCGGCCTGGACAATCACCAACCAACTCGAACAAATGAGGCGGAACGCCTCATTTGCGCCGCTGGCTCACGAGTATCGAATGGGGTATGGGAAAAAATTCGACTCGCGTTTGCGCATCTGTAGTCTGCTACGCCGAGCGGCATTTGTACCCTCCCTGGCGGAAGCTGCGATCCTTTTCTTCGGTACCAGCATGCGGCTGCGACGGAAAGTTGCGCGCATTACGCGGCCTTCGCAAAACCTCGAGACACGACCTGCGGGCGTACGCTGATCAGGCTGCGCTACGGAGGCTTAATTCTTCACGTTCTACGAGTTAGCGTGTTGAATATGTCTTGCCACAAGCCAACTTTTGGGGTAAAAGGACTAAGCGTTCAAAGTTTGGAGTGCTCCTGTCGGCATTCTCAAGGAGCGCGGCTGAAGTACGGTGGCCCAATCACTCCCCAGACACGCCGTGACCAATTAGAGTTCAACGTCTTATTCCACAACCTGACAGGTCATCGCTCGTCTATTGCCAGTGCCAGCGTATTCCACACACCGGATACCTGCGCGGGTGTCCGGCCTTCGAGTTAGCTAAGGAGAACAAGGATGATGTTTGCGTGCTCCCGGTGGTTCACCGTCTCGATTCGGGTTAGTTTGCTGTTTGTAGCGACAATTCTGTCCACAAGTATGGCTCTCGGTCAGACACAATCGAATGCCGCCGACTTGAACGGGGTGGTACGGGATCCGACCGGAGCTGCGGTCGTCAACGCCGCTGTCAAGGCGCGCAACATCGCGACCAACTTCACTCGCGCTGCGATCACCAACGACGAAGGCTACTATCAGATCACTAATTTGCCACCGGGAGATTATGAGGTAACGGTGGAGGCGGATGGCTTTTCCAGGGGAAGAATTCCGAGTGTAACGTTGACGGTGGGCCAGCGCGCGGATCTCGATATCCCGCTGACAGTCGGCTCGGTTGACGCTACGGTCGATATCTCTGCCGCAGAAGTGGCCTTGGTCGAGCCAACGAACACTACGGTCTCAAACACGATCGATCAGAAACGTATTAATGAGCTGCCCATAAACGAACGCAGCGCTACCGGATTCGCACTGACCCTCTCCACGGTGGGCCGCGACAACGGTCGTCCTATTGGCCCAGCGCCGACATCGGGTTTAAATATAGGCGGGCAGCGCGGTCGCTCAACGCTGGTGCAGGTGGACGGCGCTGATTACACGGACAATTCAATTAATGCTGCACGCTCAACCGTGAGCCAGGAAGCGGTGCAGGAATATCAAGTAGCAACTAATTCTTACGCGCCCGAGTTTGGCCGCGCTACGGGTGGCATTGTCAACGTGGTGACGAAGAGCGGCACGAATGATTTTCACGGCAACGTCTTCGGCTTCCTGCGTCACAAGACAATTCAAGCGCGCAACGCCTTTGCGCCGATCATCGACAACGACCCGAACAAGAAGCCACCGTTTACGCGGGTGCAGTACGGGGCGACCTTCGGTGGCCCAATCGTAAAGGACCGCACCTTCTTTTTTGCCAGCTTTGAACAGCGGCGGCGTCAAGAATCGGGATTCTTTACTAGCGATGTGGCGGCAGGCTTGAACGGCAGCGTCACGATTGGAGCGCCATTTCTGCCGTTCACAAATGTGTACACGAATCTTACCCCCGCGCAGGCCACATTCATTCAGGGTGAACTCGCGAGGGCCGCAACAATCGTCGACCCGGTAGTGCGCGGCCAGGTTGTTGGCACTGCAATTACCTATGCCACCTTTGCTTCATCCGGCGGACAGTTGGGTCTAAACGGGGTTAGCCCGCTGCGCAGTCCGGGCGGGGCAATTCCGGCGGGTCAAATAATCGGCGGCCGGTTCTTCATTACCGGCGCACCCATTCCATCTCTTGCCAACAACGGGATCCTGCCAAACTTCGTGACGGTGAATGAGGCAGGCCAACCCATCGCATTTCGACCGCTAAATAGCCTGGCGCGTATCTTCCCCATCTCTGAGGCGACGACCTTCTTCTCGTTGCGCGGCGATCATCGATTTAATAGTAATCACAACATGACGATGCGCTTCGGCTACAATCCGAGCGACCTGACTGGTATTCAGGACGAATCCCAGAACCAAACGCTTGGACAAAATGATTTCTCGCGGACAGGTATTCAAACTTTGCGCGACATCTCGTTCGCAGCTTCTCTGGCCTCGTCGATTTCGAACAGTATGTTTAATGAGGCAAAGTTCAACTTCGGGCGCCGCAAAGCAACTTTCGACTCGCAAATACCCGGCACGGCCATTCAGGTTATCGGCTCGGCCTTTATGGGTTCGAATCCGTTCTCTCCGGTCGATCGCACAGAGAAGCGATATCAATTTGCGGATAACCTGAACTACGTTCATGGTAATCACACGTTCAAATTCGGGGGCGATATTAACTTTATCGACATCGACGCGCTCTTTGAGCTGAACTTCCCCGGACTGGTAAACTTCGGTGGAGTTGCGCAAAGTACGCTGGCCAGGTTCATCACCGGTCTACCAGCGACCGCGCCTGCCATAACGCCGGTGCAGTCCTATGGTTTGGGCTTCCCCAGCGCGTTTATTCAAGGCTTCGGCGACCCGAACAGCAGCATCAAGAATCGTCCGCTCGCTTTCTTCGCACAGGATTCGTGGAAGGTGCGTCCGAACCTCACTCTCAATTACGGTCTGCGTTATGACATCGAGTTGACGGATACGATTCCGCCAATTGCTTTCACTGATCCACTGACGGGCATTGCCCTCTCTCCCGGCGACTTGCTAACCGCGCAAGACGCTGTGGGTGTCCAACAAGGATTTCCGCGCGATAAGAACAACTTCGCACCGCGAATAGGCGTCGCCTGGGACATTAATAACAATGGCAAGACCGTTCTGCGCGCGGCGTACGGACTCTTTTACGACCACCCGCTCCTGGCAGTGGCCTTCAACTCAGACATCGCTGACGCCGCCCAGCAACAGCAGTACTTTAACGTTTTGCCAGGTAATCCCGCACCGAACGAGCTCCTGAATCTGCTGCAGATATTTCAAGGGACGGTCTGCTCAGCGGCCACAACCAATGCACTCTGTGCTGCCTTGCCGGCTGGATTTACTACGCCAGGCGTCGCACGGTCAGCGGAGTATTTGCCGGGAAGAGTGCGCTTCAACGACCAAACTTTTGTCGGCTTTGGACCTCTGTTTCCGTTCACGCTCGCCGTAGGTAAGGATTTCGAATATGCCTACGCCAACCAAGCCAACCTGACAATTGAGCGCCAGTTAACGAAGAACATGTCTTTTTCGGCCGGCTACATTTTTGTCGGTGCTCATCATCTCCCGCACCCGCAGGACGTGAATTCGCCGCAACCGGCTCTGTTAATCGAAAACTTTCGCCGCTTCGCCGGGCGAAATCCCGCGAGCAACGCCGAGGCACAGTTCTTTAGTTTGCCGACCGTTTGCACCCCTACTACGTGTCCTCCAGGATATACGGTGATTATTCCCGGCCTCGTAGGGCGTAACGCTTTGGGCCAGGGCGTCGTCAGCCCGATTGCCGCAAACTTCTTTCGCCCGAACTCGCCTAACTATTTCTTTGTCAACGCAATTACCAACGGCATGGTGAACAAGGCCGCGTTCGACGCAGCGTTAGTGGCGGCGAACTCCCTGCGGACTCCCGGTCCGATCACTCCGTTCGGTGATGTGAGCGCGCAACTTTCGGATGGCAACTCAAGCTACAATGCGATGAACCTGGAATTGAAGCGACGCTTCTCAAACAACTTTCAATTCCTGGCCTCTTACACCTGGTCGCATTCAATTGACGACTCATCCGACCTGCAAACTCTCCTCAAGCCGCAGGACAACCGCAACTTCCGCGCCGAGCGCGCGGATTCCCTCTTTGATCAGCGGCATCGTTTTGTCTTCAGCGGAGCATTAAGCTCACCAACCGACTGGCGCGGTTCGTCGAGCGCGGCTCATCGTTTCCTCTCAGATTTTACCATCGCGCCGATCATCGAAATCTCTTCAGGACGTCCCTTCAACATCCTGACGGGTAGTGACTCGAGCGGTGATCTTCAAAGCTCGAATGATCGGCCCAGCGTCACAGACAGCGGCATGCTGTTCGTGCCCACGACGCCTTTTACAGCGGGGAGCCTCGGACGCAATCGCGGCATTACACATGGTTACGCCTCGGTCGATTTGCGGGTCATGCGCGGAATTCGCTTTGGCGAACGCGTCAGGCTGGACCTGATCGCCGAAGGCTTCAACCTGTTCAATCGTTTCAACGAAGCCGCCGCGTCGCCCTTCTTTCTGGACGTAAACGCCTTCGGGCAGCGAGATGGCGCGGGGCGCTTCTACAGCAGACCGACTGCAGCCTATGATTCGCGACAGTTTCAATTTGGCTTGAAACTGAACTTTTAATAGTTGGGTTTGAGTCCCGAACGGGGCCTACTCCACCGGTCAGGAAGTTTCTCACGGATCCAGGCCGAGGCGTTTCAGCAGAGCAATGAACCTTGGATCGGGCCGCAAGTCATCAAACATCGGTTCCACCTTAAGCAGCATTAGAATTGAATCGCGCTCGTCGTAAGCCTTCTCCAACCAGACGAAGGCTTCATCCTTCTCGCCTAACGCCCCGTAAATGGAGGCGAGGGTGGTCGAACCGATGTACCTTTTCTTGGATTGCTCCTTCAAGTCGGCGATGATCACGCGAGCTTTGGCTTGCCTTCCTGACCTGGCGTAGGCGCGCGCGAGATCGGCCGGCTCGTCTGGGCTGTCCCCCGACAACGGGATCGCCTTCTGAAAGGCCACGATGGCCTCGTCGTACATGCCCTTCTCGGTGTAGGCCCGGCCGAGTCCCCAATATGCGAAGCCGAAGTTGGGATCCATTTCCAGCGCCTTCCGGAAAACCGCGATCGCCTCATCGTGCCGACGAGCGAGGTGGAACACCTCCCCCATCCCAGTGATTCCCACGATCGACACGGGCTCCAACTCTTGGGCCCGCTGCATCTCTCCCAGGGCTTCATCGAACCGACCCCTGGCGGCCAGGTAGAAGCCGTACATCTGGTGCGAGTCCGAAGAGCTGGGATTGATTTTGAGGGCGCTCTGGAAATTGTCCTCGGCGCCCAACGGGTTCCAGTAGTAAAAGAACTCAACGTTCGCCAACGAGATATGAGCTTCTGCCAGATGCTCGTCCAGTTCCAGAGCTTTGAGCGCCGCCTGCTTCGCCTTCGGGAAGCTTTCCTTCGGCGGAAGCGCGTTGAACCCACCCAGAGCATTGAAGGCATCGGCTAGTCCCGCGTGCGCCAGCGCATAGTCAGGGTCCCTTTCCAATGCTCCTTGGAAGTAATCAAGTGCTTTCCGGAACCCATCGTCAGTCAATCTGTTCAGGTGGTAGCGCGCGCTCATGTAAAGTCGGTAGGCCTCGACGTCCCCCGTGTGGCGCTTCGTCAGCAGTTCTCTCTCCTCGACGGTCAGCGTGACTGCCAACTGCCTTGCCACCTTTTCAGAGACTGAGTCCTGCAGGGCAAAGATGTCTTTGAGATTCTCATCAAACTGCTCCGACCACATCTCGCCCCCGTCCGCCACGCGCACCAGCCTTACGGTCACCCTGATCTTCTCTCCGGCCCTCTGTATGTTTCCGTCGAGCACGGCGTCTACCTTTTGCTCCCTCCCGGCCGCGACCGCATCCTGCTCCAGCCTCGCATACTGGCGCACCGCGCTCAGCGGGCGGACGGTCAGTTGCCTGATGTTGCTCAACCTATGGATCAGCGTGTCCGCCATCCCCATCTCCAGCGATTCGTCCCGGCTCGACGGAACCAGGGGCTTGAACGGGAGCACTGCCATTGATCTGATCGACGTAGCTGCCTGCGGCCGTTCTAATTCGTTTTGTGTGCTCGTTGGTGCCTGCTGGGGCCGCGACTGGTAAATCGCGAAAGCCAACCCGGCGACCGCTAACGCCATTACACACAAAAAAGCAATCACGGCCCGCCGCGGAAACTTGCGACCGAACACTCTGATCGGCGACTGGCTCCGGGGCGGTGCAAAGGGAACCCCGCGAGGCATGTCTGACGACTTGAAGAGATGATCCAGCCCCCCGGCCTCGGCGACCACTTGACGCAGGTCGGCGATCATCTCCCGCATGGACTGATAACGCTCGGCTGGTTCTTTCTCGAGTGCATGATCAATCACCCACGACAATCGTGCCGGCACATCCTTGTTCAACTCCGCGGCGGGTGTAGGCGGGTCTTTGAGCACCGCGCTGATTATGTCGACGGGAGACCTCCCTTTGAAGGGAATCTGGCCGGTAGCCATCTCGTAGAGCACGACGCCGAACGAAAAAATGTCGCTGCGATGATCGACACGCTCGCCCCGCGCCTGCTCCGGCGACATGGACGCAGGCGTCCCCATCACTGCACCAGTCACGGTAAGGTGGGTCTCTGCCTCCCCCTTGTTCCGCTCAACCAGCTTCGCCAACCCGAAGTCGAGCACCTTCGCCTGACCGCGCGGTGTGACGATGATATTCCCGGGTTTGATGTCGCGGTGGATGACGCCCTCTTCGTGCGCGGCGGCGAGCGCGTCAGCCACTTGCAGACTGATCGAGAGCAGGCTGTCGACCTTTAGCGGGCGTCCGTTAATTATCTGTCTCAGGGTCTGGCCCTTGATGTACTGCATTGCGATGAACGGACGGCCTCTGTCCTCACCTACTTCGTGGATGGTGCAGATGTTCGGGTGGTCGAGCGCGGAGGCGAGCCGGGCCTCCCTGAGGAAGCGCGTGCGCGGTTCACTATCGCCGAGCAGGCCGGGGCTGAGAAGCTTGAGAGCGACCTTGCGGTCCAGCCTTGCGTCCTGGGCGAGATAGACTTCGCCCATGCCGCCCGAGCCAATCAGTTTTCGCAGGGAATAAGGGCCCACGTTGCGTCCCACCATCGAGGCGTACTCATCCGCACCTTCGAGCAACACGGTGGCGTCCTCTTGAGGCGTTTGACCCGAGGAACTGTCAGAGTGTTGTGAGGACGCGAGCAACGACTCCACCTCCTCGCGGAGAGCGGAGTCACCGGCGCACTCGCAGTCGAGAAATTCGGCGCGCTTCGCCGGCTCACGCTCAAGGGCCGCATGGAGGACGCGCTCGATCTGTCGCCATCGTTCGGGAGTCATAAGTGGTGTGAAATCGTGTACCGTGAATCGTGAACCGTGAATCGTAAATCGTGAATCGTAAATCGTGAATCGAGGTTCGGGAGTACGTTGGTGAATGAAGGACTCATAACTAGGCGTCACCCGATTACGATTACGATTTACGATTCACGAACCCGGCACTATACGGTTCTTGATTCCCCGGTGCCGCCAAATCCTCGCCGTGTGCCAATCGCGCTCAATCAAGATGCGGCGCATGGCCTGCGCGGCGATGCGAGGAAGTGGGCGCGGTCGCGCGGTCGCACACCCTTGTACTCAACGAGTCGAAGGTATGCCTCGTTGACGAGAGCAGTGTCTGGAGAGTGTCGTCGGGGCGCTCGCGGCGCATCTGCCGGTGGGCCAGCCGCCGCAGTTCCTGATAAAAGAGAGGAATCACCCGGTCGAGCGCCGGCTCTGTCGCCTTTACCCCAATCGAGGAGCATGCCGGTGATTTCCTCTGGGGTGGTATTCGCCATTTTTCTTGCGCCGGCTGCTCGCGCCGGTTGGCGCCCGGATTATAGCACCACCTGAAACCACCAAGTTTTTCGCCGTCCGGCGAGAAATTCTAAATGCGTGATGGGATTTGGCAATGGGCACTGTGACGAGGGCTACATGCCGAGCGCTTCGTCCACCTATTTTGTTCGATGCTAGGAACCAAAACCCGGAACTTCTAGCATCCACAAAGCTGGCCGGCGTCCGCGCGAGACGCCTTCTGCATTGATTTCAATGATTATCGCGGCAACACGGGCTTATTGCTCCTCAAATCCGCGTTCAATAATTTGGCAGTAGGCCGACGTTTGTCGGGGCCGTGCGAGTTGGGATACATTGGAGTCAGTGGAGTCGGGCGAACTAATGGGGCGCATTCGGCATCGGAAAACATGTCTTTGGACGCATTTGAGTTAGCCTCAGGAACAACCCTCTCCCGGGAAGAATCCTTATGATCAATCGACGTTTCCATCTGTTCCTTTCGCTCGCCGTCTTGATTTCGCTGTCTGCGAATTTCGCCAGTGCGCAATCGAGCCGGCCGCGCCGGGCCAAACCCGCCGCCAAACCCGCCGAGGAGCCGCTGCTACGTCCGGAGCCGAAACCGAGCCCAACAGCAAGAAACAACCCTAATGCTCCTCTTATAAACGTGCAGCCTGTTAAGCCGGTGGTTAATCCTAATGCAACGGGAGATACCTCGCGTGCTTATCAGTTCTTGCAGCAGAAACAATTTGCCGCGGCTGCCAAAGAGGCGAAGGATGTGGCGGCGAATTACCCCAATGACGCTGAGGCCTGGAAAATCGCCGGCTTTGCCGAACTAAACCTCAAGCAGTACACCGAGGCCGCGGCTGATTTAGAGAAAGCGATTTCGCTCCAGCGGGCAGCGAAGCAGGAAGATCCGAACACGGTTGACGCATTGGCTCAAGCTTACGTGCTCTCAGAAAAGTTTGAACAGGCGCTGCCACTGCTGATAACGGCAACCACGCGCACCGGCGCCCAACCCGACGCGAGTATGCTTTATTACCGTGCTTTGTCGGAGTATAAAACGGGCAAAGCCGCTGATGCGGAGCGCACATTCAATTCCGTAGTAAAACTCAATGCAAAGGACTCGCTTTCACTTTTTTATTTGGGCCAGTTGGCCCTGGCCAGAAATGATCTCGATGGAGCGGTTGCCGCGCTTAACCGCGCCACCCTTAACGATTCACGGATGGCCGCGGCCTGGACGCTGCTCACTTCGGTTTACCTTCGCCGGGCAGCGCTGGGCACAGACACTGCCAAAGCCGAGGCCGACTATCTCAACGCGGTGCGGGCGGGTGAAGGACTAATAAAGGTGCGGACTGATGCCGAAGCCTTGACGCTCTTCGGCCAGGCGCTGATCGGTTCAGCACAGTATCCTCGCGCTGCGGCCGCTCTGGAACGCGCTGTCCTGGGGAGTGATGCCAAGGGTGTAACCTTTTATCTTCTCGGCGTGGCGCATTCGCGCGCAAAGAATTTTCCCAAAGCGATTGCTGCACTCGAATCAGCAGCAGCCAAGACACCCGGCGACGTGAACGTCTATCGGGAGCTGGGTTATGCATACGAAGTGTCGAAGCAGTATGCAAAAGCGCTGGCTGCTTACGAGAAGGGCTCGAATCTGGCGCCGGCTGATGCTGATTTCAAGGAATCGATCGAGCGCGTCCGGCCGTTTGCCAAGTAGGCAATTGAGGATACCAAGGGCTTGTCCCGTGGAGGTTCACGCTGGGAGCTACATGCGAAGAATATTTTGGCCATAAGATGCCACCGGCTCGCCCGGTGGCGGTTCACGCTGCTGTTCCTCCTAGAAGGCAGCTACTCGCATCCAGCGTGAGGCTCCACCGGACAAGCCGGTGGCATCCTGAGAACTTTGACGTGGCCTCTTTGTAGCTACCAACGTGAATCTCCACCGGGCGAGCCGGTGGCATCAATTGAAACTGACCTGGGACGAGTGATGCTTTTCTGGCACGTCCTTGACTTCGATTCACCAGAGTTAACCAACCGGGAGAACAAAGATGAGATTTATTGCAGTTCTGCTCCTGACACTGCTCATGTCGATGGCGGCCTTCGCCCAGCGACCTCGCACCATCGATACGAGTACGACTACCGATTCGTCAAACGTTGCTGTCGCACCCGCCCCCCGAACCGTGAAGGCAAAATACGAGGGCGGTGTGTTTGGTTATAACAAGACGATGACCGGCACCTTAAGCTTTGACGATACTAATCGGCGTTTGTTGTTTCGAAACAAACAGCAGAAGGAAGTCCTGTTCATTCCCTATGATGCAGTGACCTCGGCCTTTGCCGATACGCAAAAGCGACGCCCCGCAGCAGCCACGGTGGCCAGCCATATTCCCTACTTCGGGTTCCCTCTGGGTTTCATAAAGACCAAGGTGCGCTATTTAACCCTTCAATATACCGATCCCGACAGCAGAGCCAATGGCGTCACCAGCTTTAAGCTCGAGAACAAGCAAATCCTCGCTTCGGTTTTGAAGACACTCGGGGAAAAAGCAGGTATGACCACGCGCGGCGAGGTCTATATCAAGAAGCGCGACGCTGTTGTTGACAAGACAATCCCTTAAAGACCTGTTATCGGGTGATGCAGAAGATTAGAGGCGGGCTTACCTGCCTCTTTTTTCATTGAGCTTGTTTGCCCAAATCAACTGTTCAATATCAAAGCAACTTGAATGCGGGTGCAGCTTTTTCCTCCCCGCACGCCATACGACGCTCGGAACGATCGAGTTTCAGTGCGATGCCTATCTTTGTCGGGGCGTCACTCCGTGAGTGCCCTCGTTTTTGTTGAGGCGCTATCGCTCGACGTTGCTTGTTCGGCAACGTGGGGCGCCCACAGAGGGACGCCCCTACAATGTTTCGGCGACGGCTGTCCTAACGGTTTCTGAGTCGTTAGAGTTAATCGACTTGAACTCAGAACATCTTGGTTTTGTCAGTGGTCATAGTTGGACATGGTAATCGACCCTGCACAACGGAAAATTTCTGTACGGTCACAATGAACATGTTGTCGTATTCATGCTCTGGAATTTCAGGAAGTGTTCAACTGGTTTTAATTGCTGGAAGAACGCAAAGGACAGGTACAACAGTTATGACTAGCCGCTATTCGCGCAGGATTATAGCGCAGGTTCAAGAGTTCCGCCGGATGTGGTGCCACATGCATTGGAATGCGGAAGGTGGTAGTCTATCGTTTTAACATCACGCCGCTAAAAACTGATCTAGTTGAAGCTTGGAATGGGCTTTCGAGTGCAATTAATTGGGAGGATGAAAGAAGTTGGAGCAGAGAAGCACAACCGACCTATCTGAGCTGATAGCCGAGAACTTCGGCGCCAACGCGACGTATGTCGAAGGGCTGTTGGGACGTTTTCGCAGCAATCCAGAATCGGTTGACGAGTCGTGGCGAGCGTATTTCACGGAATTGCTGGAAGGGGATGGAGCGGGCGCTTCCGACAACGGACGCAATGCTTCCGCTCCTCAGCTCGTGAATGAAACACCTGCCAAAGACCCGGTTAAAGCTGACGCACCTGCAAAGGCAGACGTCTCAATATTGGCCAACGCGGCAATAGCTCCAGCGGTTGAGCGCGTTGCCACCATACCTGGTCCGAGCGTTGAGAGCCAAGCTGCAGTGGTGCCCATTCGAGGGGCTGCTCTTAAGATCGTTGAGAACATGGAGGCGAGCCTCTCGGTCCCCACCGCCACTTCGCAGCGCCGGATACCAGTAAAGCTCCTTGATGAGAACCGTGGGATTATCAACAAGTACCTTGCGGAAAACGATCGGGGCAAGGCTTCCTATACGCACCTGATTGCCTGGGCCATTTTGCGCGCGCTCGATGAGTATCCGCAGTTAAACGACGGCTATGAAGTGGTTGCTGGGAAGCCGGTGCGTCTTCGCCGGGGGAGCGTTAATCTGGGTGTGGCGATCGATGTGGAGAAGAAGGACAGGACCCGGAGTCTACTGGTCCCTAACATCAAGAACGCGAACAAGCTGCGCTTCTCTGAGTTTCTGCAGGTTTATGACAGCGTGGTAAAGCGAGCGCGCGAAGGAAAACTGCAGCTTTCTGATTTTCAGGGTACCACCATCTCGCTGACCAATCCTGGAACAATCGGTACCGTGGCCTCCACACCGCGGCTGATGGCCGGGCAATCAGTAATCATTGCCACTGGCGCGATCGAGTATCCGGCTGAGTATCAGGCAATGGCGCCGGAAGCTCTGTCGCAGTTGGGCATCAGCAAGGCGATGACAATTAGCAGCACCTATGACCATCGCATCATTCAGGGTGCGGAATCCGGTGCCTTCCTCGCCAGCCTGCACCAGCTGCTCATCGGGCAACGCCAGTTTTATAACGAAATTTTTTCCGACGTAGGGATTCCTTATCCTCCCCTGCGGTGGAGCCTCGACCGCAATCCCTTTTTCACTCCGGGTGATCACGCTCGCGAACAAACGATCAAGGAAGCCAGGGTGATAGAGCTGATCAATGCCTATCGCGTGCGCGGGCACTTGATTGCCGATGTCGACCCGCTACACGCGATGCCGGTGCTTTACCATACCGAACTGGATATAGAAACCTACGGATTAACGATCTGGGATCTGGATCGAGTGTTCATCACCGGCGGATTGGCGGGCACCGAAAGCGCGACTCTCCGCGAGATTCTCGACATCTTGCAACGCGCTTATTGTGGAAAAGTCGCTACTGAATATCGTCATATTCAAAGCAAAGAACAGAAGCTCTGGATTCGCGACCAAATTCGCAAGCATTTTGTCGAGCCCGAACCGCTGCCCGCCGAAATTAAGAAACAGCTATTGTGGAAACTGATCTCGGCCGAACAGTTTGAGCGTTTTCTGCACACCAAGTATCTCGGTCAGAAACGATTCTCACTTGAGGGCTGCGAGACCATCATTCCCTTGCTGGATCGTCTGATTGAAGATGCCGGCGACCGCGGCGTCGAAGACATCACCCTGGGCATGGCCCATCGTGGGCGTTTGAATGTGCTAGCGAATGTCATTGGCAAGTTCTGTGAGCGGATCTTTGCTTCGTTTGAAGGGTCGATCCACCCCTCGTTTCCGGCCGATGAAGGTGACGTCAAGTATCACCAGGGCGCAGTCGGAGAACGTCTGACCGCCGGTGGCAGGAAAGTCAGTCTCACGCTTTCTCCCAATCCCAGTCACCTGGAAGCCGTCGACCCGGTCGTGGAAGGAATGGTTCGGGCGAAGCAGGATGTCCTGCAAGACCGGCTGGGCGCCGCTCGTGACGAAGTAGTCGACAAGGCGTTGCCGGTGCTGCTGCACGGCGATGCCGCTTTCGCCGGGCAAGGTGTAGTGATGGAAACCCTGAATCTCGCCGAGCTCAAAGGCTATCGCACTGGTGGCACGATTCACATCATCATCAATAACCAGATTGGTTTCACCACTTCGCCGGAGGCCGGACGCTCTACTATTTATTCAACAGATGTGGCGCGCATGACTCAGTTGCCAATTTTTCATATCAACAGTGACGACCCGGAGGCCGCCTATCGAGCGCTCCAGATCGCCCTGGAATACCGGCAAGAGTTTAATAAAGATGTCGTGCTTGATGTCGTCGGATTTCGCAAACTCGGACATAACGAAACTGATGAGCCCAGTTACACGCAGCCGCTGATGTATGCGCGCGTGAAGGCCCATCCCGGTGTTCGGGCAATCTACGCGAAGAAACTCATCAAGGAAAGCGTGATTAACGAAGCCGAGTTGAATGCTTTGATTGAAGAGCGCGTGCGGCGTTATGAAGATGCGCTTATCCGAGCGAAAAGCATCGTCTCTGAGCAGCAACCAAAGCAACCGGCGCCTCCGGTTCAAGAGATGGATGGGTCGGGAGTCATCGATACGGGCGTTGACGCTGAGGTCATTAGGAACATCGCCCGGAAGATCGCCGTGGTGCCTGAGGGCTTCAACATTAATCCGAAGATGGTGGGACAACTTGCTCGGCGCGCGAAAATGGGCGAAGGCGCGTTGCCCATCGACTGGGCTTTCGCCGAGACCGTTGCCTTCGGCTCCCTCGTTATCGACGGAACGCGCGTGCGCTTGAGTGGACAGGATTCGGGCCGGGGCACATTCAGCCAGCGCCACGCTGTTTTGTATGACACTCAGACCGGCAAGCAATGGTCGCCGCTGTCCGAGTTACGCTCGGAGGCAAATCCGGAGGCGCGATTCGAAGTCTTCGATAGTTCCCTGTCGGAAGAAGGCGTTCTGGGGTTCGAATACGGCTACTCGGTAATAGCGGCTGACGCGCTGGTTATTTGGGAGGCCCAGTTTGGCGACTTTGGGAACGGCGCCCAAACCATCATCGATCAATACATCGCTGCATCGGAGGATAAATGGAGACAAACGTCTCGACTAACCATGCTCCTACCGCACGGTTATGAAGGTCAAGGACCTGAGCACTCGAGCGCGCGTTTGGAGCGCTTCCTGCAGATGTGCGCCGAGAATAACCTGCTGGTTTGTTACCCGACGACGCCGGCGCAGTACTTCCACCTCCTGCGAAGACAAATAAGACCCGGCGGTGAACGCCCCTTGATTGTGATGACACCGAAGAGCCTGCTGCGACTACCCGCCGCCGCATCGTCGCTGGACCAGCTTACTAACGGTGGCTTCAACCCCCTGATAGACGATGCTGAGATCAAGGATTCGTCGTCGGTGGAGCGGATGGTCCTTTGTAGCGGCAAGGTTTTCTACGATCTCACGGAGGCCCGCAGGAAGTCGGAGGAAACGCGCGTATCGATCATGAGACTAGAGCAGTTCTATCCATTTCCCCTGCAGCGTTTGCGCGAGGTGATTGCCCGATATCCGAACGCAAAGCAACTCGTTTGGGCGCAGGAAGAACCGAAGAACATGGGCGGTTGGACATTTGTTGAACCCCTTCTCGAAAAACTTCTGCCGGCCTGCGACCGCCCGATCTATATTGGACGCTCGGCATCGGCCAGCCCCGCCACCGGCTCATATGTGATCCACCAGTCCGAGCAAGCCACCCTTGTTCAGGAAGCTCTGACTATCTAACAGGAAACTTTTTCATTAGATCCAACAATCCGCGATCTTCAACAACAAACGAGACCCGGCGGAGTTGGGTGCAGCCTTAGGATCGGGGCTCGCGCCTAGCCGCCGGAGATGAGACCGGGTCGCATCCACCACCCCAAGCGGGCTGCCAGCTTGGGGACCCCGGTCCGCTCGCCGTTCTGACAAGGTGGCTATTTAAGCGCTGGCGCTGAGGGAGTGGCGCTCCAGTTTGAGGTAGAGACCGCGTCGAGTGAGGCCGAGTTCGCGGGCCGCGCGGGAGATGTTGCCGCCGTGTTTTCGTAAAGCTTCGGAGATCATTCGGCGCTCAACCTCCGCCAACGCGTCCGCAAGAGTTTCATGCTGAATAGAGGGGGCGGGCATTGATCCCAGCGTGGCTACCGCAGCCGGAGGAGATACGGGAGAAGAAGTACGTTTTAGCTCAGGGGAGAGTTGTTCGGGAGTGATCGTGCTCCCGTCCTCGGCGCGGGCCACGATCCGTTGAATCTCGTTGCAGAGCTGGCGCACGTTGCCCGGCCAGTCGTTCACCATCAGCAGATCCACCGACTGCGGAGTGATCTCAATATCCTTCCGACCAAACTTCGAAGAATAGTGGTTGACGTAGTAGTTAACTATCGTCGGGATCTCGGAGCGACGCTCGCGGAGCGGCGGCACGCGCAGTCTGATCACGTTCAAACGATAGTACAGGTCTTCGCGGAAACGGCCCTGGGCCACCATCTCTTCCAGATCCGTGTTCGTCGCGGCAATGATGCGCACATCGACCTTGGCAGGTCGCTGCTCGCCGAGGGCTTGAATCTCACCTTCCTGCAAAAAGCGCAGCAGCTTCGGCTGCAGGTCTAGAGGCAGGTCGCCAATCTCGTCCAGGAAGAGTGTGCCGCCGGCCGCGGTGCGAATGACACCTTGAGAATCCGTGACCGCGCCGGTAAATGAGCCGCGTCGATAGCCGAAGAGATAGCCTTCGGAAAGTTCCTTGGGTACTGCAGTGCAGTTGAACGGCACGAAGACTTTTGAGCGACGGCTGGAAATGGCATGAATTGCCCGCGCTACCAGCTCTTTGCCCGTGCCCGATTCCCCAGTCACCAACACCGTCACATCCGACGATCGGATCTTGTGCACTTCTTCCACGAGCCGCGTCATCGCCGGACTCGAATGGATGAAACCCGGCATAATACTCGCGCCCGCAAGTTCGTCAGGCTGATGCGACCCCGTGCCTTTCTGATGACCCGCGCGCAGGGCACAAACATCCATTCCCAGACCAACGACACGCAGCAGCAGTTCCATCGACATGCCACTCGGCAGCTTGGCCCGGCTGCGGGGCGAAATATAAAGAATCGCCGGGGGAGCGTTGGATGATTTGAGCACGGTGATTGCCGCGTCGTGCTTCTTCGAATAGCGCTCACGATCTTCTTCGGAGTCCAACTGATCCAGCTCTTCAGCGATCCGGGCGCCGTCTGCCGGCGTACAGCCGTGGGCGATGACCACGCGGGGGTGGTGATGCTCGCCTTGTTCGGTGATCAGCACGCGTTGGGCCGAGGTCTCCTGGCGCATGATCGCGGCCAACTCGCGCAACAGTAGTTCTCGCGAGGCCACTGCTTCGGCCAGACGCAAGGTCAGCAGCTGAGTCAGAGCCGACTGCTCTATCTCTGGCGTAAGTGTCGTTTGATCGAAATGATCAATGGCTTCTTCAGCCCGAGCGAGATCTACTCGAGCGCCCAGTTCACGGAACGTGTTGCGGGCCCGCGTCAGTTGCTCCATCGCTCGGTTCGGCTGAGTCAAGGCGTAGGCGCGGCCAAGTTCAAGGTAAGCGCGGGCGGCGCGATACCGGTCCCCGAGCATATCAAAGACCGAAACACTGCTGCCGAAATGTTGGGCCGCCGCGGTAGCGTCGGACTGTCCCAGCGCCAGCAGGCCCGCAAGTCTCTGCGCCTCGCCAGCGAACCCGAGGTCGGCCGCGGAGTCGGTCACTTCTTCAGTCACCTTATGAAGTTCCGCTGCAGACTCATCAAACTGTTGATTGCGCAAATGTGCTTCGGCCAGAAGGATGCGTGATTCGCAGATGGCTTGGCGATCGCCGATGATCTCGGCCATAGCGAGGGCTTGCTTTCCCTGGGCCAGAGCTTTCGCGTCATCGTCCATGGCCAGGTAACAACGTCCGAGAGTGCGCAGGGCCTGACCTGCATACCACTTGTTCCCGTTCTCGGTTGCCAGAGCAACTGCTCGCTCGAGGTAAGATTTGGCTTCGTCCAGATCGCCGCGCAACATGTGCAGCTCGCCCAGGGAGTCGAGAATCATGGGCACCTTGGCGCCGCGTTCGTCGACTTCTGACGCGAGGGCGAGCGCACGCTCCAGGGCCTCCTGGGCCCGTACCCATTGCCCGATCAGAATCAGGTTGATTCCCAAATTGTTGTAGCCATCGGCAGCGCTGGATTTGTGATCGGTGCGCTCATAATAGGAGATGGCCTTCTCCAGAAAGCGAATGCCTTCCTGAGGACGTTTGAGAAACCAGCAGGCACCGGCCATGTTGGCGTAGATTTTTCCCAACAGATAGCTGGCGGGATGCTCGCCAATCAGTTTAAGCGCCTGCTCAAAATTTTCGAGCCCCGCAGAGTAGTTTCCTTCCTGTGTGTCGGCCAGGGCCACTCCGAAGTATGCTTCGGCAAGCCCGCGCCATTCGCCAGTCTGACGGAAGTGTTCCAGGGCCCGCTGGCCGTAGTCGCGTGCGATGGGATACTCGCTGATGGTTCGATATACGCGCGCCAGGGCGGCGTAGATTGGCCCGAGTTTGGTTTCCTCAGCACTCTCGGAAAAATCGCGCAACGCTGACTTAAGCATTGCGATCGCCTTGGGATGATCTCCGTTATAGTTGTAGGCGAGAGCAATCTGCACGCGCAGGCAACGAACCGCCGCTTCGTCGAGGCCGGCACGTGACTCGGAAGTTTCGTACATCGCTACTGACGCAAGCGACTCGCGGTAATGGCCTTGCATCTCCAGAGCGTTGGCGAGTGAGCAACGGGCGAGCGCCAGGATGGTGGGGCTTTTGCCGGCCGCAGTGATTAGTGACGTGAGACGAGCGCGGGCTTCAGTGGAGAGTCCCTGATCGAGAAGCGAGTGGACCTCATTCAGCTCTTCGACGAGGGAAGCTTCGGAAGGATGTTTTGAACGCAGACGCACGCGCGCGTCGGCGAGATCGACCACACCTCGCTCGATTGGGGTTTCTTCTGTCTTCGGGTCAGTAGATCCGGAACCGACACGCTTAGCCATTTAGTTCTTCATAAACAGGCAATTGGGCACGCTCTTCACTAATGAGTCTCGGGCCGGGTAGGTTGAAGGTCGGGTTAAGTTACCACCGTCATTTGGCCGCGCAGTTGTTTAGTTGCTAAACAGCGTGGAATGTAACACATGTACGAAAGGGCGTCCACCGTGGCCTTTACATCTTTAGCGCTAGTAGTTAGGCATCTATGTCTGGAGGATAAACCATGTTACTACTGGGACGAATGCGAGTTATGTACTTTGCTTTCGCGCATACAGAAACACACTATGATCACGATGCCCAGTAGATCGGTATACTTATCGAGAGGAGTTTTTAATCATGTCTGAGAGAAAGCTGCGTGCCTACGTAGATATCCCCACTCATTTAGGTCCTGACGTCACTATGAACCAGACGATCACCAATATCAGCCTGAGCGGCTGCCTGGTGATAACAGACACCCATCTGGCTGTCGGCTCTACTCTCTCGCTCAGCATTCCCATCTCAGGTGCAAAGATGCTGCGGCTTAAAGGCAGGGTCGTCCGAGAGCACGGGCCGGACGGTTATGGGATCGACTTCGATGTGACGTCCGATGAATACCGAAGAGAACTGGCACTGCTAATCGCCGAGACGGATGAACGTATGGATTGACCTAATAGCCCTTGGCCGCAAGAGACGTTCGGAGCTCCTCGACGACCGGCGGCAACGCTCCTATGCCTAGTCGTGAGGAAGGACACCTGGAAGGCGGACCTAGTCCAGTGTCTTTGATTTTTGTCTTGGTTTTGGTTACGATCCTTGCTCCTGCCCCCTCAGGTTAGTCACCCGACAAAGAAGCCTTCTCCGGAATGCACTGCTGCATTCGCGATTGATACTTAAGGAGACAATATGAGCAATACTGTGATCAGCAAACTTCGACCCCTTACCCTGGCCTGCGGCTTGGCCCTACTGCTGGCGGGAACATCCCCCGTCTTTGGACAAGTCGCAAACACGCAAACCACGAGAGACCGAAATACAAACATTCGTTTCATTCCGAACGGCGCGAAGATGAAATTTAAAGGTGTCGTAATCGGACGCGACTCCAACACGTTCACGATTCGCGATCGCAGCCGTATTGACTATCAAGTCCTCCTGACTGACGACACGAGCATCAAGACCCACGGAGGCTTCTTACGAGGCGGTAAGAGATATGCTGTTACGGAAATCTTGCGAGGCCTGATCGTGGAAGTGGAGGGACGCGGTGATTCCGAGGGCCAGCTCGTTGCCGATAAGATCAGGTTCAACGAGTCGGACATGCGAGCCGCCATCACTACTGACACACGCGTCAATCCTGTAGAAGCGAACCAGGAACGCATAGCAGGACAGATGGATGAGCTTTATGCCGTTGCGGCTGAGGCCCGAAGCGAAGCAGGCGCGGCGAACGAACGCATCTCCGCCCTCGATGATTACGACGTGCAGGAGACTGTCGCCGTGAATTTCAGGGTGAACAGCGCGTCACTTTCACCCGAAGCGAAGCAGCAACTGGACGGCCTGGCCGCAAAAGCGATTAATGCCAAAGGTTATATGATCGAGGTTGCGGGACATACGGATTCCACCGGAGGGGAAGCGAAGAATTTCCGACTCAGCCGGGAGCGAGCTGAATCAGTGATCCAGTACCTGGCCGTGAATCATAAAGTTCCCTTGCGACGTTTCGTCACGCCCATGGGATACGGTAAGACGGAGGCTGTGGCTGAAAACAC
Organism: Acidobacteriota bacterium; assembly: GCA_030859905.1. Taxonomy (GTDB): domain Bacteria; phylum Acidobacteriota; class Blastocatellia; order Pyrinomonadales; family Pyrinomonadaceae; genus PSRF01. The sequence goes on from JALZJF010000011.1 coordinate 27,671, forward strand.
GACGGCTGCGGGACGCGCGCAGAATCGTCGGGTGGAAGTTAAGATGCTTCTCAATCGCGGCATGACCCGTCACCCGCCAACGAAGCGGTAGTAGAAGGAGGCGAAGCCCGAACCAGGTGATGCGTTTGATTGCAGAACGTTCGGAAAGATGGGACTCAAATGTGGCCGAAGCGTAGGATCAAAACCGGCTGGTGGTGTTTAAGATGATCATCGTTGATTCCAAAAAGGTACATCAGTGAAAATACACGAGCTGTTCGCTTATTTGTGCGTCGAGAACTCAGCCAGGGCCATTGAGTTCTATACGAAGGCTTTTGGCGCTCAAGAGAAGTTTCGCCTCACCGAGCCGAGCGGTCGGATCGGCCACGCTGAGCTGGACTTCGGGGGAACCACCATGATGCTGTCAGACGAGTATCCCGAGTACGGCATCGAGGGTCCGCTGGCAATCGGTGGGACCGCGGTCACGATTCATATTCACGTCGATAACGCGGATGAAGTGATTCGGCGCGCCGTAGAAGCCGGCGCCGAGATCGAAAGGGAGCCCACGGACGCCTTCTATGGGGAGCGCTCGGGTAGTATACGGGATCCTTTCGGGCACAGGTGGAATATCGGCCACAGCATCGAAGAGGTTTCCCCCGAGGAGATGCAGCGTCGATACACCGAGACGTTTGAGGGGAGTGATGGGACCACTCGGAACATTCGGACCACACCCAAATCAGCTTCGCAAAATCACCCGACCGATGGCTGAACTTCGCGCAGGCGCCGTTCGAGAAATCGACGTTCGCTATCATTGGTTACCAGCGCCAGCGCTCGCGCATAGCTTTGCGCCGCTTCCACCCTCGCTCCGACGCGACGCAGCAGATCGGCACGCGCGGCATGCAGCAGGTGATAGCCGTCCAGAGAACCAGTAGCGGCGAGCGCATCGATGAGCGCGAGCGCCGGCTGAGGGCCATCGACCATGGCCACAGCCACTGCCCGGTTCAGCGACACGATGGGCGAGGGCTGCACTCGCTCGAGAAGGTCGTAAAGCCTGACGATCTGTGGCCAGTCCGTGTCTGCTGGGCGCTTCGCGCGACAATGCACAGCCGAAATCGCTGCCTGTAAAGCGAATGGACCGGCCTCGCGAACCAGCGCTGCATCGACAAGGGGCAACGCCTCGTCGATCTGCCGCTGATTCCAGCGGCTGCGATCCTGCCCCTCTAGAACGACGAGATCGCCGGCCGCATCCAGGCGAGCTTCGCGTCGTGAATCGTGAAGCAGCATCAGGGCCACGAGTGCCGTCGCTTCTGATGGAGGCTGCGCCATTAACACCCTTAATAGGCGCCCCAGTCGGATGGCCTCAGCGCATAGATCGGGCCTCACGACCGCCCCACCCTGCGTGGGGGCGTAGCCTTCATTAAAGATCAAATAGATCACCGTCAGCACAGCGTCGAGGCGGGCGGGCATGTCATGCGTGTCGGGAACCGAATAGGGGATGCCGGCGTGGCGAATCTTGCGCTTGGCGCGCACTAAGCGCTGGGCCATCGTGGCAGCGGGCACGAGGAATGCGCGCGCGATCTCGTCAGTCTCGAGGCCGCCGAGGGTGCGTAGAGTTAACGCCACCTGCGCCTCTGGTGCGAGCGCGGGGTGGCAACAAGTGAAAATCAGCCGCAGACGATCGTCCGGGATTTCGCTCGCGTCGTAGTTCGGCTCCTCGATTGTTTGGATCAATCCGGACGCGGCGTATGATTCTACTTTCTCCTTAAACCGCGTCTGGCGCCGGATGCGGTCGATGGCTTTGTGACGAGCTGTCTGAATGATCCATGCGCCTGGAGAGTCGGGGATTCCGGACACCGGCCATTGGTCCACAGCGGCTGCGAAGGCCTCCTGCGCTGCCTCTTCGGCTATATCGAAGTCGCCGAAAGATCGAATGAGGGTGGCGACGATCCGGCTCCAATCGGAGCCATAGACCGCCTGAACGGCCGCGTTGGCGTCTGAGAGCATTCCTCATGTTAAATAATTTTTGGGAGGTGTGTCGATCCGGGCAACTGCCGTTCGACTTACTGGTGAAGGTACAACTCAAAAAAGGAGACAGTGATATATGAATAAGAAGGCATTAACTAGGTAGTAATGTCGATCAGATAACTTCAGTTTGGCGAAACGCTGCAAGCCTTGGCAAGGCCTGAGCGATGTTCAGATCACAGTGAGAAAACTTGGAGGGAGAAACGAAATGCAAAAGATAACCTCGTTCTTGTGGTTCGATGACAAAGCCGAAGAGGCTGTGAATTTTTATGTGTCGCTTTTCAAAAACTCTAAGATACGTAGCATCACCCGCTATGACGAAGAGGGATCGAAGGCCGCCGGAAGACCAAAGGGAACGGTAATGACGGTTGAATTCCAGCTCGAGGGACAAGAATTCACGGCATTAAACGGGGGCCCGCATTTCAAATTCACGGAAGCCATCTCGTTGGTAGTGAACTGCGAAACGCAGGAAGAAGTAGACAAGTTTTGGGAGAAGCTCTCTGAAGGCGGAGAAAAATCAAGATGCGGCTGGCTTAAAGATAGATATGGTTTGTCATGGCAAATCGTTCCCACCGTTCTGGCCGAGATGTTCCTCGACAAAGATGCTGAGAAGTCGAAAAGAGTTATGAAGGCAATGCTTCAAATGGATAAACTTGACATAAAAACTTTGAAGGAAGCGTATGAGCAAAAATAATCCGGGCGACTAGTCGGCCTGGAACGCACTGTTCGACTTACTGATGGAGGCACACTTAATGAGATATATGTTGCTGGTTTATCTAGATGAGCAGGCTCTGAGCGACACCGAGCGGGAGCACTGTTACGTTGAGTCTGCGGAGCTCACGCAACAACTCAACTCCAGCGGGCAGTATCTGGATGCCAGCCCGCTACATCCTGTTTCGACAGCGACCAGTGTTCGGGTGCGCGACGGCAAGCGACTCGTGACTGACGGTCCGTTTGCGGAGACGCGCGAACAGCTCGGCGGCTACTACCTAATCGACGCCAAGGATCTCGATGAGGCGATCCGCATCGCCGAAAGGATCCCACCGGCACGATTCGGTACCATCGAAATCAGGCCAGTGATGGAAATCTCGGGCTTACCGAAGAATTAGCTTTATGTGAAATGAACGTTGAAAAGGGAACAACATGCCTAAGATGATTTTTGTTAATCTACCTGTAAAAGATCTGGATGGCCACATCTGGGAACTCATCTTCATGGAGCCAAGTGCTCTAAATCAGGATTGAAAGGACTAGCCGTGAAAAAAGTAAAAGCCGGCGCTAAACCGCAAACTGTAGACGACTATCTCGCAGCGCTTCCGGAAGAGGAGGCCAGGGCCACGCTTGAGAAGATTCGCAAAACAGTTAAGTCCGCCGCGCCCAAGGCTACGGAACTGATCAGCTATCTCGAACGAACACGAAAGAAATCCAAAGGAGAGACTAATGCAATCGGGTACTCTAACTGATCCTGTCTTGAAGAAAAGGCTCTGGGCCGGACGCCTCATCAGCGCGCTGCCGGCACTGTTCCTACTGCTGACGGGGCTATCTGGGTGGAGCAGTCGCGACACATGTTCGGGCTGGTGAGGGGCTGTTTTCAATCGTCTTCCCGATCATTTTCGGCGGGTTGCTCTGGCTGGGACTATCCTTGCGCGTTGATCGGCTGCGCGCACTCATTCCCCTGCCATGAAGGTGTTGATCATGACCTACGCACTGTGGATCATTCAGGTGTTGCTGGCACTACTTTTTCTGTTTGCCGGTGGAACGAAGTTGGTCCTGCCAATAGAGACGCTGATGTCTATGGGGTCGCCCAACCAGATACATCTGCCGGGGCTGCTTATCCGGTTCATCGGCGTTTGCGAGGTGCTCGGCGCGCTCGGCTTGATTCTCCCCGGACTGCTGCGGACTCGGCCCGGCCTAACACCGCTGGCCGCCGCCGGACTGGTGATCATTATGATCGGAGCGACAGCGCTCACCTTCGCGGCCGATGGTCTCGCGATGGCGCTGCCGCCTCTGGTGGTTGGAATCCTTGCGGCGTTCGTCGCCTACGGCCGGTGGCGGCTAGCGCCGCATCGCGATCGCTTAGGTGCCTAACATCCTTTTCTCAATCACTAATCACCAGTTAACCAAAGGAGCGGGACCATGCAATTGAGTCCATATCTCAGTTTCAACGGTCAATGCGAAGCAGCGTTCAAGTTCTATCAGCAGTGTCTCGGTGGAAATATCCAAGCAATGATGGCATGGGGTGATTCGCCGATGGCCGATCAAGTGCCATCAGAATGGCGCGATAAAATCATTCACGCAACCCTGATCATCGGGGAGACGGCGCTCCTGGGTGCTGACGCGCCGCCTGATCGCTATGAAACACCAAAAGGCTTTTCAGTAACGATTCAGATCAACGACCCGGCAGAGGCAGATCGTATATTTCACGCATTGGCGGAGAACGGGACTGTGCAGATGCCGATCCAGCAAACCTTCTGGGCCGCGCTTTTCGGCATGTGCGTCGACCGATTCGGGATACCGTGGATGGTTAACTGCGGGCAAGCTGCGTAATCAATTGTAGGGGCGTCCCTCCGTGGGCGCCCCTCGCGGGCAGGAGTCATGACGTTGAGGTTTAGAGGATCGTGTTGGATGATTCTGATTGAAAATAACAACCAAAGGAGAGTTTCAAATGCGATACGTTGATGGATTTGTCTTACCAGTCCCCCAAAAGAACCTACCCCTTTATCGCAGCGTCGCTCAGAAGGCGGGAAAAATTTGGCTAGAGCACGGGGCCCTGCAGTATATTGAGGCCGCCGGCGACGATCTCGATGTGAAGTTTGGGGTTTCATTCCCACGAACGATCAAGCTCAAGCCCGGCGAGACGGTGGTGATCTCGTTTATTTTGTTCAAGTCGCGAAAGGATCGCGATCGCGTTAACGCAAAGGTGATGGCGGACCCGCGCATGAAGAAAATGATGGAGAAGGGGCCGATGCCCTTCGACGTCAAACGCATGGTATATGGCGGTTTCAAGCTGCTGGTCGACTTGTAGGGCGCACTCATGAAATACATCTTGTTTACTGGGAGGTAACTAATGTTGAAAGAGTCAAAAGCATTTAGCACTTTTTCAGTGGACGACCTTAAAAAAGCGAAGGAATTCTACGGCCAAAAACTCGGGCTGGAAGTTTCGGAAACGCAAGAAGGCTTGGGGCTGCAAATCACCGGCGGTAATCAGATTTTCATATACCCCAAGTCCAATCACACCCCGGCAGCCTTCACCGTTCTTAATTTTCCCGTAGACGATATTGACCAGGCTGTAGACGAACTTGGCAGCCGTGGGGTGCGGTTCGAGTCGTACCAGGGTGAGATGAAGACGGACCAGAAAGGCATCTTCCGAGGTGCCGACCGTGGCGAGGGTCCGAACATTGCCTGGTTCAAAGACCCGGCCGGCAATATCCTGTCCGTCCTTGAACAGCAGCAGTAATTCCAGGACGGACTTAATGACGAAACCTTATCTCGCTTATCCATGCACCCGGATTTGACTTTGATAAAAGTAAGCAGAAAGATAGAGTTCACCTGGGCGCGCATGATATTTCAGGAACGCCGCATATCTCACGACCGCTTACTACCTGACGAGGCGCTAAACATGATTTCACAAGCATCAACTCTTGCACGTCTCGTCGAAACTGACTCAGGCATTGGCGAAGGCTATCGACTTATAACCAAGAGCGTTACTCCTGGCGATTGGCTCGAACTGTGTGAAGCCACTATCAAATCGTACGAAGTTTACTCTCAGGATCGATCCGTGCCTGATGAGATCAAACGACTCGCTCGCGCTTTCCTCACTACAACGCCGGTGGTAATTCCTGGCCTCGGATTTTTACTGATTCATCGCTGCGGGCAAGACTTCTACTTCCTTATCGAAAAATGGAAGATCATAGCAATCTGCGTTTCCGTAATTCTGTTGAGCACAATCACTTCCGTACCTATCGCTCAAGGTCAGGCGAAAAAGGGCGCTCAGAGCAGGCGAACAAGAGCCGTCAAGCCCGTCAGACCAGCAGCCCGGTCCTCAGCCGTAACGACCACGCCGTCCGGCCTGACTTACATAATCACCCGACGAAGCGTCGGTCGATATCCCCGGCCGGGCGAAACCGTTATTGTTAACTACACCGGACTGCTAGGGAATGGTTTCAAATTCGATAGTTCGCTCGACCGTGGGCAACCGTTTAAGTTCAAACTCGGCGAAGGACGTGTGATTAAAGGATGGGATGAAGGCATTGAGAAGCTGCGCGTCGGCGAGCAGGCTACCCTGGTTATCCCTCCGCAGCTCGGATACGGAGCAAGGGGAGCTGGGGACGTAATTCCACCTGACGCAACGTTAATCTTTGTCGTGGAGTTGATTGGTATAGAAGAGCCGCCGTCATAGTATTGGAAAGGGACCGATTGCGATAAAAGAAGGGGGGGTTATGTACCCGACCCGATCAAGAGTCTTTCTCCTGTCAGTTTTGATGCTTGCCAGTGGTTCTGCATTCGCGCAGAGACCCGGCCCCGAGTTTCGCCGACCGCTCGCTTGCGAACCTCTGGAACCCAGAACCAAACTGGAAGCAGTTGAAGGACGATACGAAAAAGTCTTAATCAAAGGATTCACTCAAGTAGCTGCGCTCAACGCGCGCGGTGGCGAGGTTCGCGTTGACGCCGTTGAGTTGAAAGAGGACGGTTCTTCGACGCGGGCCTTAGGGATTATTGTTGCGGTTCGAGAAGCGGGCGAGAAGCCACGCGACAACCGGGCGTTCGTTGATTATGAAGAGATCGAGTCACTAATAAAGGCAATTGAATCCATTGCACGAATAAACGAAACGGTTACCAAGCTCACTGGTTTTGAAGCCCGCTACCGCACCCCAGGGGATTTGGACCTCAATGTTTTTCGGCAAAGCCGAAGTGGTACGGCCGCGTCACTTACAAGCGGCATCTGCGAGAAGACTACTGTGCTTCTTTCGCTCGACGAGTTGGAACGGTTCAAAGGGATCATACTTGAGGCGAAAACAAGACTCGACGAGATTCGATGATCCTATCTGACTGGCTCCCGCAAGACGCTCTCCGCAGCGAGGGAGGCAATCTGTGCGGGTTTGGGGTGGGTTTTTCTTAATCCGGAAATTTGCAGGAGCGCTTCACCGGTGCGTGAAAGCATGCGAAAGAGATCGCCTTCTTCAGCTCGAGTGTCGCGTCCTAGCTTGGTCCAGTCAGCGCCTCTGGCCCAGCAGGCAGCAGCGCCGGCCGCCGATAAGTTAAGTTCGGGCGCCGGTTCAATGCCATGCTTCCACTCTTCAGATGACACGCGGAAACCGGTGTCTTCAAACTGCGCCAGACTGCTCACCAGCGAGTCGTCCAATTCAATCTCACCGTAGTCCCGATCTTCGTCCGCACTAAGGGCTGCCATCACCGCGGCCATCCGGGCAGGATCTAGTGTTTTAAAGAGTCCGCTCTCCAGAGCTTCCCCGACAATTAGCGGGCGATCAATGTGAAGATCAGCCAACCAACGTCCGCGTTCGGTAACTTTTTCAGCTTCCAAATCCAGGTAGCCAAACGACGCTAGCACTTGCGCCCGTTGCTCGAAGGGCTGCCATATCTGATCCCGGAGTGTCTCCTGGCGCCGCCTGGTTCGCTGTATAGCTTCCGCCTCGTCCATCACCTCCCACAGGGCCCGGGTGCATTTCAGTTGCTGCTCGGAGCTTAAATTCGAAGGCAAGATTGATTCGATCGTATCTTCGATCAAATGTAGCGCGTCGGATTCTTCATCGTAAACATCGCGCAGACGGGGCTCGGGGAGCACCAGCTCTTTGCCTCGGGCATGGATCTCCTCAAAAGCATTTTCAATCGCCTCGTCTCGCACGGAAAAAATAGGCGAGTAAACCCTACCAATGCGTTGCAGCGGAAGACTTGCGCTACGACCGTCTTCGCGGATGCCGACGATATTGCCATCGCGACGTTGCGTAACCAAGACCAGGCGCTTTCCGCTTCGTCCAATGCCGACAACACGACCAGACTGCACTGACTCGTCCAGCCAGCGGAGTAGCACTTCTGACCTCGTCTGTGGCTTCGCCTCCTGGAGTCTGGTGCGGGCACTGACCAGGCGCTCAAGACCGAAGGCTGTGGACAGCGGAATCTGGCAGGCTGCTTGTTCCAACCTCGTTTTGATTCTCGCTTCGTTTTCAGTGCGCTCCCGTTCCAACCGCATCGTCTGCCTGGCAGCATCACGATGGGCAAAACTCTTCTCCGCAATCTCGCGCACCTGGGCAAAGTTTCCGTAAGCGTCGAGCAGGTTGAGCAATGTCGAGTATGTGGCCCGAAACTGACTGACCAGAGGATCTGGTTGGGCTTGGAGTAACTCGGCGATTTTTTGAGGGTCCTGGTGCAGCCCGGGTGCGGCCACGATAAAGCCGACCCTGTCACGCCCACGTCTTCCCGCGCGACCGGTCATCTGCTGAAGTTCAGAAGGTGTTAATTGTCTCCAACCGCTTCCGGTGCGCGCGTCCGCCCCTGTTAGCACTACAGTGCGGGCGGGAAAATCAACACCTGCAGCGACCGTCGAGGTGGCAAAGATCGCGTCCAGCAGTCCGGCGCTCATCAGTTTTTCAATTGCGAGTTTCCATGCGGGAAGGTGACCCGCATGATGCGACGCTACTCCGCCTCTAATGATCGTGTCCCAGTGACGATGACCGCGAGCTTCCGGGTGCTCTTTGACAAAATCCTGCATGAAATTACGGCGGGCGTCGTGACGACCCACATTGAGGTCGCGTCTCATGAAGGCAGCCTCGGTAGCCGATTGATCACAGCGCCGCCGGGTTGGTAGAAAAACAATGGCCGGGAGCAAATTGTAGGCGCCCAACGCCGTGAGGAGTGTGGCCGGCGGCATCTCTGGCATGCTGAGTTTCATAGAACTCTCCTACTCAGAACCTTGTTCGATGACCGCGCAAGGGTGTCCGCCGCTCCTCGCGAGAACGATCCTCCATGGCCGCGATTTCCGGATTGAGCCGCCCGTTGTCGTTCAGCAGAGGAAGCAAACGTTGGTCTGGAAGCAGCAAAGCCGCTTTCAGAGGAACAGGTCGGTCGCCTGGTCGCGTCACCACGCGGCAGCTCACTCCACGCACTTCTTCCATCCATTGGGCAAACTCATCGACATTGCCTATTGTGGCTGAAAGCAATAACAGGCGAACGCGCGGCGGAGACAGAATGATCGCCTCCTCCCAGACGTGCCCGCGATCTTCGTCAGCCAGGTAATGTGCTTCATCCAAAACCACCAGATCAGCGCGCACATCGTGACCTGCGCGTAGCGAGTCGAACAGTTGATTGCGGTAAATCTCGGTGGTGCCCACGATCAGAGGGGCGTCCGAATTCTCTTTGCGGTCCCCTGTGAGTATGCCGACTCGCTCAACCCCGAATTCGGCGCTAAATTCCTGATACTTGGAATTTGTGAGCGCCTTAAGTGGAGACGTGTACCAGGCGCGTTTGCCTGCCTCGATCAGACGGCGAATCTCTTCACGCGCAATCCAGGTTTTACCGCTGCCCGTGGGCGCGGTGACTAAAACATCCGCGAACTCAAGAGCCGCCAGGGCCTCGAGTTGAAAGGAATCCGGCTTGAACGGGGCTGCCGGAGGTATGCCGATACCTTCGAGTAGTTTCCGAACTTCACGCGTCTGACCAACCGCCCGCGGCGCCACCGCCTTCAAAGACTCCGGCGCTGACTGATGGCGCCCCATGCCAGATCTCTTATCCGTCCTGCGGCCCCCTTTCCTGGTTTTGTCTCTCGTGCCTTTGTCGCGCCTGTGCTTCATGAAGATTATTCTACCCCAATGTCTCGCCGGCGACTCCGGGTTGACTGGGGCAGCAAGCCCGCAAGGTAAATGTCGACTTTCTCCCCTCTCATTCACACCGCCGGCTTTAGCCCGTGACAACGCCAATTCCAAAACTATGGAACCGTTTCAACGGTTTTCCACGCGCAGACATGGGTGGCCCCCCAAACCGTTGAAACGGTTCATTAGCTTATGAGCACGCTTCGCCACCGGGCTAAAGCCACCGTGTGAATGCGAGAGTCGGGGCACATGAGACATCCAGAACGTAAGCGGTACCGGAAACCTCACCGTTTGAGAGGTGTTCGGCAAAGTGCTAACCTATATCTATCGTTTTTGTGCTTCCACAACCCGACCGGGTTTACTCGCGTCTAATGCGGGAACTGGAATGGGTCGAAAGGCGTTTAAGTTGGCGATGTCCGAACTTTTTGCAGATTCTCAAGTAAATCGTGAGCCGCGGTGGCCGATTCTCTCTAAACTTACCGGAGCTTCGCTAGTCATGCATGCGGCTTTGCTGACCAGCCTGTTGTACGTCCCTGGATTTAGAGATGCTTTCAACATCGCGGAGCTACTGGCGAACACCGGGTACGTGGATCGGGCATACACAAAGACCGAAGTCGGGGAGGACGTGCAAGTGCTCGCGTTGGCCCCTGACAAGTTTCGTTATCCTCCAGGGTATTTCGCGACCGAAGAGCAATTGCGAGCACTGGCCCAGCCCGCTCCTTCGGTTCCTCAGATGATTTTCACCCCGAATCCGGTAACAGAGATACCGATGCCAACTCCGACACCCGAGGCTTCACCCTCTCTGTCACCCGAGGCGTCACCGGTCGCTACAGCGGATGCAAAGCTGGATGCTAATTCCAATGCTGGAGATCCGAAAACCCCTGAACAGGCCGAACAGGAACTCAACAAGATTGCCGCTGAGAACAATCTTCTCCGGCCCAATGAAAACGATATCAACACACGACCACTCAAAGACTGGCTGGCTCGCGCCAACGCGCTGCGAGACCGGGGCCAGCTTGATCTTAGTTCAGAGATCGAAATCACCATCGCCGCTAGTCTTGACACTGATTGCAAACTCACTAATCCAAACGTGATTCAGAAGACTGGTGATGCGCGGTTGATCGATGTTGCTAAAGACATGGTGTCAGCTATCGGTGATAGTGGGATGCTTTCGTTTCTCCGCGACCCCAGGAAGGTCACCGATTCGACCAAACTCACCTGTGATGCAATGCCTTTACAGGTAACGATCAAACTCGATCAGAATGACATTGCTGCCACAGTCGAATCCCAGGCCGATTCGCCGGAGCGGGCAGTGCAAATGGCTAAAGGCTACAATACCCTTCTGGCGGTGGGAGAATTTGCCAAACGAGGACACGACGAAGAGGTGCTTTACCGAAATACCAAGGTAACATCCGAAGGCAAACAGATTTTGGTCCACTTCAGCATGCCGCGTCCCACCGCCAGCGAGATGCTCAAAAAACAGTTGCCCGCATCGGGTTTATAATGGTTGATTAAGGGGCAACATCAACAGACTGCGGTTTGCCTCACTCAGTTCAGTCATTTAAAATACCGAACTGCCCCCGGTCAGAATAAACAATTACTTGATGCTCGTTGGAGAGATTAGAGAGATTTAGGCTACGACCATGATCGACAAATTTCTAACTAAAGTATTCGGCAGCAGCAACCAGCGTTACCTGAAATCGGTTCAGCCGCTGGTTGGCCAGATCAATGGACTGGAACCGTCCATAAAGAAATTTTCCGACAAAGAACTACGCGCGCGAACCCCTTTCTTCAAAGCCAAAGTGCAACAGGCGGTTGCCGGGATCAAAGACAAAGCCGAACTCAAACGCGTAGAACGCGAGGTGCTCGACGAGCTTCTGCCCGAAGCCTTTGCCATAGTGAGAGAAGCCAGCGTGCGCACTACCAGCATGCGCCACTTCGACGTGCAATTGATCGGCGGTATCGTTTTACACCAGGGGAAGATCGCCGAGATGCGCACAGGCGAAGGCAAAACGCTGGTGGCGACGCTGCCGGCCTACCTGAATGCGCTCACGGGCCGGGGCGGCGTCCACATAATTACCGTGAACGATTACCTGGCTTCCCGCGACGCAGAATGGATGGGCCAGATTCACCGTTTCCTCGGTCTCGAGGTCGGCTGTATCCAGAACGACATGGATGATTTCGAGCGACAAACTGCATATGCCGCCGATATCACTTACGGTACCAACAACGAGTTTGGTTTTGATTACCTGCGCGACAACATGAAGTTTGACCTCGCGACTTGTGTCCAGCGCGGTCATTATCACGCGATCGTCGACGAAGTCGATTCCATCTTGATCGACGAAGCGCGCACTCCTCTAATTATCTCCGGTCCGTCCGACGACGCGACGGATAAGTATTACAAGGGTGACGCCATCATCCCGCAACTTAAACGCGGTGAGGATCAGAACGGAGTTAAAACCGGAGAGTACATTGTTGACGAGAAGGCCCACACCGCCGTCCTTACCGAGGATGGGGTGGACAAGGCAGAGCGGCTGCTGGGAGTTGGTAATCTCTACGATCCTTCCAACATGGATCTGCTCCACTGTGTCGAGCAGGCGTTGAAGGCACACACGCTCTACAGATTGGACCACCAGTATGTAGTGCAGGATGGCGAAGTGATCATCGTGGACGATTTCACCGGGCGCCTGATGAAGGGCCGGCGCTGGTCTGACGGCTTGCACCAGGCGGTTGAGGCCAAAGAGGGTGTGAAGATTGAGAAGGAGAACCAGACTCTCGCCACCATCACGCTGCAGAATTACTTCCGTCTTTACGAAAAGCTTTCCGGCATGACCGGAACCGCCGAAACGGAAGCGGCCGAGTTTAATTCCACTTACAAACTCGACGTCACGGTCATCCCCACCCATATGCCGATGGTCCGCGCGGATTTTTCCGACGTCATCTACCGCACCCTGGGAGAGAAATGGGACGCAGTCATCGAGGAAATCAAGGACTGCCACGAACGAGGTCAGCCGGCCCTGGTAGGTACTGTCTCGGTTGAGAATTCAGAGTTGATTGCTCGCCGGCTGCAGAAAGAGGCAGTGCCGCACAACGTTTTGAACGCCAAGTACCACGAGCGCGAAGCGGAGATCGTGGCTCAGGCGGGACGCAAAGGCGCAGTAACGATCGCCACCAACATGGCGGGCCGCGGGACCGACATTCTGCTGGGCGGCAATCCCGACTTCATGGCACGGGAGTTTTTGAAGAGTGAAGAAATCGATCCCGATGAGGCTACTGAAGCACAATGGGCAAAAGCTTTTGCAAGCGCGAAACGCATCGTCGAAGCGGAGCACAAAGAGGTCGTAGGGATTGGCGGACTTCACATCGTCGGCACTGAGCGCCACGAATCACGCCGCATCGACAACCAGTTGCGCGGACGTTCCGGCCGCCAGGGCGACCCGGGCTCGTCGCGATTCTTCCTTTCGCTGGAAGACGACCTGATGCGCATTTTCGCGGGCGAAAAGGTGAAAGCCCTGATGCAGCGCTTGGGAATGGAACAGGGTGTAGCCATCGAGTCGAAGATGGTCTCGAAACGCATCGCCGCGGCGCAGAAGTCTGTCGAGGGCCGCAACTTCGAGCAACGCAAACACCTGCTGGAATACGACGACGTCATGAACAAGCAGCGCGAGACCATTTACGGTCTGCGCCGGCAGTTGATGGAAAACCCCGATCAGCGCGATTACCTGCTGGGAGATCCGCCGAAGTCGGGAGTCGCCTATGATCTGCTATCCGATCTGACGAAGCAATACCTTAATCCGGACGTTTCCCCGGACGACTGGAATCTAGATAACTACAAGATTCAGATCAAGACCGTTTACGATCTCGATGTTGATGCCGAGAAGATTAATGTCGAGGAGATGGCGTCGGAGGAAGTGGCGGAAGCTATCTGGGAAAAGCTCAAGGTTAAGTACGTTAGGAAAGAAGAGCAGATCGGCGTGGAAGCGATGCGTACGTACGAACGCATCATCATGCTCAACATCATCGATGCGCAGTGGAAAGATCACCTGCTTTCACTCGATCACCTGAAGCAGGGCATTGGTCTGGTGGGCTATGGCCAGAAGGATCCCCTGGTTGAGTACAAGAAACAGAGCTTCGATTTGTTTCAGGAGATGCTCGACCGCATCGATACCAGCACAATCCGCTCGCTCTTCAATCTTCAGGTGGTCGCCGAAGAACCTCCCGAGGCGCTGCGCCAGCGCCGCCTGCCGCGTCGCTCGACAACATTCACGTTCACCGGTCCCAACCAGGGAGCAGCTCCCGCGGGCGAGGAAGGCGGCAAGACGAAGACCGTGGTCCGCGATCAACCGAAAGTCGGTCGCAATGAGCCCTGTCCCTGCGGCTCCGGAAAGAAATACAAGAAATGTCACGGGATCGCCTAGCAAAATGCTGAAGAACAAACACGATCTACGAAAACACACCAAACCGCGCGAAATGGTGGCCTTAATTCGAGTTACTTCGTGTGATTTGGTGGATCGTTTTACTGCTTCTAATGCCTGCCACTTTTTCAGCAACCCGCTAGCCCGGATTATTCATGAACCATCATTCTAATCCAGCCTGCGGTAGCAGGCGGCAGCGTAAAGCCTGGGGCGTGAGCCCCAGGAAAGCAACGAAGATGAGCATCAGCCCGTGTTAACGGGCGGCAGC
>JALZJF010000013.1 GCA_030859905.1 Acidobacteriota bacterium
CCTTTATGTCCGTCTGCCGGTCACTCACTGGCGGTCCTGAAAAACAGCTTCTTGATTAGTTATGCGACTGGAAGTTTGGCCCCCGTTTGTCGTCTTAGATGGTGGGCAAAAAAGCAATAGAGCAGGGCAATAGAGTGGGCAGACAAGATAGAGCTAAAAAACCGCTTTCGGTTACGACGTAAGTTCTTTCTTATCAACAACTCTAGAATCTAGAATCTCTATAGAGAAATTAGAGAAACCCAAGAACTGGCAAAACCGCCTTCGGTTCAATGATTTACCGCTCTATTTTTCGTTGATTTGTGAGGAGTGGAATTTCACAGAATAGAGTTGAGAGGAGAATGAAAATGGGTACACGACGCAGCAGGAGAACGCTTGTGCGCATTTCGGTGATTGTGAGCAGTGATTCCGGCGGCATCGTGAGCAGGCGTTTCGGTTGATCGTGAGCAGCCCGTGATCGCCTGCCGCTGGCTGCAGGTTATTTACCGCCTGGAGACGGTTGGCGTCAAGGCTTTTTCTTGTTTTCAAACTTTATTTCGTTTTCTTTTTCCCGCCTGCGCATCGAGTCGCCCTTGAGTTCGAGACGATGGGCGGCACTCAGGAGGCGGTCCAACAAGGCGTCGGCCACGGTCGGGTCTTCACCCAGGTAAGCATGCCAATGAGCAATGGGCAGTTGGCTGGTAACGAGGGTGGAACGGCGGCCATGGCGATCGTCGACAAGCTCCAGGAGGTCGAGGCGCTCGGCCTGAGTTAAAGGTTTGAGACCAAAGTCGTCGAGGATTAACAAGTCGGCTTTGGCCAGAGCCAACAGGCGTTTGTGATAAGAACCGTCACCGCGGGCGATGCGCAGAGTGTCGAGTAAGCGCGGCACCCGTTCATAGCGGACGGAGAGACCCTGGCGACAGGCCTGATGGCCGAGGGCGCAGGCGAGCCAGGACTTACCAGTGCCCGTTGGTCCGGTGAGGTGCAGGTTGTGACGGGCACGGATCCAGTCGCCGGAGATCAATGAGGCCATCAGGCTGCGCTCGAGCCCGCGCCGGTGTTTGTAATCGATATCTTCCACGCAGGCCTGCTGCCGGAGTCGGGCCAGTTGCAGGAGACGGGAGAGACGGCGGTCCTCACGCCGGGTGATCTCCCGATCGAGCAGTAACGAGAAGCGCTCCTCGAAAGAGAGTGCCTGGAGTTCCGGTTGTTCCAGTTGTTGAGCGAAAGCCGCGGCCATACCGCTGAGCCGCAGGCGGCGGAGTTGTTCCACAGTTTGATTAAGCAGCATACAAGGGGTTTCTCCTTTTCTTGTTTTTGCAATTGCGGAGTTTTAGATCCAGTAGTAGTGGCTGTGGGACTGTGGGAAAGTCGCGCGGTTTTTTTTGCGTGACTTTTCCATCAGTTGCACAGCCGGTTTCGGATACCGCAGTCATGGACGAGTTGGCCCCTCATTGGTAGTAATCAGCACCACGAATGTTTTCGTGGAGTAAAGAAGGCTGAGTGGGCGACGACTCGGGCAAGGGCAACTGGTCCAGTCCCCGTTCGAGCAGCGAGACGACACTGCGGCGGGTGGGCGAGCCCAGTGTCATGGCTCGTTCACAAGCAGCTTCGAGACGCTCACGCCCGAAGCGCTTGGCCAGGTTGAGCAAGCCGAGACAACTGCGATAACCCATCTCCGGGTGCGGTCTGTTCCAGAGCAGATGTTGGACCAGGTCGCGGGTGTGGGGGCCCACCTGAACGGCCCAGTTGAGTAAGCGTCCGGGAGTCCATTCCATATGGGCGCGGTGCGCTTTGGGCATGTGTTCAGCCTTGGTCGAATGCGAGCCTGGAAGCTGTGAACGAACATGCAGGGCTACGCGCTGGCCGCGCTGAAAGAGTTCCACGGTCTTTTCGGTCAGCCGCACGTCGAGCTGCTGGCGCAAGAGCGAGTGCGGCACACTGTAGTAGTGCTTATCGATTTCTACGTGGTAGTCGAGGCTGACTCTGGCGGTGCGCCATGCGGCGTACTCATAAGCCTGAGTTGGCAAGGAGCGTAATGCCGGTTGGTCCAGAGCCTCGAACTGTGAGCGGCGGCAGCCGGGCAGCTTTTTGAAGGGACGCTGGTTGAGGGCGGTGAGCAATTGCCGAATCGCCAGGTTCAAGTCAAAGAGCGAGAAGAAGGTTTGTTTACGCAAGCGCGCCAGGATCCAACGCTCCACAACTTGCACCGCCACTTCGACCTTGGCTTTATCTCTGGGTTTATAGGGCCGAGCGGGGAGCGCGGCCGTGCCGTAGTGGGCCAACATCTGATCGTAAGAAGTGTTCAGCAGCGGCTCGTAGCGGCAGGCTTTGCTAACGGCACTGAGAAGATTGTCCGGCACTACCAGTTCGGGCACACCGCCAAAGAAAGTGAAGGCGCGAGTATGCGAGCCGATCCAGTCGGCTAGTCCCTGAGTCCAGGTGGCTTCGGCGTAGGTGTAGTTGGAGGCACCCAGCACAGCGACAAAGATCTGTGCTTCGCGTATTTTCCCAGTGACGGGGTTGACGACCGGAACCGTCGGCCCGGCGTAATCAATGAAGAGCTTCTCGCCGGCGCGATGCGTCTGGCGCATCACCAGTTTGAGGTGCGACTGCCACTCCAGGTAATGAAAGCAGAACTGGGTGTAGCCGTAACCATCCAGCGGATGCGCGACGCGATATTCTTCCCAGAGCAATTGGCGCGTCACGCCCTTGCGTTTCAGTTGTTCGTGGATGTCGGCAAACTCAGGTGGGGTGCGGTGCGCTCTGGCCTGGGCACCGGAGCTGTCACCAGTCTTTGACCAGAGCCGGTCTGCTAAAGCGGCATCGTCCAGCTCTTCAGGCAACGGCCAGCCAAGGCCAGCTTGCTGAGCAGCCGCCTGATATTTGGCGACCACGCCGTGGCTTAAATGGAGACTGTGGGCGATCTGCCGCTGGCTTAAACCCGCAGCCGTTAAACGTAAAACTTCTTTGACCCTGTGCATGGAGACCCTCGGGGCTGACATCTATGGTTGTTTCCTCCCTTAAACTTAAGTGGAGGCCATGATGTCTGCCCGGTATGGAGTTACTCCAGCGTCAGGCGATTTGAGCGCTCACGATGAACCGGAATAGGTGCTCACGATGAACCGGAATGGGTGCTCACGATGAACCGAAATGGGTGCTCACGATGAACCGAAATGGGTGCTCACGATGAACCGGAATACGCACGCTTGTAAAGAGGATTACTTCCACAAATGTGTACGTGGATCAGGCGACTCAGATGCAAGCCATCATGGAAGCGACGAATACGAAAGAGGCACAGCTAGTACGAGTGTTACTCGATGAAGCGCTTGCGGCCCGTCGCCGGAAATCCGTTCAGAGCGCAGAGCCCGAACCGCCTCCGCCAACGCAGGATATTTCCGAGACGCTTCAGACCCTCCAGACGCTTATGTTGAGGATGATCGGTCAGGGAGAAAGCACTTCCCAGATGCAGAGTGTGAGCTTGGAACTTATACAGGAGGCAGTGGCGGAAGCCCGTAGCGGAAAAATGAATGTTTGGGAGTTTTTACTGGCACCTGGTCTCAGCGATAAGGGCAAAAGCTCTGGCGAGATTGCGCAACTCTTCGACGTACAAAACGAAGACGCTAAAGACTACGCTTATGGTTTGGCAGAGGAAATCAAGAAGGAACTTGACGCAGACGACTCGGATTCGACCAGCAACACGGCTGATGATGACGATCGCCAGGAGAGCTTCGTTTATGACCCATCTGATACTTCAGGAAACGGCGGACCAGCAACATAATTGATATCCAGCCGAATAGATGTAGTTGTGTTTTACAACAGGTAGACCGAAACCTGAACTATCACTTTCCATTCCATCCTTCTTTCCACACAAAATCCTTAGGCTTTTGCGCTTGCCACTGTTCGATCGCTGCTTTTTGATACAGGGAATGTGACTGGCACGATGCTTGAAGTCGGGTGTGCCTCGATGAAGTTTGATCTGCGGGCGCGCCCGTCATTCACAAAGCACATGAGGAACAGAATATGAGCGCACTGGCCAAGACGCATTTGTTGTCTTCCCAACAGCCAATGAGAGCAATCTGGAATAGCTGCGAGGCCGCGCAATACCTTCGCATACATCCGCGTACTTTGGTGCGTATGGCTCGTAGAGGTGAGATTCCTTCGATTCAAATCGGCAGGCTTTGGAGGTTCCGTCGAACTGACCTCGATGATTGGTTGACGAGTAAGGTAAACTCAGTCAGCTATCCATGCCGCCTCAATTCGTAAGGAGAAAAATATGAGGTGTGCACGTTACCAACGAGGCCAACTGCGACTTAGCAGGCGCAAGGACGGAAGTAAGGTTTGGGAATACCGATGGCGAGAGGCTCAAACAGATGGAACTCGCAAGCGGCGGTCGAAGATCGTCGGTTCTTTCGAGGATTATCCGAACGAGTCACTCGCTCAAACCGCTTTAGATGGCTTGCGCCTAAACGCCAACCAACTCACTCTTCAAGGAGCCAACAAGGATATTAGCGTGGAAGCTTTAGTGTACCACTATCGAGAACACGAACTACCGGATATCTTCTTTAAGGAAGACCCGGAGAGAATCTCGGATGAGGACGAGCGAAAGTCGTGGTCCACGCAGGATACTTACGATGGCTATTTGAGGAAGTGGATTTTACCTCGCTGGCGGTCCCACCGTTTGTCTGAGGTCAAAGCTGTGGCAGTAGAGCAATGGCTGAAGACTCTCAGTTTCGAGAATGGTGATCCGCTGGCGAGAGGTAGCAAGGCAAAGATCAGAAATATCATGAGCGCGCTTTACTCTCACGCGATTCGGTGGGAGTGGGCCACGAGGAACCCGATCACGAGTGTTCGACAAAGCGCAAAACGACAATCGGTTCCCGAGATTCTGACAATCGACGAACTCGTCAAACTACTGAATGCCATTCCAGAGCCTTTCCGTACGGCTGTCTTTCTGGACGGCGCAAGTGGCTTGCGAGTCGGCGAATTGTTGGGACTCAAATGGGAGGATGTGGATTTCAAGAAAAGTGTCATTTACATCCGGCGCTCGATTGTGAAGCAGAGAATTGGGCCGCCAAAAACCGAAGCTTCGCAAAAGCCAATTCCGATGAACGCGGAATTGGCGAAATCACTCCGGCTCTGGAAGATGAAAACGATTTACAACCGTCCCAGCGACTGGGTGTATGCCAGCCCTGCCAAGAAAGGTACGCAGCCGTATTGGCCAAAGTCTATCTATCGCGTTTACATCAAGCGAGCAGCGGACAAAATTGGCTTACGGAAGCATATCGGCTGGCACACCTTCCGTCATACGTTCGGGACGATCCTGAATGCCAATGGAGAGAACCCCAAAGTCATTCAGGAGCTCATGCGTCATGCCAATCTCAAGGTCACGATGGACACCTACGTCCAGGCTGTGTCGGATGAGAAGCGCAACGCGCAGAGCAAGGTTGTTGAGATGCTGCATCCGGGCATTCGCAGGGCAGTACGTTAGGTTAATGGACGTTTCTGGACGCGCGGCG
>JALZJF010000014.1 GCA_030859905.1 Acidobacteriota bacterium
GGTATTCAAACGCTTTATCCTTGTTCCCGATCTGAGCGTGGTCTGCCGCACCGTGGAAATAAGCCTCATTATCAAATCTTTTTACCCGCTCGCGCAAAACGCCCTGCCACCCGGATGTTTGATAGGCTTCTCTGTAACTCTGAACGGTTTCTTCGTCTGCTTTCTGTAACTGCAGAGATTTCATAAACCATTCAAAAGCTTCCGGGTGATTGCCTTGCACTTCCAATGCAATGCTAAGCCACGGGTAAGAGGTGACAAAATTCGGTTCCATGGCTATCACCCGTTTGTATTGCAGGACCGCTTCCTCATAGCGTCGGGCATTGTACAAATTATTACCATAAAGTCGCTGACTATAAAGCGATGCCGGCTCGAGGTCTATCGCGATCTTAATTTCGGCAATTGCTTCGTCAAAGCGTCCGCGGCCCATCAGATAACGCGAATAGATCTGATGTGCCAGAGAAGAATTGGAGTCTAGTTCGATTGCCCGTTTGCATTCCCGTTCTGCTCCGCCGAAATCCCATTCGTATAACATTTTGTTTTCGCACAACGCGCTATGCGCGTCAGCCAGATTTTCGTCTAAAGCCAGCGCTTTACTTATGGCCTCTATTGATTTTTGATACTCATCGTGAATATTCACGCTCCGTCCAAAATTGGCAACAGCACGATGCGCGTGAGCTTTGCCTGCCCACGCCGGCGCGTAATTCGGGTCAAGCCGGACGGCTTGCTCAAAAATTTCCGCTGCTTTTCGTGCCTCCGCCAGATTTCTTTTGTCGACTAAATACATACCTTGCAAAAAGAGTCGGTATGCTTCTTCATTGGTTGTCCCGCGCTTTGAGGTCGTGCTGCTTGATGTCCTTCCGAATCGCGCCGACAAGATGTTTCCGACCTCGCCCGCGATTGCGTCCTGCATCGCAAAAACATTCGCCGTATCTTTTTCGCTTTTATGTGTTTCTTCAATCTGACCATTTGCCACATTAAAAAGCTGCGCAGTGATACGGATTTTTCCGCCCACCAATTGGTAATTCGACGCGAGGACGTAATCAACTTGTTGCTCTTTCCCGGCGGCAAGCGGGTCTTGCTCGATGTCCGCATATTTACGAGTTGCGCTCAGAGGTCGGACAATGAATCCTTTCATCGAACTCAACCGGTGAATCAAGGAGTCGGCAATCCCGATTTCATAGATCTCGTCGCGGTTAGCTGTATTAATAGGTTTGAGCGGTAGAACAGCGATTGATTTCTTGCCGCCAGCGCTTGAAGACCGATTCCCGGAATAGAGAAAGTAGTAACCAAGCCCGATTGCGCCGACGAGCAAGGCGGCCAGTACAGACGCGCCGAGCAGCCGATGCCGTCCAATTGTCCGCGAAAAACCGCCCTGCGCTTCGGCGGTTTGTTTGCCCGCGTCGCCCGTTGTCGCTTGCAAGCGGGTGGTTGCGTGGTCGTCGGCCGAATGCCACGTTCCCAATTTTTCATCGAGCGTCAGATTTTGCCGCAGCACTTTCAAATCTGCGAGAAGATCCGTCATCGTTTGGTAACGCTCGTCTTTGATTTTGCGAAGCGTTTTGGCAACGATGCGCTTCAATTCGTCCGGTACATTTGAAGCAAAACGTGAAAGCGGTTGCGGTTCGGCATTGATAAGATTGGCAAATGTTTCCGACATCGAATCGCCCGCAAACGGCGTCCTGCCAGTAATCATCTCGAAAATCACCACGCCGAAACTGAAAATGTCCGTCCGCTCGTCAACCTGTTCGCCTTTCGCTTGTTCAGGCGACATGTAATTGACGGTTCCAAGAATCACGCCTTTCGCCGTCTGATTCCTGGTGCTTGTGTCTTCCAGTCCAATAAAAGCCTTGTTTTCTTGCTCGACGAGTTTTGCCAAACCGAAATCAAGAACTTTGACATAACCGTCAGGCCGAACCATCACGTTTTCGGGTTTGATGTCGCGATGAACGAGATGCGCTTCGTGTGCCGCAGCAAGTGCGCTGGCAATATGAATCGCAAGGTCTAAAACCTTTTCTAAACTCATCTGCGATTGACTGAGTACTTCGCGCAGAGTTCTACCTTCGATGAATTCACTGACAATGTAATGCGCGTCTTCGCTCTCGCCGATTTCGTGTATGACTAAGATGTTTGGATGGTTCAAAGCGGAAGCGGCTTTGGCTTCGCGCACGAAACGTTTGAGGTTGGATTCATCTCGGCTGAATTTTTCGTTAAGGATTTTGATCGCCACGCGACGATTGAGTTTTTGGTCTTTGGCTAGATAGACTTCGCCCATTCCGCCGATGCCGATTTGCCGGATAATCTCGTAATGGCCGAAGCATGCGCCTGTTTCAAGTCTTTTTGTGTCGGATTCAAATATGTCTGCAACTTGAGCGACGGCGGGCGTTTCCATGAAGTCGTCAGATTTATCGAAAGAAGAAAAGAGCGATTCGACTTCGGTTAGCAGGTCGTTATCGTCTCCGCAGGCTTCGTTGAGGTAATTCTGGCGGGCTTCCGGCTCTTGTCGCAGGGCGGCATCAAAGACTTCTCTTACCTTCTGCCAATTTCCATAAGCCATGAAACCTTACACCCTTGCTAGCAAACAGCGTCGGCCTGCCTGTAGGGGTGCCACTCTGTGGGCACCCCGTCTTTGCCTTGGCGCCGTGTAGGTAAAACTTGAATTCCTCCGAAACCGGGGGGCGGCCACGGAGTGCCGCCCCTACATTACGCACCCCGTTTTCTCTTTTTTATCTTGTCAATTCGCGGTGAAGCCAGGTCTTTGCCATCTGCCAATCGCGTTTGATGGTTGACTCCGAGATGCCTAATACCTCTGCCGTTTCTTCAACACTCAAGCCGCTGAAGAATCTGAGTTCGACAATTTTCGCAAGGTGTTCCTCTTTAGCGGCGAGACGTGTCAAGGCCTCGTCCAGTGCCAGTAAATCAAAATTTGTGTCGCTGATACCTACCGTCAAAGCGCTTTCCAGCGGCGCCTTATCCTTTGCGCCGCCGCGTTTGGCTCGATGTTTCGTCCTCGCATAATCAATCAAAATTTGCCGCATCAACTTGGCAGCAATACCAAAAAAATGCGAGCGACTCTCCCACGCGATATTTTCCTGCTTTACGAGTTTGAGATAGACCTCATGCACCAGAGCTGTGGTTTGCAGAGTATGTCCGGCGCGTTCACGACTGAGATACCGCTGCGCCTGCCGGTGCAGTTCGTCATAGACGAGCGTCAACACGGCCTCGGACGCTTCCGTATCCTTTCCGCCACTCCAAGCTCGCAACTGCTCAGTTATGTTGTCGGCTGAGGGATTCCTGGCTGCCATCGCTTTACGCCTCTCGTTACGTCAGCCAATGCTCGCCGAAAAGTTGGAAATAAGGCGATTAATGAGAAATGGCCATAATCTGCAAAAAGATTTGACCCGCATTTGCTACGGCTGTCGCACTAGTAATTGAAACAACAGTCTGTCGTTGGATGATGTTTGCAATGCCAGATGCTAACGCGAGTTTATCACGGTCTGAATGACTAAATGAACCCCGGCGCACAGCGACGCGAGCGAGACGCAGGTTTCGCACTCGCGGGGCATTAGGAGAGAACCTCTGGCCGGCAATAGTGCTGAGGACTAAGTGTTCGCAGCCCAAGCATCCGTGTCGTACATTTGCAGACTCCATCCGCAAAACCAACACTTCGTCAGTGAAGTAAAAAGGAGATCAAACATGAAAGGCAAAAAATTGAGCAAGGGACTCATGATCGCAATCAGCGTTGGCATCGTTCTCTTGGGGGTCACCGCATACAAAGGCGTGGCCGCGAAGGGCGGCACCGTATCGGCAACGCAGGCCTCGGGGGTGACCGTCACACCACTCGCCCCGGTGGCGCAGTTGGACAGAATCCATAGCAAAGCCAAGAGCGGCGGCTGGATGGCACAGATCAACACGAAGGGAGTGTCAGACCTACACTTCGTACAGGTGACGATTCAACCGGGCGGGACGATCGGCTGGCACACCCACCTGGGGCCGAGCTTTCTGATCGTCAAGTCCGGAACCGCGACCTTGTACGATGGTGACGATCCCACTTGTACGCCCCAAGTGCTTCCGGCTGGGTCGGGCCTCTTTGAACCAGGCGGCGATTTGCACATCGTTCGAAACGAAGGCACCGAGCCACTGGTGAATGTCGTGATGCAGCTCCTTCCGACCGGCGCACCGAGGCTGATCCCCGAGCCGAGCCCCGGCAATTGCCCCTTCTAGGCGCCGAAACCGGACTACGCCAACGTAGTGAGCCTGTGACGACCCATTTGGGCGGGCAATGCGGCAAGGCACACGCGCCAAATTGCTCGCTGGTCCAACAACGGGTCAGTACCCGGAGCGGTAGCGAGGGGTGACACCCCCTCGAACAACTCAAGTTTAGTGTGAGCGAGGCTCTACCCGCTCGCTATCGAGAGTGTGTGAAAACCCAAAGCTGGCCCACGGCAATTCGCAGGTCAGGAAGGGGGCAAAGCGGAGCGCGCCCCCGCGACAGCTGCAAATTTCCTGGCCTTGAATTGTCAAATTCAAGGTTGAGTGGCGGCGAATCTTGAAGCAATAAGGAGATATCCCATGAGCAGATTCAAACAGTTATTTATCGCGTCAGTGTTCCTCGCGGCCATGCCGGCCGGCCTTAGCGCGCTTGACGCGGGGTCCCGGGTTGCATCCACTCAGGCTGTCGTCGCCGTCAACCACGCCTCCCAGCCGGTGCCCGTGCCCAACACGGACGACCTTGAACGCACCCCGCGGCCGGGCGGCGCCGTTCACGCGCTCTTCGACCTTGACCGCCCGGAGACGGGGCCCTTCCCGACGGATATATTCACCGTCGCGGATCCCTCACACAACACCGGACGCAGGGTGAACCTTCCTTACCCCGATTGCGCGGTTCGTGTGTCCGACTGCCAAGATCTTGACG
>JALZJF010000086.1 GCA_030859905.1 Acidobacteriota bacterium
GACGACAGCATGTGCGGGGCTAACTTTGGAGCTAACTTACAGGATTCCTGAGATATGCCGACCCGCCACTCCAAACTAGTAACCAATGACGAATTAAGAAAGTTGTTGGCCAGAGGTAACGTCGATCTTCTTTGGCAACACCTGCTTTGGCGCTCACAAGCCGCGACCAGCTTTGACGATCTGTTCCTTCTCTCCCGGATTCGGAAGAAAGCTATTGCTCAAGAGTTTGAACCGACTTCAAACGCGGAAAAGTTGCGTCTCGCAATGATAGGCGCCTGCAGTTTGTATCCCCTGCATGAATTCGTCGATCACTTGCTTTCCGTCGCCGGCAGTCCGGCCGAACTGTTCATCGGCGAGTTTGATGCTTACGTTACAGATATTTTGAATGAGTCAAGCGACTTGTACGATTTCAAACCGCAGGTGGTAGTCGTTGTTCCCGCGGAAAGCACGTGCAAATACTCGGGAAATCTGGCGGATCCCAGGGAGCATTTTGAGAGGGAAGCAGTAAGGATCCGTTCAGAATTCCTAGACCTCTGTCGAATCTTACACCAGCGCAGCGGGGCCGAAATTATATTGTGTAACTTCAAGCTGCCCGCGTACTTTGATCCTGGCCCGTACCGAACACGCACGTTGGGTTCCGATTGGAATTTTCGGAAGTTAGTTAATCTGGAACTCGGGTTGAATGCACCGCCGTATGTCCATATTTGCGATGTGGAGTTCCTCGCCAGTCGGCGCGGCGGATTAGCGTCTTGTGATGAGCGGGCGTGGCACGAAAGCAAACAACCATGCGCTCCGGATCTCATGGTGGACATAGCCAAAGAGATTACTCATGTCGTTCGCGCGCTCAGGATTGGTCCGAAGAAGGTTCTGATTCTGGATCTCGACAACACACTCTGGGGCGGTATCGTAGGTGATGACGGAGTCGAAGGGATAGAAATCGGCGGCCCTTCGCCGCGCGGTGAGGCCTTTCGGGCTTTCCAGGAATATGTGCTGTCCCTAACTCAGCGAGGAGTGCTCTTAGCAGTCTGCAGCAAGAATGATTATGACAAAGCAATCGAACCCTTCGAAAAACACCCTGAGATGTCGCTGCGCCCTGATCATTTCGTCTCGTTTAAAGCGAACTGGAATCCCAAGCCCGATAATCTGAGATTGATTGCCGACGAACTGAATTTGGGGCTTGATAGTTTTGTATTTCTCGACGATGACCCGGTTGAGATCGATATAGTCAAAGAGTTTACTCCTGAGGTTTCGGCGATCTTAGTTGGCCCCGATCCGTCTGACTATGTGAAACAACTGCAGGAGGCCCGACTCTTTGAGCCGTTGAACATTACTGTGGAGGACTCCCAGCGAACTCAGAAATACAAGCAGGAATCGTTGCGTAAGTGTGATGCGCCGTCATTTACCGATCTCAGTTCATATTTAGCATCGCTGAAAATGACCGGAACAATCAGTGAGTTCCGAAGTGTCGACGTATCCCGCATCACCCAACTAGTTAATAAGAGCAACCAATTCAACCTAACGACGCGACGGCGTACCGAATCTGAAATAGCTCGTCTTATTGACGATCAGAACTGTGTCTCAGTTTCCGTAAGGTTATCCGATCGTTTCGGTGATTACGGTTTAATAGGAGTTGTGATCGGCGCGATCGATAGAAGCGCTTCGACCGCCGTGTTTGAGATTGACACCTGGGTTATGAGCTGCCGCGTTTTGAATCGGCAGGTGGAGGAGGAAATGATGAACGAGATAGCGCTACTTGCGGCAAAGCATTCGTGCACGCAAATCAGCGGAGTTTACATCCCTACCGCGAAGAATCAGTTGGTACGGAATCTCTTTCCCAGGCTGGGTTTCCAAAAGCTGACGGAAACCGAAACATGTTCTCAGTTTTCTTGTGCATTAGACACCTTTAAGCCCTTTCCGACCATTATCGAAATCGTGCGGAGAGTTCATGACGCAGAGTGAGATTATAGGTAGACTTCAAAATCTCTTCGATGACGTCTTCCTCGAGCCGGTTGTTGTGACCCCTCAATTGAGCGCCCATGAGGTGGAAGAGTGGGACTCTCTGATTCAAATATCGCTTCTGGTTTCGATCGAGAAGGCATTCAATATTCGTTTCAGAGTTGGAGAAGTTGAAGCGTCCAAAAACGTTGGTGAGCTAGCTGATCTAATTGCAAGGAGATTGGAAGATTCCTGAAGCCTCTTTCAAATCCGTTAACGAAGAGATGGACTCTCCGTTTACGAGCAGATGGCAGGCTTACGGCTTTGCCCTCCTGCTCGCATTTTTTTTGCTATTACCGGCAGGCCTGTCGCGATCTGGTTTGGTTCGCCGTCAGGACGTTTACCAGAGAATACCTGAGAAGTTTGGCGCTTTCTCATACATCGGCCATCAGATTTTTGACGAATCCTCGGAGATCGACATCCTCTTTCTTGGCAGTTCAGTGCTTTGGTGGGGGATTGATACGCCCCACGTGCAGTATCAATTAACTCGACAGCTTGGCCGGCCCGCAAATGTCATTACGTTTGGCAGTAACTGGCGAGGAGAGGACCTGAACTACATTCTGCTTAGCGAAGTATTACAACGACGAAGGGTGCGGATGCTCGTGATTACGATGCCTTTATCGCATCAAAGCACTAATCTTCCCCACCCTCAATCGTTTCGCTGGTTACCCTATGGCAACAACGGGGCCGCTTGGCGAGGACTGCCACTCCGGATTCGGCTTGCGCTCTATGGAGAACAAATGCTCGGCGCTCCCAGACACCTGCTGGGAATAATCCGAGAGGACATTCAGCAGAAAACCGATTTTTATCACGCGCTGGTGTCACTCAGGGGTGCGTATCGACTTGAAGGTGGATATTTTGGCGCGCCCTTTGTTCTGCAAAAGACAAAACCGCCGGAAATAAGCGCTCGCAGCATGATATATTCGCCGGAAGCGCAGCGGTTTTTTAACTTCACTCAGCAGCCGTTGAGTCCCTATCAAATGCACTTCCTGCGACTAACCACCGAGCTGGCGCGCAGATCTGACGTTCCGGTCGCGATCCTCAATATTCCACTTTCCCGCCAACGGCGTGATGCGGCGGTCCAGGAGCGAATGCATTGGGCCGAGGTTTTTGGCTTGGAGATGCCCATCATTGGTGTGCCGCCGGCATCACTTTTCCGGGGCATGACGGATTCAGAAATTAACCGCTGCTTTTATGACGAGCACATGAACCTTAATGGTAGCGATCTTCTTACACGAACCGTAACGCCTGCGATTTTGACTGTTTATGAAGAACATGCACGCCGCTCCCAATAGGTTTGATCTGGCCATCGTGATAATCCTCTGTGTTATTGCGACCGTCCTGTTATCGGTTATTCCTGCTCAGTCTCTTGACGTTAATCTGGTCTACAGAGGCTTTTAAGCCCCATTGGAAAACGCGCGATTCCTACTAATCATTCTGGCCTACACCGTCGCTGCTCGGGCCTGTTTGTCACTGAGGGCAGATGACAAGTGGAGGCCGTTCTTATTCAGTCTGACAAATCTTGGTGTTATCGGAATTATGTTTTCCGAGAGTACGGGTAGACGTCGAGCCGTTGTTTTTCTTTCGGCCTATCTCACTTTGGTCGGCGTCCATTACCTGGCGATGACCTTGCTTTCAAAGCGGGAAGGGTGGCTTCCCTGGTTGGCTTTTCTCTCACCAATCATTGCGCTCATAATAATCAAATATCTGCCGTTTGGATGGGCGCCGCTGCTGAGGTCATTCGACTTGAAAGCTGATGGGTTCGTTGGCATATCCTACATGTCTTTGCGACTAAGTTATCTTGTGCTGGAGGTGAGAAATCGCGTGGTTGAAAAGCCTGGCTTCTGGCAATACGTGGGATTCTCGTTTTTCGTGCCGACCTTTGTAGTAGGGCCGATCAACCCCTATAGCGTGCACCAGCGGTCTTTTGGTCGCCCTGATCGCGAGGTCACTCCTATGGGGCGCTCAGCGATGAGAATCATCGTGGGTGTTGCAAAGTATCAGGTGCTGGCGCCCCTTTTTAATCAGTTGTCTTATTCGGGGTTGCTGCTGGACTCCTATCCTCATCCGCCATCCGACCTAGTCGTTGCGGCAGTCTGCTACTATCTGTTTTTGTATTGTAACTTTGCGGGATTTTGTGACATGGCAATCGGGGTTGCGGGTTTGCTGGGGATTCACGTGAGAGAGAACTTTCAAAATCCCCTGGCTGCAAGAAACGTAAGAGACTTCTGGAATCGTTGGCACATAACGTTGTCGGATTACATGCGTGACGTAGTATTCACTCCGTTGTCTAAGTTTCTCGTCGGCCGTTTGGGAATTCCTACGAATCATGCCGTCGCTCTGGCCATTCTTGCGGTATTTCTATTGGTAGGCATTTGGCACGGGGTTGGCTGGAACTATCTTGCGTTCGGTGCTATGCATGCGGTGGGTGTTGCCGCTAATCATTACTACACACTGTGGTTGAAGAAGCAAGGTGCCCAAAGGTTCAAAGCTTACAATGAGAATCCTTATGTCCTGGTTGTCAGCGTCGTCTTAACGTTCAGCTTTGTGACCGCCAGCTTCTTTCTGTTTGCCAACGACTTTGCCACGATGCAAAGAATACTAAATGTCATACGCTGGTGACTATTCTTTCGCTGACCTTCAAGAAGGAATGGAGTGTGAACGTGAGTACCACATCGACTCCGCGGTATATAACTCTTTCCTTGAGACGTTTGGTGACACCAGCCGGATCCATGTGGACGACGCTTACGCAGAGGTGAATGGATTCAAAGGTCGCGTTATGCATGGAGCGATCCTAAACGGCTTCTTGTCGCAGTTTATCGGTTTACATTTTCCAGGGCCGCGCGGTTTGTTGTTAACCTGCGACATCCGTTATCTACAACCTTGTTATTTAGGGGATAGGCTTCGTTTGAAGGCGAAGATTACGCAGAAGCTTGAAAGCAGGAGAGTGGTGGTGCTCGACGTAAGTTTCTATAACCAGAATCAGGACTACGTAGCGGCCAGGTGCCGCGTTAAAGTCGGGATGATGCTTAATTAGGCCCGCAGAAATACCGCATAAATGTCGAAAAGTGTGATCATCTCCGGCGCCACCAAAGGTTTGGGAAAGGAGTTGTCGTTCGCGTTTGGCAAATCCGGATATCAGGTCTTCGGCTTCTTCCGGTCAGACGAGAAAGTCGCCGCGTTAATGCGGGAAGAGTTCTCTAGTTCAGGACTTAAGGGAGAGTTCATTCAAAATGACATTACTCACGAAGGTCATGAAATATGGGAAAAGATCAATGCCGAGGCGGAGAGCCTGACTCTGATTAACAACGCCTGTGCCCCTTTTGAGCCGAAACCTGTGCATCTCCTAAAGTGGGACGATTTTCAGATGGCGATTGAAGTCGCCGTTAAGGGATCAATTTTATGTGCACAAGCTGTAATGCGAACAATGGTGCGGCATCGCCGCGGCGCGATTGTTAGTATTCTAACTTCAGCTTTGACTGATATACCGCCAAAGGGATTTTCGGCCTATCTAGTCGCGAAGGCGTCGCTCCAGGCGCTGAATAAATCTCTGGCCGCCGAACTTTCCCATCGAGGAATCCGTGTTTTTTCCGTTTCTCCGAGCTACTTGGAAACCTCTTTAACGGCAAATTGGGATCCAAGATTGCGAGCTAAAATTCTCGCACATGGCATAAGACCGCAAGACCCTGCTTTCGTGGCTGCATACATTCTGGGTCTAGTCGAAGATCCGAACGTTCCGGGACGCGGTGAGGATTATGTGGCGCCAGATGGAACGATTCAGCACCTTCAATTCAATTGAAGCACGGGAATGTTTTTAGAGTTTCGGTAGTGGGTCAGTTTAGGGTTCAAACTTTAGTTTGTGGTGGCGAAACGGCAACCTGAAGGTTGGCCTCTGAACTTCCGGAATCAAACTGACACTATGAGAATTTCGATGGAATGTGGTACCTCTTTATCTTCTGATAAAGTGAGCTTCTGGGTATGCCCAGCCGTGACGCCGCCTTCTCTACCCGACCCTGCTCCTCAAGTAATACTCGTTCGATATGCTGCTTCTCCAGCTCGTCGAGAGTCAGCGTAGAGTCGAGGTAGGTGGCCTGGCGTTTCGAGTGGCCGTCGAAGTGGAGGTCCTGCAAGCGTATGTTCTTTTGTTCGCTCAGCAATACTGCGCGTTCGATTACATTTCGGAGTTCTCTAACATTGCCCGGCCAGGAATAGGTCTGTAAAGCTTTGATGGAGTCCGCCTCGAGCTGAATCTCGCCCCGGCCGAGATCGGTAGCCAGCTTGTCGAGAAGATAGTGGGCCATGATCGGGATATCTTCGGTTCGCTCTCGCAATGAAGGGAAGGCCAGCGGTATCGTGCTGACGCGAAAATAGAGATCATTTCTGAATGTTTTATCGCGCACCAATTGACCGATATCCTGATGGGTAGCAGCAATCAGGCGAACATCAACTTGCCTGTCTCTGACGTCTCCTACTCTGCGGAAGCGCTTGTCTTCAAGCACCTTGAGCAGCTTCGGTTGAATCTGAAGATCGACGTCACCAATTTCGTCGAGGAAGATCGTTCCCCGATGAGCTACTTCAAACAAACCTTGTTTCGAAGCGGTCGCGCTGGTAAACGCGCCTTTCTCATGGCCAAAGAGTTCGGTTTCCAGCAGTTCCCGCGACAAGCCCGCGCAATTTAGATCTACAAACGCTTCGTCGGCTCGCGGGCTGTTATCATGGAGCCATCGCGCGAGCACACCTTTGCCGCTGCCCGTCTCACCGAGAATTAGAACCGGGCTTTCCGTAGCCAGAACTTTCTTTGCTTGTTCGGCCAAAGCGCGAATGGCGGGACTCACTCCGATAAATGGGTCGATGGCGTGACGAACCTGGTGCGACCTGCTGGCAAGCTGCTTGTGGCGGTTTCGCTGGTTCTCCAGCAGGCGCTTTAGAATAACCATCAGGGCAGGCAACTCGAGCGGCTTAGTAAGAAATTGCTCCGCGCCCTCCTTAATCGCCCGGACAGCGAGATCGATAGAACCGTGCGCCGTAAGAATAAGCAGGGGAATATCCGGGTTGATTTCTTTGAGGCGCGGCAGAAGGTCCAGAGCCGTACCGTCTGGAAGCATGTAGTCGGCAATTACAATATCGGGCCGCGATGATCTAAAAAGCTCCTGAGCTTCCCGGCAGCTTTCGGCTTCATCAATCTCATAGCCTTGAAGCTCAAGAAAGTCTCGGACGC
The DNA here is from genome assembly GCA_030859905.1 of Acidobacteriota bacterium. Lineage (GTDB taxonomy): Bacteria > Acidobacteriota > Blastocatellia > Pyrinomonadales > Pyrinomonadaceae > PSRF01. Next base: position 7,214 of record JALZJF010000086.1, read on the forward strand.
CGAAGCGCAACCCGGGCTCGTCATCCACAATCAGGATCCGATTTCTAGCCATCCACCATCTCCTCTTGGAGAGGCACCGGGAATCTCGCTGTCATACAGGCGCCTTCTTTGGCGTTGTTGCCGGCAATAAGCTTGCCTCCATGCTCGCCCATGATTCTATCCGCTATCGCAAGTCCCAGTCCCGTGCCGCCCCGGCGCTTGGAAAAGAAGGGTTCGAAAATCTTTGGCTTGTCCTCATCCAAAATGCCCGGGCCGCAATCCTTCACCGAGCAATCAATCCAGCGCTGCTGAGCTTCGTGAACTTCGCAAGCTTCAACACTCACGGTTCCCCCTGACGGCGAATGCTGGATAGCATTCTCAATCAAATTCACAAAGACTTTTGACAATCTTCTGCGATCAACCATCAACTTCGGCAACGCATCCTTAATATTATTCACCAGGCTTACTCGAGCAATCTCGGCGGCCGGCAAGCAAGAGCGCAGCGACTTGGCTATCACCTCATCGATCGACAACTCATAGAAATCTCCTTTGAACGGCTTGCCGTACTCAAGAAGTTCTTCCATAAGGACCGTGAGCCGCCCTACCTCGTCCCGCAGCACGTCTGTATACCTGAGATACTCCGTGCGGTCGACGAAGCGGGTCTCGAAGGCGTCCAGGATTGAAGAAATGCCGAACAAGGGATTCCTAACTTCGTGTGCGACGCCAGCCACCAGGGACCCGAGCAGAGACATCATTTCACCCTGACGCAGCGAGGCCTCGAGTTCGGTTCTCTTGGTAATATCCTGGGCGATGAGGATCGCTCGCTCCCCAACTGAGCCGAATTCGCGAATCAGATACAAAGTTATGGACCACGTCTTGCCCGTGGTGTCGTCTTTAACTTCAGCGGAACTCAACCCCCCGTTTGCCCGAATCGCCTTAATGAGTTCTGAAGTCTTCTTCCAGGGCTGACCGTTGTCCAACTCGGCGATGTTGCGACCAACAATCTCTTCCGCATCCACTCCAGCTATTTCCTCGGCCGCCTGGTTTAGCCGTTTAATATGACCGTCCAGGTCTACGATCAGAACAGGAAAATCGATTGCATTGAAGGTCTGGCGCCATTCCATTGCCGACTGCTGAAGGGAAGCATGTAAGCTTCGCTGTTTCTCATCCAGTAGTTTCCGCTCGCTCACGTCGTTAGCAATCACGAGTCGGGCCTTACTTCCCTTGAATGCCACGGGATGAGAGGTCATTTCCACGTAGATTATGCTTTTGTCTTTCCGACGGTGGCGCCAGGGGCTTGAAATAAGAGGTTCATCAACGCCAGTTGGCGTTTTAATCAGGAGGGCCGGGGTCTCCTCGGTGGAGCGAATATTTTCGACAGTCATCGAGAGAAACTCCTCACGATTGTACCCATAGGCCTGAATGGCGGCTTCGTTTACAGCAAGAAAACCGAGATTCTCTTCATCGTAAACAAATATCGGCTGCGGAGTAGATTCAAACAACAACCGGTAACGCTCGTCGGAATCGCGCAGGGCAAGCTCGATCTGCTTCCGGTCAGTGATGTCGCGAGCCACGCCGCGAAGGCCTACGGTGTCGCCTTCTCTATCCTTGGTAGTAGAGGTGACGATTTCGAGCCAGCGCTCTCGACCGCTGGCGTCTTCAGTCCGGAACTGCAGATTGTCGAGGGGCTCAAGCTGCTTAAACGTCTTAGTAACTCCGGAATCTTGCGGATTCATTTTGAATGCATCGGTGAAGGGCATGCCCATTAGCTCTTCCGGCCTGACGCCGAGAAAGTGGGCTCCCGCAGCGTTAATTCCAGTCAAACGCCCCTTCATGTCCTGCGTAAAAATGATGTCACTGGCTTGCTCGACTAGATCACGATAATTGGCCTCAAGTTTTGAACGTTCCAGTAATCTGGAGACCTTCGCGATCAGTCGCGCTGAATCAAAAGGCATTTCAAGGTAATCGTCGGCTCCTGATTCAAACCCTTCAATAACACTTTCGGTGTCCCATCGACGGGCGCTAACCAGGAGAATCGGGGTGGAACGCAGTTCCGAGTCCTGTCGAATAAGCCGGCAAAACTCTATCCCATTTATCCTGGGCATAGAGACGTCGCTAATTACCATATCCGGACGCTTACTCTTGGCGACTTCGAACCCCTCATGGCCGTCACCGGCGGTGATTACTTCGTAGCCTGCTTTACGTAGCAGAGTATCCATCAACCCCAACTGTTCGGGTATGTCGTTGACTATCAGCACTGTATCTTCACGGTGCCCGTTGTTGGAATAGTGTACCCGACGCATGGAAGTTTTTAACTCGATCGCTACTCGTTTTTAAGATTAGGCTAAAACTAGAGAATCAAGCTCTAGAGCGGAGAGAGTATGTAGTTTTCGACCACAAGCCGGCGAGAAAAATCAACCCGAACTGATTGGGTTTCCGACGGGCGGAAATTATAGCACACGCCCTTCTGGCCTGACCAGATAGTTTTGCCAGAACAGCCCTTCCGCAAAACCTTCGCCCTGGCTCCCTTCGCCCAAATTCATTTACTACTTCTTAGCAGTTCTATTAGGGGTCGTTTTCCCGGATAGTGCTCAAATATTGGGTTGTTTTAGCATGAAAAAGGGGTGGGGGAACATAAGAATGATAAGACGATCCACGAAAGCACACGAAATGACTCGAACCAAGGCCTCTCTTCGTGTCCGTTCGAGTGATTTTGTGGATCGTTCCTGGTTTTTCAGGGGCCTGCTAGTACGGATTATTCACGAACTACGGTGTTTTTCAGGCTGGATTGGAATGATGGTTCATGAATAATCCGGGCTATAGGGTATAGCCAGGTCACTATTCATCATATAGTGCCACTCCGCTCTTTTGACGGAGCTGAAAAACCACTTGACGCCGGCAGCGTTCGCCGGTAGGTTGCGAAGACTTCGAAGGTGGTGCGCTGCGGCGCGTCTAAAGGTGGTGCGAATGAAGGAAGAGAAGGAATCATCCGCTCGGTTCGACCGGCGCCCATGGGGCAGCTTTACAGTGCTCGATGAGGGTGAAGACTTCAAGGTCAAGCGAATCGAAGTCTTGCCTGGCAAACGATTGAGTTATCAGAAACACTCGCAGAGAGCGGAGCACTGGGTCGTGGTGCAAGGAACAGCGAAAGTGACACTAGACGATCATGAGATTGTGGTTCGCGCGGGCGAGGCCATCGACATTGCAATCGGCGCCGCGCACCGGGTGGAGAATCCCGGCCAGGAGACCCTTCTTTTCATCGAAGTCCAGCGCGGCGCTTACCTCGGTGAAGATGATATCGTGCGTTTGCAGGACGATTTTGGACGAACCAGCTCCTAACTAACTCGTTAAGTTAATATTAGCTCACTATTTATTCCTGAGACTCCCCATAGTAACCGCGCATAAAACAAACAGCGCAATGTAAGAGGGGATCACCCTGAAACATTGCGCCGTTGTTTTAACCCGATGTCGCACGTTGGTACCCACGCGCATCAGTCAAGTCTATGCGAGCCATTCTAGGGAGCAACACGATCTAGGTCAACCAACGAAGGTGAAATAAAACTGTTAGTCAGAACCAGGAGCGGTTAGCACTCAACCGCGCTTTGCTCTCTCACGCGGCCGCTCCACGCTTGACGTAGTGTTGATTAAAGATCCCAGGTGATCCTTAGCGGCTCGACTAGCTTCGGCTGTTACTAATCATGGAACTGAGGGAATGACGGCATTTGACGACTGTTGTCATTTGACATAATACGTCCGGGTGCTCAATTACTGTTACGCGCTGAACTAGAAGCATCGAGTCGGGCGTGCATCACCAGCACTTTGTCCACGCGCTTGCCATCCATGTCCACCACTTCAAATCGCAGCCCGCCCCACTCGAAGTGATCGGCGGTGGACGGAATGCGTCCCAAACATGACATGACGAAACCGGCCAGGGTTTGATAATTGCCCCGACCCTCTCCCGGCAACTCTCCGACGGGAAAGATTTCTTTGAAGTCCTCCACGGGTAGCACTCCGTCCAGCAGCCACGAGCCGTCCTCGCGTTGAACCGCAAGCGTCTCAGCTTTTTCGCCGGCTAACGGGATGTCGCCGACAATCGCCTGCAGCACGTCATTAATCGTCACCAGTCCTTCGAGCGAGCCGTGCTCATTTATCACCAGCGCGATGTGCGAGTGAGATGTCTTGAACATTTCCAACACCCGAAAGACCATTCTCGATTCCGGCACGAAAAGCGGCGGCTTCATGCAGGCTTTCAGGTCAAGAGACTGACCCAAGAGGCTGCGGGCCAGCATATCTCTGGCTTTGACCACGCCGAGGACATTGTCGAGGCTCCCGTTACAGACGGGAAAGCGCGAGAACCTGTGCTCCTTGATCTTCCGCTGGATATTCTCAAGAGAGTCACCCGTATCAAGCCAAACGATATCCAGTCGGGGCGTCATTAACTGGCTGATTCGTCGATCGCCAAGACGAAACACCCTCTCGAGCATTTCCTGTTCAGTCTTCTCGAAGATCCCCGCCTGAGTGCCTTGTCCAATCAACAATTTGATCTCTTCTTCCGTCACTAGTGGCTCCGTCGTAGGACGCACACGCAGAAGCTTGAGCACCGCCGAAGTCGAGGCGCTTAGCAGGTGAACCGCAGGAGCAGCCGCACGGGATAGAGCGTGCATCGGTTTCGCAACCAACGAGGCGATGCGTTCGGGGCTATTCAACGCCAGACGCTTGGGCACCAGCTCGCCGATGATGAGCGAGAGATAGGTGATCGCCAACACCACTACGCCAAGCGCGACAGCTTCGCCGTATGGCGCGATCTGCGGGATCGTGTTAAGGCGCGCTCCGAGTTGCTCGGCGATGGTCGCGCCGCCGAACGCGCCGGCGAGGATTCCGACCAGCGTGATGCCGATCTGAATGGTTGGGAGGAACCGCTCTGGCTCGTTGGCTAGTTGTAGAGCGGTTCGCGCCCTGTCGTTTCCCGCTTCCGCCAATTGTTGAAGACGCGCTTTCCGCGCCGCCACCACGGCTATCTCCGACATGGCGAATACGCCGTTGGCGATCAGGAGCAGCAGAATGAATAGAATTTCAAAAGTGATAGTGGTCATGGCGACGATTCTTCCGTTGACACTGAGAGATAATTGTCTGCGGAGAATTTTAGCGCGATGAGTGATTTCCTGCATCTTTACACGGAGCGCCCGCAACAGCCGCTTAAGTATGAACCACTTACTTCAGAGTCGCGCAGGCAACTTCTGCTGCGCAAATACCGTCCGAATGAGACTAAAAGGCTGCCGCAATTAAGGGGTAATATGACAATCATTGCATCAGCGGTTATAGATTCGGGTTTCAGCACAGCAAAGGAGATGAATGATGGGCATCATCGATAAACTACTCGGACGTGAAGAAACCACGCAGCAGCAACAGGCCCGGCGACAAGTTGGGAATCAACCACTGACCGGACAGTCAAGCGACGAGCAGGCAGTGGCGCGTTACCGCTACATGCTGCAAACCGCGCCGCCCGAGACCATCGAGCAGGCGCATGCCGAAGCATTCGCGCGGCTGACGCCGCAGCAACGCCGCTTGGTGTTCGAAGAATTGAGCGCCGGCGCCCCTGACGCCGAGCGCGTTCAGGCGAAAGATGACCCGCAGTCTCTCGCGCGCCTGGCGACGCGTGCCGAAATCCGTCGACCCGGCACGATGGAGCGCACTTTCGGACGAATGGGCGGCGGCACCAGCATGGGCGGAATGATGGCGGGAAGCTTTTTATCGAGCATCGCCGGCGTGGTGGTGGGGAGCGCCATTGCCCAATCGTTCTTCGGCGGTTCCGGCTTCGATGATGGCGGGACTGAGGGCGGAGATCAGCAGGCCGCGGGCGAGGCGGAAGATGCTCATCAAGATGCCGGCCAAGACGCCGGGCACGAGATGGATACTGACCTGGACAGCGACGCCGGGGGCGACTTCGGCGACTTCGGCGGTGACCTCGGAGATTTCTAGTCCTGACTCTAAAAGAAGGGCAAGTGATGAAAGGGGAAATGTCAGGAACCATACGCGCGCGAGGAGGTTTTGGAAAAGTGTTTTGCTGATTTGCTCAAAGGCCTTGTCTTTGACGATGAAGTTATGGACTGGGTGACCGAAGCCTTACATCAAAGCCACGCAGATGAGAAACGCTTCAGGGATGAGGCGATCGCGCAACTCCAAGCAGAGCACAGGAAGATTCAGAATCGTCTTGATAAGCTTTACGAAGATCGGCTTGACGGTTTTAACAGAATCCAAGCGAAAAGCGCTGACTGCTGGATTTGTGTGTTCGAACTCGACGTGGAAGGATCAGACTCTTACCGCTACATTCCGCCAACCATTTGATATTCTTGCCGTTATCAATACCGCGTGGCAAAACGAAAAGGCCGCCGGAGCTAACTCCAGCGACCCTCGTCCAATCTGGCTCCGCAGGTAGGACTCGAACCTACAACCCTTCGGTTAACAGCCGAATGCTCTGCCATTGAGCTACTGCGGAATAAGCGCCCTCGCATAGTGTCAAACTATGCCCAGGGCGCGAAGCGGTTTTTATAACAGACCGGCTAGTGAGCGTCAAGCAGACTAAGTTTAGCAGACTAAGTTTAGTTAAAGTTAAGGGTAGGGTCAGTTTAGAGTTCAAACTTTTATTTTGCGGTCGCGAAACGGCAACCTGAAGGTTGATGAACTCTGAACTTCCGGAATCAAACTGACCCACTACCTAAGTTACGTCAAGCAGACGTATGTTGAGGATTATCGGGAGACGAAGATTGCGGAGCACCTCAGCTTGCGCTGTCCATTGAACTGCGAGAATATCTTTCACTGCAAAAACCATATCGTACAAAGCTTGGCCATCTTCTCGATGTCACTTCGGAAGGGTCTATATGGAACGCAGGACCACAGCCTGGTTTAGTCCCAACTTGAATATGGAAATGCCGCTCGTGGCCTATGGGCATGACGGACCGCCGCTCTTGATGTTACCCACGGCCGCAGCCGACTATCTCGAGTACGAACGGTTTCATCTGGTTGACGCCATAAGGCCGCATATCGAAGGTGGACGAATTCGCGCCTATTCGATCAATAGCGTCAACCGATACAGCCTGCTCAATGAACAGATGCCGCCGCATTTAAAGGCCGAACTCCTGACGCGTTTCGATCGCTACGTCGTTGATGAAGTAGTACCCGCAATTCGAAGAGACACCGGCCAGTTAGACGCCAAGCCGCTCACCACGGGCGCGAGTCTTGGCGCCTTTCTGGCGGCCAATGCTTACTTCAAACATCCGGATCAGTTTCGCGGTGTGATTGCCATGAGTGGCAGTTATGATATGAGGTCCTACCTCGGAGACTTCTATGACGACAATGTTTATTTCAACAATCCGACTGACTATCTACCAAATCTGAACGACGACTACCATCTACCGCTATTGCGAAGAGCCGACGCTGTCTTCATCATGTCCGGTCAGGGTTCGTACGAGGCGCCCGAGCGCAGCCGCCATCTTTCCGACATTCTAAACTCGAAGGGAATTCCTCACACTCTGGACCTTTGGGGTGCGGATGTTAACCACGACTGGCCCTGGTGGCGAAGGATGCTTCCTTATGCCTTGGATAAGCTGGTGTAGCAGGAAGAACCATTTTCCATTTGTCATTTCTCACTTTTCATTGGTCATTTCTAATCCCATTTCGTGGTAATTCGTGGATCGCCTGTTTGGCTGCGAGATTAAGAACGATCCACGAAATCACAGGGGTGAGAAATGAAAAATGGAAGACTAACTCAACACTGACATTCAGATGACCGCACGAAAAAGCGACAATAGGGACAGACGTCACGATCGTCGCTCTTCAAGCTCTTCCTCCATTAACAGACTAAGGTTCATCCTCGCCTTTTTTGCCCTTCTTCTTCTGTGGCTCGACTTCGCGCGGTCGGGTGGTCGGTGGCGGCGGCTCTGTCCTGGGTGTAACGAGTTCAACATTCGGTGGGGATACGATCGGTTGATCCTCCGTCTTTGGGGGCGGAGGCAGTGTTACCTGCTCTAACTTCGGTTCTGTGTCAGCCGTCGTTACCGCAGTCTCGTCGCTTTCTTCCGTTTCGGCATCAACAGCGAGCTGGACTCGTTCAGCCGCTAGTTCACGCTGGCGCTGGCGGAAAAGCTCTCGCATGTCTTCAGGCATTCGCGGTGCCTTATCGAAATCATCCTTAGGTTTGTCCTTCAGAAAAGGCTTCATGAAATCGATGAAGAAAGGTAACGCTCCCACGCCTCCAGTCATATTTTTTCCGAGATCCTTTTTCTTGCCCGGATAACCCATCCACACACCAGTCACATACGTCGGCGTGTAGCCAATAAACCAGACGTCAGTATGATCGTTTACGGTCCCCGTCTTACCGGCAACTGGAACCCCTAGCGAACGGGCCGCCGTGGCCGTGCCAGCCTCCACTACTCCCCGCATCATCGATACCATCGTCAAGGCCACATACTCGTTCATGACTTTGTAGGTGGTCTTTTCCCACTCCTCCAGGACTGCGCCATCGCGGTCCAGGACCCGACGGATCATGTGTGGCTCAACGCGGATACCCTTATTGGGAAATGCGGAGTAGGCCGAAACCATTTGGTCCAGGGGCACTTCAGTGGCGCCGAGTGCGGAAGGTAGATAGGGGGCCATGGGAACTTTTATGCCGAAGCGCCGCACCATCTGAGCTCCGGTTTGGATGCCCACTGTTTGCAGCAGGTGCACTGCCGGGATGTTCATCGATTTCGCCAACGCGACTTTTAGAGGCAAGTCGCCGTTACCAAGCGACCCATCGTAGTTGTGTGGCTTCCAGGAGCCAATGCTGATCGGCGCGCCGCTGACAGGGGTATCGGGCGTCATACCCCATTCGACCGCAGCCGTGTAGACGAATGGCTTAAAACACGACCCAGTCTGCCGATATGCCTGAGTAGCATTATTAAACTTGCTGGTACTGTAGAAGTCGTACCCACCCACCATCGTAACGATTTCGCCAGTTCTTGCATTGAGGGTCATCATCGCGCCTTGGACCGCGGGAACCTGGGAGAGATCGACTTTTAGCCGGCGTGTTTTCTTATCCACCTCTTTAATCTCGAACTCACCGACGTACCCAACCTTAAATTCATCTCTTGGTTGCCGGCCTCCCCAACCCATCTCCGCGGGCGTAACCGTGGCAGTGTAGTTGCCAAAGCGCACGGTTGCCTCGTTTTTCGCCCGGTCAACCTTCATAACCAAGCCCATTAGAAAACGGCCCTCCTGGTATTCGTTGCCGTACCAGTCGGGATGTTTGAAGTTATTCAATTCCTGTTGGGACGGTGGACCAGCTCCGTTTCTTGCGGAGGTCGGAATCATCGTGTAGGTCGAGCGCCATCCCCTGCTGCGATCGTAACGTCTGAGACCGGCACGAACGACCTCATACGCCTTTTTCTGAGCTTCGACATTGATGGTGGTGTAGACCGACAACCCGCCCTGGGCCACTCGAGTCGTGTACCTGTCTTCCAAGTCTTGACGAACGTGCTCCACGGGATAGTCAAACGCGCTCGAACGAGGTTGCGATTGGTAGTAGGCCGTGTCGGCAAGCTGAATTGGATTCGCCTTTGCAGCATCGACTTCGGCTTCAGTGGCGAACCCGTTTTTCGCCATCAAGTCCAAAACCAGATCTCTTCGTTCTTTTGCTTTTACGGCGTTAGCCGTCGGTGAATAATCACTTGGTGCTTTGGGAATACCGGCTAGCAGAGCGGCCTCGCCAATCGTCAGGTCCTTCGCCTGTTTACCGAAATAAGTTTCGGCTCCAGCCTCAATGCCGTAAGCATTGGCTCCGAGGAAAGTGTGGTTGGCGTACAGCTCCATGATCTGATTCTTGGTGTAGTAGCGTTCGATCTGGAGCGCCAACCCCCACTCGTTTACTTTTCGCGAGATCGACTCGCGATTGAATCCCCGAACCTGCTCCTTGGAAAGAAATAGATTCTTGGCGAGCTGTTGGGTTAGCGTCGAACCGCCTTCTATTTTATCGGTGGTAATGTTTTTCCAAGTGGCCCCGATGATTCGAATCGGGTCGATACCGACGTGATCGTAGAAGCGGGCATCTTCGACTGCCAAAATCGCGTTTTTCACCACCTGCGGAATTTCTTTGTACTTAAGAGGAATCCTTTTCTCCAGGGCAAACTCCCCGATTATTGTTTCCCCGTCGTCGGCGTAGACGCGAGTAACCACGCTGGGACGATAAGTTGCCAGGGCCGCGACTTCATTGGCGGCCCGGGAGTAATTCAGTTCATAGGCAGCAATAATGCCGGTCAGGCCCCCGGCAGCCAGGGCCAGGAGCAACACTGCGGGCAGCCAGAAGCGGCGCAGAAGGTGCTGGCGGTCGGCCGGCGGAGCGTTAAGAACTGCGCGCGCAGAAAGCGTTCTGGAATCTTTAACCATTAGAACTTAACCTCTTTCGATAGCTGAAACGGCTCGGGCGGTAGGATTACTACCCTTTTGGGCAAGTTGCCTCGCTGATGGGGATTATAGCAAAAGCTCTGTTATAATCTCACCTTAGCAACGGGGGGCGACAGGCTTCGACAGGAGTCCTGGACGATCGACCGGATGCCATGCCGGGCTTCTCTATGCAGCTCGTTAAAAAGCGTAGGGAAAAACAATTGCCAATAACAATGAATTGGCTCTCGCTGCCTAATTAAGCACCGAGCGTCTCACCGCAAGTTGCTCATGCGAGCGGA
>JALZJF010000097.1 GCA_030859905.1 Acidobacteriota bacterium
GATGCTGCGCGACGCCGGCGAACGTTGATGTAAGTGCGGCGGCGGATTACCGACGGCACGGGAAATTCATCATGAGCCGAACGAAGCACGCGATCGCCGTCCCATTCCTCGACGAAGACGCTGTTCTTGAACGTCATGATGATCGCTCGGGCCACGCTGACGGTGCCGAGCGGCTCGTAAGTTTGGTTGAGTAGTAGAACGCGGGCATTAAGTGCCATCACTCGACACCTCCTTTCGTTTGGATTAGCGAAATTCAAGCCACAGATGAACACAAGCGAGCAAGTTCCATCACTTTCGTGTTCTGCCTACTCTTTTTCAGATCCGCGCCTATCCGCTTGTTTATGCTTTGGAGCGGAAGGAGAGATTCGAACTCTCGAAGCGAGTTTGGTAGACTCGCATGTTGCCAGCTACATCACTTCCGCAAGGTATTGCCGATTTTCGATTGCCGATTGCCGATTGGTGCAGTTTCGCTGAAGAAGAGTCTCTGCCATTATGAAAACGACGACCTGCACTGAAAGACCAATCAGCAATCGGCAATTGGCAATTGAAAATGTCTGGGGCCCCCGATAGGACTTGAACCCATACCTGATTCGTTCGAAGCGAACCGCTCTTCCGTTAAGCTACGGGGGCAAAATTGTTGAATTGGAGCATCGTACCGGATTCGAACCGGTGTCCGGAGCGTCAGCAACGCCCCCGGTCTTGAACCAACTGGACCAACGATGCTTGTTACAGAACCGCGAGCGGGAGCGACCGGACGCTACCACTCAACATAACAACTCCCGGTTCCTCATTTCGAAACCTGTCCCTTAGAGCGGATGCGGGTTGAGCATAGCATCCGGTCGCTACCGCTCGCGGTTCCGTACCGATTGGTCGGGGAGGACAGAGTTGAACTGTCGCCACGAGTTCCCAGGACTCGGATGCTTGCGTTACACCACACCCCGAAATCAGTTTAGAGTTTCGAGTCAAATGGTCGCTGAACTCGAAACCCGGAACTCGAACTCGAAACTTTGTTATCCCTTAACGCAGACCATTTGCTTGATCTCGGCAACGATCTTTACCAGATCGCTCTGGTTTCGCATCACCGCCTTGATGTCTTTATAAGCGCCGGGAATTTCATCCAGCACGCCTACATCTTTGCGGCATTCAACGCCCGAAGTCTGGCGCGCCAAATCGTCCTTCGTAAAAGCACGCTTGGCCGCGCCACGCGACATCTTGCGTCCGGCCCCATGGGAGCAGGAGTTGAAACTCTCTGCCGAGCCGCGTCCCTGAACAATGAACGATTTAGCGCCCATCGATCCGGGAATGATGCCGTATACATCTTTCTCGGCATTGATTGCGCCCTTGCGTGTGACGAAAACTTTTTCGCCATAGTGCTCTTCGAGCGCAACGTAGTTGTGGTGGCAGTTAACCGCAAGCTCAGGCTTGAACGGCTGGCGATGATTGAACATCTTGTTAAAGACCTTCAACAGACGCGTCATCATGATCTCGCGATTCTTCATCGCGTAAGTCTGCGCCCACTTTAGGTCTTTCCAGTACGCCGCAAATTCCGGCGTGCCCTGAATGAAGTAAGCGAGATCGGGAGCCGGAAGTTCCGACAATCTCCACAAACTCTTCGCAGTTGAAATATGGCGTTCGGCCAACTCCTTGCCGATATTGCGCGAACCCGAGTGCAGCATCAACCAGACGAAGTTTTCCGTGTCCAGACATACTTCGATGAAGTGGTTGCCGCCACCCAGCGTGCCCAACTGTTTCATCGCTTTCGCTTTGCGATCGCGAACGCCCTGGTGCAGCTCGCTGAAGTCCTTCCAGCCATCCCAGTACGAGGATTCATCAACTGATTCCTTATACGCGTTAAAGCCGACCGGAATTGCTTCTTCGATTGCCAAGCGCAAGTCCTTCAACTTGCCATCGAGAATGCCGCTCTTGAATGGTGTCTTAACAGTCATCATGCCGCAGCCGATGTCAACGCCAACTGTTGCCGGAATTACCGCATCCTTTGTCGCGATGACCGAGCCGACCATGCTGCCTTTGCCCAGATGGGCGTCAGGCATCAGCGCGACGTGCTTGAACAAACATGGCAAGCGCGAGACGTGGCGCAGCATTGATTGCTCTTCGATGCTGAAATCGTGGTTGGCCCACGACAGGATCTCGCTATGTGCGCCACCGATTGGTAGCTTCTTGTAAGGCATTTGCTTCCTCCTTTCTAAGAGTAAGCCCTCCCTGACGGTCGGGCTACTGCACCGAACGATTGGTGCGCCAGATGAGACTCGAACTCCGGAATCCCCTGCTTAAGAGGCAGGTGCCTTGATTCGATTTGGCTACTGACGCGGGAACATTTGCGATTTTTGATTGCCGATTGCCGATTGGTGTTTGTCGGAACCGGAATCGGTTCGAAAGTAAACGATAAAAAAGTGGCGGGACTGACGAGACTTGAACTCGCGATCTCTGCATCGACAGTGCAGTGCTTTATTCCAGCTAAGCTACAGTCCCTTTCGGAATTGCCGATTGCCGATTGATAAAAATCGAACGATCGCATTCAAAGAAATGGGCAATTGACAATTGGAAATTGAAAATGATTTGGCAGGGATGACGAGACTCGAACTCGCAAATCAACTGATTGAAAATCAGTCCGCTTTCCATTTCGCGTTCATCCCCGAGGACGGTTGCCAAATGCCTATTGGCCTATCGTATTGCTTTGCTCAGACGACCCTTAGGTTGTAACGAGCCAATAGGCAATCGGAAATCGGCAATTGGCAATGTTTTTTGGTGCGCGTGGAGAGATTCGCGCCTCTCATAAAACATTCAGGTGCCTTTGCTGCTCAGCCACACATGCGAAATGGAATTCAGATTTCAAATAATTTCAAATCTAAGATCCATCTGTGCTAAAAAATAGATGAAGGCAGCAGAGCAGTACCGCGAATACACTTCGAGGCACACTTCTCCGAGGATGGCGACGCTCGGGACTCTCGACAAGCAACGGCGTTGTCATCCGCTAAAGGCTCCCTGCCTTCATCTGACACCCCAAGCGGGATGCCCGCTTGGGGACCCCACTCTCTCGCAAAAAGGTACTTCAATTGTCAAAAAACAAAAGGAGCGGCTTTAAGCCTCCCAGGGAAGCTGCCCGCTCCTTACAATTCTCGCGACTTTTCTTTGAGATTTGGGAGCGGGAGGCCGCTCCCGCGAATTATTGCCTGATGTAACGGCTATCTATGGACTCTGCCTGTCTTTGCCCGAGTCCGCCGCCAAAAAGATTGACCCCCAATGTGACAGACGCCAAGCTCAGACCGCTGGCTAAACACACGCCTCGCATATCGGCGCACTGCTGCCGTTTGGTCGTATGTTCTCTGAATGTCCAGCTCGTCAACATTGAAAAGTTTTTCCTCATTGTTCGCAATTCAAACGATCGCGCAACCTTCCTTGTATAAGACAGGACCACCGATCCTGTCAAGAACTTTCTACGGGAAAACAATCTGCGAACTATCACTCGCGTTGGCTTTGATAACTCTACCGCTTGGTTAGTTGCCCTGCGATCTTGGTACTTGATCTCCAAAGCCCCAAAAGTCGCTTTCATGAATCCACGCACCCTTTAGGTGCCTCCTGCTTATCCGGTTGTTTCAGCATGCCGCTAGATATGGTATCGAAGGGTGGCGCGTCCGCCCTTTCCTACGAATCTGCGGCAGTTTCAGGCTCAATCCGCCAGTGAAGAGGCCTGCCAAGATTATCTGGCGGCCTGTCGCTGGCCGGATGGCTTCGCCTGCCGATGCGGTCACAAGCCTACGGCCTTATTACGGGCGCCAAGGATATTCAATGAACCCTAACCGCGACATCTGGTGCCTTGCTGAAACAACCGGATAAGCAGGAGGTGCCTAGCCGTACGGAACCAGACCGCCCAATAGGCTAAACAATGCTGGCCACGGCCTCGTTGACAGTCGAAAGATAGAGCCTTCGACGAGCTCCAGGCGTTGATAAAGTGAAGTGCGGTCAACTCGCAGTTGGCGGGCAGTTTGGGAATGGCTGCCCGTCTTTCCCCGCAACATGTCATAAGATCCAGCATGGCATGGTCAAGAAAATCATCCAGGGAATCACCCTCGGTGTAGGCGGCGAATGGCCAGCGACCATTTGTGGAGCACAAGACAACGTGAGGATGGTTGTCGGGTGCGCGGCGAACCGCGTCTGCGTTAATGAGTGAGTCTCCCAATGTGCGCATTGAAAATCTGCGACCGTATGATCTTCGTCACACATTCGCGACTCGTTTGGTCGAACGAGGCGTTCATCACTTTGTGATTTCTGCCCTGCTCGGGCATGCGACGCCAATGATGGGATTCGGGGCCGCGTCACGCATGACACCCGGGTATACCCATGCAACTTGGGACGCCATGGTCGAAGGTGTTGCGAAGCTTGAACAGCCTTCTCCGCTCAAGCAGATTAGCTTCGCCGCGGCTGGAAGTATGCCGAAGAAGCAGCAGGAAAGGAAGGTCGGCTAGTTAGCGGTGAAAGGACCACGAAGACTCACGAATCCCCTAAATTTTTGAGAGTCTGCCAAAAGTCTGCCAAACTGTGCCGTGAACGACGAGGGGAGGACAAAAGCAACGAAATAACCCAATAAAAATGGTAGGCGCGTGGGGATTTGAACCCCAGACCCCTACCGTGTCAAGGTAGTGCTCTACCCAATTTTAAACCCCGTGTTTACAACATTTGCGAAATTGCTCAGCAAACTTCGCTCTGTATGCACTGCATCCACTGCTTCTACTGCCCGTCCGGCACATTTTTGTGTGCCAAACTGTGTGCCACTTTGATCGCCAGCTCCACCTCAAATATCCAACCCGTTGAAGAAGTCCTTATCCAAACGAGAACGAGGCGACTTGCAGTTCGAACTCTAGCGTAAAT
Source organism: Acidobacteriota bacterium (assembly GCA_030859905.1). GTDB lineage: Bacteria > Acidobacteriota > Blastocatellia > Pyrinomonadales > Pyrinomonadaceae > PSRF01. The sequence goes on from JALZJF010000097.1 coordinate 4,888, forward strand.
GTGCGCCGTTTTGCCACCGCCGTCTTGGCGGATACCGCGCCCTTCCTGGTCATCGTAGAGCCTCCTTCCCCAAGGGTGCAGTTCAATACATCTCCTGCTCCTCTTATTAGTGTAGTTGCCGGTCTTTCAGACAATGGGCTGGTAGGTACGCAGAGCAGTGATCCGGCGCATGAGCAATTGCCTAAATCAAAGAGCGATCACTTTCAACCAAGCGACCCAAAGTGCCTTGATCTTCTCAGAATTGATCTGTCTTCATGAAGCTAAGTTGACAATTCCCTTTCCTCTCCTCAAGGATCATCCGGCATGAGGTCCCAAGGCGGCTTTCTAAAATTCATCATTCGTTCTGGGTTTCTCGCCGAGGGCGCGGTTTATCTTGCCGTTGGGTTGCTGGCCCTGCAGGTCGCGGTTGGTTTCGGCGGGGAAACGGATGACACGAAAGGAGCTCTCCAGGAAATCGGCCGGGGCCCATTTGGGGGAACGCTTCTGGGAATCCTCGCCGTCGGTTTGCTGCAATATTCGGCGTGGAAGTTTGTGGAGGTGTTCAAGGACCCCGAAAACGTCGGCATTGGCCTCCGGCTGTTGTACGGTGCCAGCGGCTTCCTACATATCTATCTCGCATACATGGCGGCGAGGATAGTCCTATCGGGGCTCGGCGTGATTGGCGGCGGGGAGAGTGGGGATCAATCCGCGCAGTCGGGGACGAGATGGCTAATGTCGCAGTGGTTTGGACGCTGGCTGGTTGGGGCCGTGGGCTTGGTGGCCCTTGGGATCAGCATCAGTCAGCTCCTAGTGGCCTACCGGGCGAAGTTCCGCGAGAAACTCGCACTGCGCAAGATGCATGCTTGGGAGAAGATTGCGATGATCACTCTCGGCCGGATGGGCTTTTGCGCGCGGGCTTTGCTGATCGCCCTTGTCGGCCTATTTCTCCTACAAGCAGCCGTAAATGCTGAGCCCGATAACGCGGGCGGCGTGGCAAAGGCGCTTGCGACTCTCTTGGAACAACCTTTCGGCCCGTGGCTGCTCGGGGCCACCGCCGCTGGTTTGATAGCCCACGGCTTGTTCACCTGGGCCATGATGCGTTACCGCGATCTGGGCGACGGATGAGGGAACGATTTATCCTCTCGCATTTCCGCAGGAAATGCTGTGAGGCGCGCCGCGGTCCAGTGGATCCGCAACGGGCCGGAGGGCGCATGACGGGGACGATTGGACGGTCGGACGCAGCGGTGCGAAGAGCAAAGCGGGAAGAGTAACGCGCTGTCGAACGGGTTCAGTCGGACGCGATCGATGCTGGGCCGTAGTGGGTCGCGCGCAAAGCGCGTCGTATCGACATGCCTAACCCTGCGCTGCACCTGACCACGGCGGCCGGCGTGCACGGGCGCGAGAACAATTCCACGACTGAGGCAACCGAATATCGGGGTCACTTGCAGCTTGTTCTAGTTCTGCGTTAGGCCAAAAATCCATGTCTGTGGTCAGCCGCATCCTGAAAAATCGTTTATAGGTCAAATATTAAGATGATTTTAGCGCGATCAGCTCAAAACGCTCATCGCGCAGAAATTGGTGGCGTCTTAAATCTGTGCTTCTGGAATTTAAAAGGCGCAAACTCTCGACGGCCCGCCCCGAAGCTAATCATAAGAGCCTCGGGGCGGCTATAATCCGACTAATAATTTGGCTCTCGCGCGGTGCCCTTATCGCCCACGGCGGGAGAAGCCGTAGCCGCCGCCGAAGAGTAGGAGAACTACGACGATGACGATTATTAGTGTAGTGGTGCTCATGGTGGCGACCAGCCTATCACCGCTTCGCACCGACGTCTATCCAAACTTAGACAACGGGCATCAACTGTTACAACCCACTAGTTAATCCCTCTGAGTCATTTGTCTCCAAACGGGTCCCTGGCCCACCTTGCCGCTCTCTATCCGTTCAATGGCCTGTCGAATTTGCATCGCCACTTCAAACTCGCGATCATCCTGGGCCTCTCTTAGTGCGGGCAGAGCGCTTTCGTCCCCTAACTCATAAAGAAATCGACTGGCTCGCCAACGAACAAGTTTGTTCGGATCTTTCAATGTCGAAACTATCGGACCAATCGCCTTCGGATCTCCTAAATCCGTTAGGGCATCGCCTGCCGATCGGCGCACTCCAACTGCTTCGTCTTTCAGAGCCTCACAGAGTGGAGCGAAGACTTCAGGAGTCTTTATCAACCCAAGAATCACCACCGCTAAACGGCGAATCGACATCTTTGGATCTTTGGTAGCTCTGATAATTAGTGACAGAGCTTGAGAATCTATCTGAGCTGTTGCGTTTCTGCCCAATTCCTTTAGCGTGGAGAACCGTTCTTCCCACTTGGGCGATTCAAAAGCCTGGATCAATTCTTCCCGACTCGCTTTAACTTTTTCATGTAAGTCAGG
>JALZJF010000105.1 GCA_030859905.1 Acidobacteriota bacterium
GCCTGGGGCGTGAGCCCCAGGAAAGCAACGAAGATAGCATCAGCCCGTGTTAACGGGCGGCAGCGTGTTGTTTGAGACGAGCGCGGAATTTGGTTCGGGCTGTCGCCTGCCTTCGCAGGCTTAGGACACTTTGTTTGCAGAGGCCTGGGGCTCACGCCCCAGTCTTTATGCTTTCGCCTGCTACCGCAGGCTTACTGAAAAACACCGCAGTTCGTGAATAATCCGGACTAGGCGCTCGAGAGAACGTGTCTTAGCGCTGCTTCTAGCACCGAATAGCGGAATTGATAACCCGCCTCGTTCAACTTCTTGACTTCAACCCGTTGGCTCGATAGCAACAACGCATCGGCCATCTCGCCAAAGACCAGGCGCACACCAAAGGCGGGAATCGGGAAAATGGTTGGACGAGAGAGCACCTTCCCGAGTGTTTTTGTGAACTCGTAATTCCTCACCGGGTTAGGCGCGACAAAATTGACTGGCCCCTTCAGAGTGTCAGTCGCCAGCACAAACTCGATCGCGCCGACCACATCGTCCAGCGCAATCCAGCTCATCCACTGTTCGCCACTGCCGATTTTTCCGCCCACCCCCATTCGAAATGGCGTAAGCATCTTTGCCAGGGCGCCACCCTCGGAATCGAGAATGATCCCGAAGCGGGTGTTGACGACGCGAATTTCCTTCTCCGCCGCGTGCGCGGTTGAGTTCTCCCACTCGATGCAGACGCCGGCCAGAAAATCATCGCCAGCCGGACTCGTTTCCGTGAGCAGTTGGTTACCACGGTTGCCGTAGTAGCCGATTGCTGAGGCGCTGATGAGAGTCTGGGGTGGGCGGGCCAGCTTTGCGAGCGCGTCGCTCAGAAGTTTTGTGCCTTTGACACGGCTCTCTCGAATTTTGTGCTTCTTCTCTTCGTCCCAACGACCAGAAGCAATGCTCTCGCCTGCCAGGTGAACGACCGCGTCAAAACCCTCCAGGCGCGCGAGCGCGATGCTGTATCTGTCCGGGCTCCATTCAATCTCCGAATCAGAAACCGGCGCATGTCGGACCAGGCGGAAGATTTCGTGCCCTTTAGCCCTGAGCGACTTGAACAAAGCCTTTCCTACCAGGCCATGCGATCCACTGATGAGTAGTTTCATGGTCTCTATGCTTTTTTCCCCTTCTTTTGAGGTCCTTAGTTAGGATAGCCCTGCCGTCCTATTTTTCAAACCACCAGCACCGCTCAACCACAGAACCATTTGCGGTAGCCAATGGATCCTAAATTCAACCACCCCCAGCACCGCTCACCCCAGTTGATGTATGCAAAGCTCGGCTCTGCCTTAATGGACTTGGCCCGCAGGAGCAGGGGCAGGTGAGCCCTGCCTTAAAGAGAAACTGAGGGGGAGCTGGCTAGGGCAAATGGTTCTGTGGTTGAGCGGTGCCGGGGTGGTTGAATTTAGCATCCATTGGCTACCGCAAATGGTTCTGTGTTGAGAGTACGCATGCAGATCAGAAGGATCAGAAGATTTTATCTTGTATTCTCAAAGCAAGAGAGTAGAATGTGCGCAGCCAAAAGCATAAAGAGTTGGGGACTTCACCGCCTCTGTTGCGATCTTAGATTTGAGATTTTCCACTCTCTCTCAGGCCGCTGGTCCTCATCCTTTAAGTCTGGCATCGACTAGTCAGAATTGATGATAGAAATTCTCTTACGTCGAACTGTAACCAGTTTGACGGAAACAGGAGCAAACTCACCATGCTTCGTGCAAGTATCCTCACCGGCTTGGCTTTCACTCTAGTAATAACTTCTGTGGCTCTCTTTGCGGCACGTTCCACGGGCTCCACTGCCTTTCTCTACTATTCTAAGCAAGATGCCAAATTGGGGATCCCGGTCCGTCGGGTAACAACCACACCCGAGGAAATCATTAACCTCAACCCATCTCTCAGTGGTAATGGTCGCATCGTAGCGTTTGAAACGACGGGCAATCTGGCGGGGGTTGGCAACGGTCAAGGGTTTCGCGCGATTCGCGCTGATCTCGCCACGGGCCCACCGGCGTTCGCGCAAATGGGCATGTCGAGAGCGGTAGCTCCGGCGGTTTCCCAAAATGGATCGCGTATCGCTTTCGCTTCAACCGAAGATCTCGTAGGGACAAACCCCGATCGAAACTCAGAAATATTCCTCTTTGATGGCACGGCAGTCAGCCAGATTACCAATACAACTCCAACTGACTTCTCCACCCGGATTGGCGATGGCAACTTTCAACCTTCGATCACCGATGATGGAAGCATCATCGCCTTCTCCTCGAATCGCAATCTTACGGGACTTAATGCCGATCACAATTTCGAAGTGCTAACTATCGACACAACCACCCGGTTGATTACCCAGATCACGTCTTCTGACGAGATCGTCGGCGCTACCGAAGCGAAAATCAGCGGTGATGGCTCCCAAGTGGCTTTTGTTCGCAATGGAAGCCAGGGTCAAAGCAACTCACGCGACTTGCTCTTGTACGACCGCACGAGTGGGAGAACTGTCACGGCCGCCGCCAATGGTGTCGGTTTATCTATGACTTACGGTCGGGCAATCAGCGATGACGGTTCACGCGTGGTCTATTCGGCTGAAAACGCTCCCCTCCAAAGCCAGGTATTTATTTTTGATGCCATATCCAACGGCACGATGCAGATCACGGCACTCGGCGCCCGCGCGGACGATGTACGCTTGCATCCAACCATCAGCGGTGACGGTAAACGCATTGCTTTTGCTACCCGACGAAATGTGATCGGAGGGAACAACGATCGCAGCGTCGAGTTGTACGTATACGATACTCCCACCGGCCAGTTCACTAAGTTGACGGAGGCTCCCGCGTCAGCAACAGCCGAAGTGGTCTCATCGCTAAACGATGATGGCAGTCAGGTTGCGTTCAGTTTTCCGCGCGTGTTTTCGGGCCCGGTTTCATCAAATGATCTCGCCGACAATTCTGAGATCTATGTAACAACAATCGAGCCTCGCCCGTCGTTTGGCACGCTTGTAGTTTCTAATGGAGCTGCTCACGGCAACGAACCCGGGCCTGCCCAGACGCTCGCGCCTGACAGCATTGTGATTGCCAAAGGAACTGCCCTGGCTAGCGAGAGACTGCAGGCCGAGCCTTCGGTGAATGGCGCATTCCCGCAGTCGCTCGCTGGGACCACCGCGACGGTCAACGGTCGCGCCGCCAGGATTCTCTATGTCTCCCCCGCGCAAGTGACCTTTGTGGTCCCGCCAGAAACAGAGGTCGGCGCGGCGGAAGTTTTGGTTCAGAATTCTGAAGGCTTTCAATCCAGAGCGAATGTGACGATTATGCCTTCGGCACCAGGTCTGTTTTCCGTAACCGGCGATGGTCGTGGGGAGGGCGTTATTCTAAATGCCGACACTTTTCAGTCAGGACCTTTCGATCCAACTAACGGCCAACTTCG
>JALZJF010000115.1 GCA_030859905.1 Acidobacteriota bacterium
GGCAAGCCGGTGGCATCCTTACTGCATGGAATCGCTGCCGTAATAGCAGCAAACGTGAAACTCCACCGGGCAAGCCGGTGGCATCAAGCAGGACACGCGCTCCATCCTGCAGGCGCTACCGGCGCACCAGAGTTCCTATTGCGAGCACATTTAGCTATAAGTCTCACAATGGATTGCAGCCTCCTCGAACGTGGCCTATTATCCTCACGCGATCAAAGCATTAGGTTGTGAACTAGACACTTCGGGCACAGATAAAGTGTCTGGTCCGGCATTAGAAGCGATAACACCTGCCATCTATTGAGAGGAGCGGTCCTGCGTTGCAGATTATTCGAAAACTATTTGGCGTCAGTTATTCAAGTATTATCTTTCTGTTCATCTGCTGCGGCCTCGCTTTGATCTTCTTTGCCGCACTGGAACTCTGGAATGGAGTCAACCCCAGCGCGTCGTTGCCCCTCAGGGGTCGCTTCAACTCTGTCCTTGAAAGTATTGGGTTATTGACCATCGCGGTAGTTGCTCTTGAACTGGGACAAACGGTCCTGGAAGAGGAGGTGTTGCGGAAAGTGCAAGTGAGCGCACCCACGCGCGTCCGGCGATTCTTGTCGCGATTTATGGTAGTTGTCGTCGTGGCGCTTTCCATCGAATGCTTGGTAACTGTCTTCGAACTTGCTCATGACGATCCGTCACGACTGCCGCAAGCCGCTTCTGTCGGAATCGCGGCGGGCGTGTTGCTGGTTGCATGGGGCATCTTCATCAGAATGAACACGAGCGCGGAAGAGTTAGAGCCGGAGGCAATGGCAGAAACCAAGAGCGAGGATCGGAAGGTCGAGTAGCAGGTACATACGGACGCAAGGCAACTTTCTTGACGGGCCCTCCTTAACAGTCCGGCTAACGCCCCGCTCGCTTTACTCGCGGTCAACCAACTAGCCCAGTGACACTGTTACACACGATACCGCCGCCGGCTGGCCGTGCGCAGTAACTCGGGAGACTCTTCACGGCTTTTCATAACCGAGTACGCGCGCTTTCAGTTGGGCTGTACGCGGGTCCTGTTCGAAAGTGACCCATCCTTCGCGCGTCGAGCGACGCGGCACAAATGCTATCTCGATCTCGCTATGGGCTTTCTCTCCGCCTCCGCTCTCCATCACAACCTCGATGTGGACCCCTGCAGCGGTTTCATCCCCGTGATTGATCACAGTAATGGGAACGATGAAGTTGTGAGGCTGCTGTTCAGGCATGCCAAGACGTACCTCAAGGCTGGGCGGCGTCTCGCCCAAGATCACGCCTGCGTATACGAGATAACCGAGCGTAAATGCAACCAGCACGAGACCGATTGCGAAAACAATCCATTCCAACCAATTTTTCTGCACCTTATTCATTGCAGCAATAACCTTCCAGCAGATGCTCCCAACGTGGCAGCTACACCGAGCGCCACCGTCTGCGCCAACGCTATGTAAAGTGTTACTCCGTCGAAGCGGCCGAAAAACCAGAGAATCAGGGCTGATGTGGCCAGCGCAATCGCGTAAGTAATCACCGTGCCGATTACAATGGCACTGGGACCATCCCTATGAACGAATTCCTGCGCGCCCTTAAATTCGCTGTAGTGGAGAATCAGCGAACCCATCAAGAGCGACATAAGCGCCAGGCCCAGTATTTTCATCCAGGATGTCTCGGTCGCGACAACAACGATCTCCTCCGTCGGCGCCAGGTTAGCGGCAAACAGCACTGCACCGCAAAAGGCAAGGACCAGCTGACCGCCGAAGTGAATTTCCTTCCCACCTGCAGGAGCTTCCTTTCCTGAAGCTTTGTTCTGGACCCTTTTATTAGCCCCTCGCTGAGGTTGATTTACCGAATCCCCTCCCAAGCCCTCGTCCTCCTTGCCTTCGGCACCAAGTTGCGCAGTGCCCACTGAGACGCCGATTGCTACTGTCATGGCTTCCATCACAATGAGTCCGGCAATCTCATTCATAGGCATCTCAAGAGTAATGCGCCCCAGCAAAAACAGAACTAGGCCTGCGATAAAAAGACCGATGCCCATTTCTTCCACGGAATCAATCGCGACCTCCATCATGCTCGTGTCGCGCCGCAACCCTGCATAACGATTGTAACCAAGCAGCAAAACGAAGGTCGCCAGCACGTAGGCGAGCAGCCTCCATGGATGGGCGATAAATCCTGTCCACCACACCTCCATCGTGTACAGGAGTGGTAGGCTGAACATCAGCCCGCCGGCCACACCACGCCCGTATTCCTGAAGGGATTTGGCTACAGTGCGCTCTTCTACATTTTCGGACTTGCGACGAGGCATAGGAGGGGCTCGGTTTCGCTGGTTCTATTTGGGACGTACCGAGCCGCTGATCTTCTTCCGTGTGGTTTCGCCTGTACGTAGCACGGGGATGCCCTGGTCAACATTCGCATGCGGCCGGGAAATCACATGCGTAGCCACAACCTCACCCACTCGGCTGGCAGCAGCGGCGCCGGCATCAACCGCGCTCTTTACCGCCGCTACCTCGCCGCGGACGATTGCCGTAACCAGACCAGCGTCTACTTTTTCGTAGCCGACCAGTTGAACGTTAGCGGCTTTGACCATTGCATCAGCCGCCTCGATCATTGCTACCAGACCTCTGCATTCAACCATGCCTAGCGCTTCTTCCATCGTTCAGTTCCTTAATGAGTGAATAGGCGCGGGAATTCGTCCGCCACGCCGAATAAAACCTGCCGAAGAGAAAAGACTGGTTGCCATTATTGGTGCGCCGCCCAGCAGACCGCCGAACTCGATCATTTCGCCCACCTCACGTCCCGGCACGGGGATTATTCGTACTGCGGTGGTCTTGTTGTTCATTACGCCGATGGCCATCTCATCAGCAATGATTGCGGCGATCGTTTCTGCTGAAGTAGATCCGGGCACCGCCACCATGTCGATACCTACCGAACAGACGCTGGTCCACGCCTCGAGTTTCTCTAGTGATAGGGCGCCGGTTTGCACGGCTTCGATCATTCCAGCATCCTCGGACACCGGAATGAAAGCGCCACTCATGCCACCGACCGATCCGCTGGCCATTGCACCGCCCTTTTTCACGGCGTCAGTGAGCAGCGCTAGCGCGGCTGTGGTTCCGTGCGCGCCGGCGCGTTCGAACCCCATCGCTTCGATGATGCTGGCCACTGAATCTCCGGGCACGGGAGTGGGGGCGAGTGATAAATCGATGATACCGAACGGCAAACCCAACCTGCGCGCGGCTTCTCGACCCACCAGTTCGCCGGCGCGCGCGAGCTTGAATGAGAGCTTCTTGATGATTTCAGCTAAGTCCTGCAGCGGCAAATCCGCGGGCGCGTGTCTAACTGCATAATTCACGACGCCCGGGCCCGATACCCCAACGTTAATAACCGCTTCCGGCTCGCCAACGCCATGAAAGGCCCCGGCCATGAACGGGTTGTCTTCGACTGCGTTGGCGAAACAAACAAACTTAGCGCAGGCAATACCCCCTCGTTCGCGCGTGCGCTCGGCAGCGTCTTTGATTATGTCCCCGACCTGCCGGACCGCGTCCATGTTGATGCCCGCCCGGGTGGTCGCGACATTTACCGACGAGCACAAACGTTCGGTGCTGGCTAAAGCCTCGGGAATGGAGTTTAGGAATTCAGTCTCCGAGTGGGTAGCTCCCTTGTGCACAAGAGCAGAATAGCCGCCAATGAAGTCGACGCCTACCACCTCAGCCGCTTCATCTATCGCGCGTGCCAGTTGCACAGGATTGCCGGTGGAGGCTTCCGAAATCATCGAAACAGGCGTGACTGCGATCCTTTTATTCGCGACCCGAATCCCAATCTCGTCGCCGACTTCGTCCACCGTGCGCACCAACCTGTCCGCGACGCGCCTGATTTTTTCTCCGGCGCGCTCAGCCGTCCTCTCGATCGACTCGCCGGCGCAATCCCGCAGACTCAAACCCAGCGTAACGGTCCGCACATCGAGGTGCTCCATCTCCGTCATCGCCACAGTCTGCAAGATTTCGGCTTGTGAATATTCCATAGTGGGTGTCAGGTATCGGGTGTCAGGTATCGGGTGTCAGGTGCCAGGTATCGCTATCGGGTATCGGGCGTCGGGTTCGGCTCAGCTTCGGTTATTCTCGATTCGAGAATATTTCTCTGAACCCGGCACCCGGCACCCGACACCTGGCACCCGGCACCCGGCACCCGACACCCGGCACCCGACACCTGGCACCCGACACCTGGCACCCGGCACCCGGCACCCGGCACCTGGCACCTGGCACCTGGCACCTGGCAATTGAACTAAGCTATCAATTCGCTCAGCAGCAACAACAATATGAACAGGACAAACAAACCAACTGCGACAAGCACAAAGCGTAGGCTCGGATCATATGCAGCTTCGTCAATCACCGCGCTGGAAATCTGGCGGAACTTCTCGACCCGATTGAGCCCATCCTCTCCAATCACTTCGCGTGGCGGAGATCCGCCGCGGTCAACCATGCCGATAGTTGCTTGCCTTGGCTGCTTATGTGACGCCGAAGGCGAAGTCGATACAGCGGCTGGTGGGGCTATGGGCTTTCTCGAGTTTAAGGGCCTGGTTACCGCTGATTCTGATGTATCTGAAGTTAACTCCGGAGTTGCTGCGCCGGGCGCGGTGGGCTCGGCATCTTGGGTTAAACTGGCCGCTTGGGGTTTTGGTGTTAACGTCTTCCCGCATTGGGGGCAAAAACTTGCGCGTACCCGAATAGATACGCCGCAGGTGGGACAACGACGGGCAATAACGGGCTTAGGCATATGGGGAATCGTAATTGGTGAATGGTAAATGGTAAATGGTAAATGGTAAGCGGTGGAAAGTACTGATCCAGTTTCTTTCGACGGGAGCGTAATCACTCATTTATAGAACCGAGGCGGGTAGCGACCAGGTCTAAGACGTTTGGTGAGCGAGTGTTCTTACGATTTACCATTTACTATTCACCATTTACTATTCACCATTCACCATTTACTAGATCCGGTGCATCGCATTAAAGAGGTCTTCGCGCTGCGCGTAAGTGCGGACTCCAAGTTTCTCGCCTGCAAGTCTCAAACGTTCCTTTAACTCGGTTGCGCTTTCACGTGCGCGCGAAGTGTCGGCGATGATCACCATCGCAAATTTTCGCTGGACTACCGTTTGATTGATATCCACGATGCTGCAATCGGCTGCCGCCAGTATCTGTGCTACGGCGGCCACAATCCCAGGGTGGTCGACGCCGAAAACTGAAATGATCATGCGGTCCGAGGAGCCTTCGCGTAACTGAGACGGGATGCTGCCGGTAGTGGGCAACGATTGTGAAGTAGCGGGGCTGGCGCCGTTGGTACCGAGGAATGGTTCGACCTCGCGGTAAATATCCGTGACCAGTTGCTCGACCGTCTGCTCTTCCGCTCCCCCACCCAAACGGCTATACACCGCCCGGGTGATTCGGTAAATTAAATCTTCATTGGCCACTATCACATTTCCAATTGCCAATTGCCAATTGCCGATTTTGGAACGGAAAGTGGTCTCGAACGCCTCTTTTCCAATCGGCAATCGGCAATCGGCAATGCTTAGGGTCTTCCGTTATCTCTTACTAATTCCTTAGCGGCGTCGCGCATCTCCTCGGAAACTGACTCTTGCAGATCAACGCGATCGACAATGCCGACGACCGCCGCTTCTATTGCCATGTTCTGGTTTCCGATTGCCGTGCGCGCAGCCTTTCCGTAGGCGCACATCACCATTTCGCCGGCGCCGGCTCCCAAAGTGTCAGCAACCACTACGATGTTACGCGTGGGCTCCTTGTCGAGGTCGTACGGATGTACAACCAGAAACCGGACACCTTCGAGATCCGGAGATTTCTTGGTAGACCAAACTGTGCCTACGACTTTTCCGAGAAACATAATTGGGTGTCGGGTATCAGGTGTCAGGTGCCGGTATCAGGATTTCAGCTGACACCCGACATCCGGCACCCGGCACCTGCCTTTAAGCTTTCGCAAAAACCTCCGCGGGCTCACCGATGTCGCGGGCAGCCGGCGTAATAATCGTCTTCGAGTTGATATAGATCTTTTCGCCTTTATGAATTGCGCGACGCACGTCATCCTCGCTCACAAAATCTACTGCGCTGCGGCCATTACTGGCTGGGGTCGAAGCCCGAACAGAAGTTGGATCATGGCGACCGGCGCGCTCGCCGTTGTCTGGCGGCGTCCCGCTGCTGTCTCGAGCACCTGAACTGGGGCCCGAGTACATGCTCCCCGCTTCGACTTCCACCGGTCTTGGCAGCGGCGGCGACTGTTCAAACTCCTCGGGCCGGCGTCCAGCCAGGAACCGATCCACAATGGCCGCAATCTCTTCGCGATTAATTTTACCGTCGCTCGCGGAAACTACGGGTTGCCGGCTGGGAGCCGGACTATGCGTTGGCTGGGCGGGTTGGCTCGTCTCCCGGGCGGTTACGGCGGGTCGAGTGCTCTTCACCGGCCTGGTTTCAAAGGCAACGCGCTTGATGTCCATTAAGTGGAGAGGCGAGACGTTGTCAGAGGTAACGTTTCCGCCCCAGGAACCGCAACCCAGCGTCATCGATGGTGGCAGTGCCGTGGAAAATCCAATTGCCCCGTGCGTCGTCGGAGTATTGACGGTTACCCGCGAAGCCGGCAATTCGCTCCCTACTCGGACCGCGACCTCACGCGAGCGCGTGTGCAGACCCGCGGTATGGCCCATGCCGCCATACTGTAGTACTTCCCGGCTTCGCTCCGTTCCCTGCTGTAATCCATCGACGACATAGAAGGCGAGAATCGGCGACAACTTTTCCATAGATAGCGGATACTCGCGTCCTACCCCGCCCACATCGGCAATTATGCAGCGAGTGCCCGGCGGCACATTAAGTCCTGCCATCTTCGCGATTACTTCCACCGAACGTCCCACGATGGCTGGATTCAAGGAGCGTTGCGGCGTGGCGACAATCCTGGCGAGCTGATCGGATTCTAAGTCAGAAAGAAAATGGCCGCCTTGTGCTTTGAATTGTTCGCGAACTGCCTTCTCGATAGGCGCGTCACAAATAACAGCCTGTTCGGAGGCGCAAATGGTGCCGTTATCAAAACACTTCCCGGTCAGAATATCCTGCACCGCTTTGGGCACATCAGCCGTCCGCTCAATAAAGCTCGGAACATTTCCCGGCCCGACGCCGAACGCCGGTTTGCCCGAAGAGTAGGCAGCGCGAACCAGGCCGATGCCGCCGGTCGCCAGGATCACGGCGGTCTGCTTACTCTTCATGAGGGTTTCGGTACCCTCGATAGTGGCGATGGTCATGCAGCTAATTGCTTCGGCCGGCAGTCCTTCCTTAACACCAGCTTCTCGCATCACTCGTGCTGATTCATTAATGCAACGGGCTGCGGACGGATGTGGTGACAGCACGATTGCATTACGAGATTTGACGGCGATGAGTATTTTGAAGATGGCAGTGGAGGTGGGATTCGTTGAGGGGATGATTCCGGCTACTACCCCGCGTGGACTGGCGATCTCTACTACGTCTTTCGACTCGGACACAACGCCGACAGTGCGCAACCCGCGGAAGTAGTTCCAAACATCTTCGGCCGCGAAGCGGTTCTTCTCTCGCTTGTCGTCGGCAACTCCAAAACCAGTCTCTTCGACGGCCATGGCTCCCAATCGACCTGCCTCGCGGAGTGCAGCTCGAGC
>JALZJF010000118.1 GCA_030859905.1 Acidobacteriota bacterium
GCCGTGAAGACGGCAAGCTTGGCCTTGATCCTGAGCGTCTCTGGTTCACAGTTTTCGGCGGCGACGACGAGGTGCCTGCTGATGAGGAAGCTGCGGCGTTGTGGATGGAAGTCGGCGCCAGGCCTGAACGCGTGCTTCGTTTTGGCCGCCAGGACAACTTCTGGCAGATGGCGGAGACCGGTCCCTGCGGACCCAATTCAGAAATCAATTACTACCTCGGCGAGCGTCCGGAGGATCCTGAATTCAATCGCGCCGATCTGGTGAACGGACCGGGCGACACCACTATGGAGATCTGGAATCTGGTCTTTATGCAATACAACCGTGTCGAAGTGGCACTGGGTAAGTACAAACTCGAGCCGCTGCCCAAGCCATCGGTTGATACGGGAATGGGACTTGAGCGAACCGCGGCGATTCTGCAAGGCAAGTTTTCAAACTACGAGACCGATCTGATCTGCCCGATCATCGACTTCACTGCCAGGCTGGCAGGACGCGATTACGAACCGGAGACACAGGAAGGCTTTGCCATGCGCGTGACCGCGGATCACGCGCGTGCGACCGCTTTCTTGATTGCCGACGGAATCCTACCCGGCAATGAAGGCCGCAACTACGTGCTGCGCAAGATCATGCGACGCGCGATTTACCAAGGCCGGCACACGCTCGGCTTCCAGACTTCATTCTTTCATCGGGTAACGGACTTCGTTGTGGATCAGATGCATGGGCCTTACCCGGAACTGAAAGTGCAACGGGACTTCATCGAGAAGATGGTGAAGTTGGAGGAGGAACGTTTTGGAAATACTTTGACCGTTGGCTTGAAGAAGCTGGAAGAACTCATACAGCGCTACAAATCACAACAAGTAGACTTTTCTCACGTCACTGCTCGGGTGATGCCCTCAAGCAAAGCAGTAGCCCGTTTGAACGACACATATGGACTGCCTATTGATTTAGCCTATGCGGTGTTAGCAACTGAGCAGGTTGAGATCGAGTTTGACGTTGTCGAAGGGGGAAACCGTAACGTAGATAAAAGGCGCGTTGAAAATCTTACCGAAGATGAATTTAGACAACTAATAGGTGAGGCGGTTAGAGAATTACAACAAACGTCTGAGATCAGCACTCGGCAAAGCGTTAAAAGCGATCCCACACACCTGGCTTTATCGCGTCGCACTGATACGAAGACTGCGTTCCAAGGATACGAAACCACAAGACTTGAAGCGAAAATTGTCGCCCTCGTAAATGGGAGCAGTGAAGTGCAATCAATAGGCGCAGGCGATGAAGGTGAAGTTGTCCTTGATCAAACTCCTTTCTATGCTGAGAGCGGTGGCCAAGTCGGCGACGTCGGTCGGCTCCTCAATACGGTCTACGGTAATGGGCGGGTAATTCAGTCAAACCCACCCGCTACCGCAGGTGGCACTGACTTCATTGCGTCGGTTGTTGATACTTACTCGCCTGCCCAGGGACTGATTGTTCACAAGATCAAAGTTGAAAAGGGCACCTTGAAAGTTGGCGACATGGTTTCGGCCGAAGTGGACGACGAAAAACGGAACGCCACACGCCGTAATCACACGGCGACGCACCTCATGCATGCCGCGCTGCGCGAAGTTCTGGGAACGCACGTCAAACAGGCGGGTTCGGTTGTAGCGCCGAACTACCTACGGTTCGACTTCACCCATTATCAACCTTTGACACGGGAGGAGATCGACGAGATAGAGAATCTCGTGAACTACCACATCCTTCGGAACGAGCCGGTTGAAACGAACGAGATGGCGGTCGAAGAGGCGATGCGTTCAGGTGCGATGGCTCTGTTTGGCGAGAAATACGGCGAGAAAGTACGCGTCCTTTCTGTCAAGGGAGCGGAACACATTTTCTCCAAGGAGTTGTGCGGTGGCACGCACGTGCGGGCCACGGGCGACATAGGACTATTCAAAATAACGAGTGATGAGTCTATCGCCTCAGGAGTTCGTCGTATTCGAGCGATTACGGGCGTCGACGCGTTCCAGCGATTTCGTGAGGCCGAGGCGATTGTCGAAAAGCTGGCCAGCGAGTTCCGCACTTCGCGAACCGAACTTCCCATTCAAGTTGAACGGTTGCAAGCCGAGCTGAAGAAGGCCAGACGTGAAGCTGACGACCTGCGCATGAAGATCGCTACCGGCGCCGCGGGCTCCTCTTCAAATGGTGTCGAGTCGCGTGACGTTGCAGGCGTGCGGGTGGTGGCACGTGAAGCCAGCGGTCTCGACGCAGCGGGAATGCGGCAGCTTTCCGACACACTGCTCGCGCGCATCAAATCAGGCGTGGTTGTTCTTGGCCGTACGGGAGACGGAAAGGCTTCCCTGATCGTGCGAACATCACCGGATATCTCAAAGCGCGTATCTGCCGGTCAGGTGATCAAGGAACTGGCGCCCATCGTCGGCGGACGGGGAGGTGGAAAGCCTGATATGGCTGAGGGTGGCGGGAATCAACCCGAGAAACTCGCGGAAGCACTTGAAGCCAGTTACAAAATTGTAGAACGACTCCTCGGCTAGAGAAGCTGAACGCCGATCCAACAGAAAGCGCGTGTGTGTGTTTTGAAACACGCACTCGCGCTTTCGTTTGTCCCCGGTTGAATCTCCCTGGGCGTCAATCGAATTTACATCGCCTTCTGCTTGTCGGTCAGCTCGATGGACATCTTCTCTAATGTCGACTTGTTCAGAGTGCCGGTTACCTTGAGACCTTCAGCTCTCTGATACTCCTTAAGACTGGCTCGAGTTGGCTCATCAAGTTTGCCGGTAGCGCCGCCGCTGTACAAACCTCGAGCCTTGAGAATTGCCTGAGCCTGGTTTACCTGCTGCTTGTTCGCGCGGAATACCGGTCCGCGTTTCCGGTTACTCGTGGACTTGTCGGCAATTTTTGAAGTCGTGGAGGAATCCTGAGCTGACACTGCGATTGAACAGACGAACAGCAGAGACAGCGAGAGCGTGAGTGTGAGTAGCTTTTTCATTTTTTTGTCCCCTTTAGTGTGAGGCGCGCAGCAGCGCGCGGTTAAAAGAAAAAAAGTGAGGTCTTCGTAAAGCACCGCCATCATACTACCCTTGTCAATAGGCCCCTGAGTTGAGTTGAAAGGCTGAAAGGTAATGGGGTCAGTTTAGAGTTCTTTAGTTTCTGGTGGCGAAACGGCAACCTGAAGGGTTGATTCTAAACTTCCGGTCAAACTGACCCACTTACCTCGATTGAAGGGTGGACTCACGCGATCGGAAAAGGGCCACTGGCTGCCTAACTCTTCCCTCCCCGCCAGATCCTAGGAATATCGAAAGGATAAACCTAGCAAAATGTCCTGATTATACCTCTGTCACAACAATGTTGGCACAGATTCAACAACTATGGTAGTATTTCGTGGTCCCGGAATTGAAGCGGGGATAGACGGTCGAATAGCCACCGGCCTGTTTTTCAGTACTCAACCCTCAGGCCAAGTAAGAGAACTTCAATCGCAATCACCAGGTAGATAGGATTCATCAAATGAAAACGATCCCCCTCGCTGCTGCCTTGCTCTTTGTCTGCTCATTAATGGTATCCGCGCAAACCGAAGCAGGCTACCGCATCGACAACTTCGATTTCGCCAACGGAGTCCGCGTCGCGCAGCCACCAGCTTCCCCAGTTCGATCCCAAAAAAGCGCCCGCTCGCGTAAACTCACCACCTCGAGCAACCTCATCTATACTCGCTCCCACGCGCCGCTCACCCGCTTAACCAACATGAACGTGGGCACCTCGTTGGAGGGCTTTACCACCGGCAACTCTGCCGTAGACAGTTTCATACTCGAATCAGGCAAACGCAATTCTGTGGATCCGGTTCTCCTTTATGCAATCATGCATCAGGAGTCAACTTTTAAGCAGGGAGCTATTTCACCCAAGGGTGCCCGCGGTTTAATGCAGTTAATGCCTCCCACAGCCCGAAGATTTGGTGTCACAAACATCTTCAACCCCCGGCAAAACATTGAAGGTGGGGCACGTTACATGCGCTTTCTTTTGGATCTCTTCAAAGACGTCAACCTCGCACTGGCAGGCTATAACGCCGGTGAAGGCGCCGTGATGAAATACGGATACCGCGTCCCTCCATACAGAGAAACTCAGGAGTATGTCAGAAGAATTA
Source organism: Acidobacteriota bacterium (assembly GCA_030859905.1). GTDB lineage: Bacteria > Acidobacteriota > Blastocatellia > Pyrinomonadales > Pyrinomonadaceae > PSRF01. The sequence continues at coordinate 4,118 of JALZJF010000118.1, forward strand.
GCAGGCGTTATAGTCTGATTCGGGATCCTCTCGCCGCACGCAGCGCGAACCTTATGACCGAGGGGCAACTTGCCGCAACTCGACAGAAATCCTCCGTGCCTCTCACGATATATGAGCAGAGCGTCTTTGCAATAAAGACGCCCGATGGCCGCCGTCAGCTAGTGAGCCAGTAAACCAGATTCACCCCAGGGAAGGAAACGAGGCGGAACCTTTATTGGGCTCTGCCTCGTTTTGTATTTCGACGCGCGAGTTTCTTCGGTATGATTGAGCTTTTGAAGGCTTCGTCCCAAACCGAGTGGAGGTAAAAGCGGATGCATTGTTCCACCTGTGGGTCTTACGTTGCACCGGGCGTGCGTTTTTGCTCGGGATGTGGTGCGCCGGCAGTTGACGCTGAAGCAACGCGTCTGGCACGAATGCAGAGTGGTATTCCGATCCATCAGACAGGAGAAATGGAGGATCTTGAGCACACAATCTTCACTGTGAGGCCGACTATGATCTTCATTAAGCTGGGTTACGCATTGGCGGTGGTTGGCGCTGTTATGCTGGTTTTCCTGTTTGCTCTGATCAACGTTGCGGCTTTCATCTCGATCCCACTGGCGCTGGCCCTCCTACTGATTCCAGCATATTTCCACATAAAACGAAATATGATTCGCTACACGCTAACCGATTCCAAGATCGAAATCGATACCGGTTTGATTGCCCGGACAACCCGAAACGTTCCCCTGAGTAAGATTCAGGACGTCACCGTTTCGGCGAGTATTCCTCAACGACTTCTAGGTTTTGGCGATTTGATTGTCGACAATGCAAGCGACGGAGGCGATAGCACGGTGCTGCGCAACATCAGTAGGCCAAGGTTTTACGCAGACCTGCTTTTGCGCGAGTTGCGCCGCTGGCATAAGACGACCCTTTAGTGCGGCGCACACACAACCGAATAGTTTGCAGGGAACATCCAACAAGGAACCGGGTTCCAGGAGAAACTGTTTTGTGGGCCTCAAAGGGGTAGGGTTTGCTCAATTCATTTTATTCGTCACGGTCGTTGGCTATCATCCTATTGCTGGCACTTCACTCAACGGCACTAGCTAAACTGCCTTCAGCTGAGGTGATCCAGCTATTACCAAAGGAGATCGGCGGCTTTCGCCTGGTTGGTCGCGTTCGGTCTAGCGAAACCCTTGCCCAAGAGGGGCTGATCGGGCCCCAGGCCGCTGGTCAGAGGCTGGAAGCGGATCGCCACTATCCTGTTGCTGAAGCCGAATACCTTTCAGAGGAGAACTCGTACCTTCTGGTAGAAGTTGTTCTTTTTCTTCGTGACTCAGACGCTTACTCACTGTTGACCCTCGCTGCCAGGAGTGCCCGAGATCCGGCGCAGACTGAACTCGGTCAGATCAGCAAAGACGTAGGAACAGCCTCCGTAATCTTGCCGGGCCGCGTCGCGTTCTTTAAGGGCACTACATTCGTGCGAGTCACCGCAAGGGAGGCAGGGGCTCAAGACCCGATCAACCTGATTACCCTGGCGCGTCTAATCTCGGACCGAATCCAAAAAGGGGAGGCTGATATACCGGTTCTTGTTAAGCACCTTCCTCGATGGGAGGAAGCTCAAGGACGTGCGGTCTATCTGGCCGGTTTCCGCTCGTTAAGAGCAGTTCTTCCGGATCAGCCACTACTCGACAGTGTGAGCTCAGAGGGAGACGCGGATGTCGTGGCCGCTAATTACGGCCACACGCAATTCATCATTGTTGAATACAACACTCCGCAGTTAGCGGGAGATAACGATCGAATCGTCGTCGCGAAGATTGAGGAGCTGCGTGGGCAGGGTCAGCAGGTGCCTTCGGCCTACCGACGCGTCGGGAATTATTCAGTGTTTGTTTTCAACGCGCTGGATGAACAAGCAGCACAAGAACTTATCGACCAAGTCGAGTATCAGCAGGTCGTTCAGTGGCTTGGCGACAATCCCTACATGCTGGAAAAGGCACAAAGAGAGTATTACCAGACTACGGCGGGAGTTTTGGTCGCAGTTGTAAAAGCCTTCGGACTCTCACTTCTGTTGTGTTTGGCGGCGGGCGGTTTCATTGGCGCACTTCTCTTCGGTCGGAGACGGGCCCAGCAGCGACATGCGGAAGCGTTCTCAGACGCTGGCGGAATGCTTCGTCTAAATATTGACGAGATAAATCCCCAAACGGATTCAGCAGAGCTTGTCGGGCGGAAATATAGGTAAGCTTACCCATTTCTGTAAGAAAAAGCGCGATGGAACAGTTAATGTCCCAATCGCGCTATTTTTAATAACAAATTGCGGGCTGCTGAATCTACCTGGAAAGCTCCCCCAAGCCTCGTCAGGACATCGATCAGCAGCCCCGCAAATATTGCTTCGACTGTCTGGCTGCGCTAACTCCGTTCCCCCGAAAGAGCCACCGCCGCCTGCCTTAAAACTGAGTGGATGCTTCCCCAAAGCCCCCGCTCACCACAGTCGCCGCATACCGTTTTCCCTATCTACCCCCTTTATGTTCTGATTGACTCTTTTGGCAACGAGCGTGCCATTGTGCAAAACAGGAAGCGATTAACCCCTTAGGCCGATACCCTGAGGAAAACGCAGTTTGGCAGTCTCTTTACACGTCTGCCGAGCTAGTTCCCCGTACATCTTCCGTACATTACCAACAGGACAGCGCCCGATAATCACTCGCTAAACGGAGTTTTCGGCGTTTACGGTAGGGCGCTGACCAGCTCGTCGATGTCCCCGAAAGTGTTGTATTGGAAAGAGCGCGCGTAGCTGGTCATTCATTATTGGCTACTTAATTCGTAAGATTGTGGCGTTTAAGGAGGGTTGATATTGAGCCTGCAGCTTTATCCTTCAGATTGGCCGTTCCGGCCGTCGCTGAAGTAACGATCAACCACAGAAATTAGATTCCTAAGATTCTCATCTGTACGACTTTGGGATTCTGTGAGCCTGACTTGAGAATCTACTAACGCAGAAATTCTTTCATCTACATCTTCAAATCTCTTTAGGCTGGAATTTGCTAGACGCGCAACCACATCCTTCAACTGGCCAATGTCCGAGGCAAATTGCGCTTGCTGCTCGACAATAAATTCCATTTTCTTTGCAAATTCTTCATTCGTCATTGATAACCCCCTCGCTAGGTCTTTCCCAGTTTAGCGGAAATGATGATAGCTGGCCAAGCGCAAGCAATCATCGCGGGTGCGGGCAAATCGCCTGTTAGCTGCCCTGCTGATGCCAGTCCGCGCAAGCGCTTATGCCGCGGGTCACAAAATCAAGGTCGGTTAGCCGGCTATTTGAGGATTACGTCGAAACTGAAAGAAGAGAGCGGTGCGACAATGGAGGTAG
>JALZJF010000124.1 GCA_030859905.1 Acidobacteriota bacterium
CATGCTCAACTTAGCACTGAGTCGAAGATCTTTTGCGGATGTTCTACGCGCTTCGGTGACCAGCCGAATCAAAACACATGTCCTGTGTGTCTCGGCTTGCCTGGCGCGCTCCCCGTGCTCAACCGTCGCGTGATCGAGCTCGGCGCCCGGGCCGCGTTGGCGCTCGGGCTGCATATCAATCAGACCTCAATCTTCGCGCGCAAGAACTACTTTTATCCGGACCTGCCGAAGGGATATCAGATATCACAATTCGACCAACCTTTCTCGGCTCATGGTGAGTTGGAAATCATGACTACCGAGCGAGACGAGGCCGGACATCCCGTCGAGTGGAAACCGAAGAAGATTGCCATCACCCGCCTCCATCTGGAGGAAGACGCCGGCAAGAACATGCACGAGGGACTTCCCGACGTAGATCGTTACTCCTACATCGACCTAAATCGGGCCGGCACTCCCTTGGCTGAAATCGTTACCGAGCCGGATTTTCGCACGTCGTGGGAGGCCTATGATTACGTCAATCACGTTCGCCGCGCTTTGCATTGGGTGGGTGCTTCGGAGGCCGATATGGAGAAGGGCAACCTTCGCTGTGAGGCCAATGTTTCGGTGCGTCGGATTGGCGACACCAGGTTTGGAATAAAATCTGAGTTGAAGAATTTGAACTCAGTGCGATTCATGCAGCGGGCAATCGAATATGAGGTGCACAGGCAAATCGGAGTGCTCGAATCGGGCGGGCAGTTGCTGCAGGAGACTCGACTCTGGGATGACCGTTTGATGGAAACGAGGCCGATGAGATCGAAGGAGGAAGCCCACGACTATCGATACTTCCCGGAGCCCGATCTGCCGCCGCTGGTTGTCTCGACAGAATTCATTGAACGAGTTCGGGCTTTGATGCCTGAGTTGCCGGAAGCGCGTCGCAAGAGATTTATGGAGCAGTATGGATTGTCTTTTAGTGATGCATCACAACTAACGTCCGAGCGGTCGCTGGCTGACTATTATGAACAGGCCGCGGAAGCATCGGCTAATCCTCGGGCTACCGCAAACTGGCTCAGGTCCGAACTACTGCGAGAATTTGAAGCTGCCGGTTTACCAGCCAGCGCGTCCCCCGTTTCGCCCAGTGAATTAGGCGCGCTCCTGCGCATGATTGATGAGGAAAAGATTAGCGGCAAACAGGGCAAGGATGTGCTGATCGAAATGTTCCGGACCGGAAAGACTGCTGCTTCAATAGTTGAAGATCAGGGATTGGTCCAGGTAAGCGATACAGATGAGATTGATAGGATCATCGACGACATACTGGCGGCGAACCCGCAGCAACTGGCGGGCTATCGGGCTGGTAAGGAAGCCCTGTTCGGTTTCTTTGTGGGTCAGGTCATGAAGGCCTCGAACGGCAAGGCGAATCCGAAAATTGTGAATGAAAGGTTGAAAGAGAAGCTACCAGGTTATGTAGGTAGGGTGGAGTAGCACAGACTTCAGTCTGTGGCTGGGGGGAGGGCCCAGCATCCGATCCGCAGACTTCAGATGATGTGAAACAAGAAATTTAGAGTCAGCACACTTTCACAAGAGAAAGACGATCCACGAAAGGACACGAAATGACTCGAAACTAGGGACTCTTTTCGTGCCGCCGCTTCGTGAGGTTTAGTGGATCGTCCATAGTTTTTCACCAGCCCGGGAGACATCGTTTAGAGACAGTCGCGAGGAGAACGAGTCGTTTAGGAAGAGCGGGAGCGCCCCGCCACAAACCCACAGTTCGCGGACATCAAAGTGAGCCGGTAAATGGCCCTTAATAAAACTGAGGTTGATCGTAATTGATAAAGTAATTGAGCGGCGTTGGGTGCACGTTTGACCTAAGGCCTTCCTTGATCGTGCGAAACAAGAATGTTCGTAGACACGTTTGCGGTATTACCCGCCAGATCCGTGATGGTTGCGACCACCACATAGAGTCGACCGTCTTTATCAGTTCCCCGTCGATGCGCTTCGACTCCAAGCGATTCGCTCCATTCGCTGGAATTTCCGGAAAGGGCCCGGACCGGAATGCCGAGCGGCAAGCCGTATTCATCCGTAACAACGTAACTCACACTTGCCAGACCTGAAACTAAGTCAGCTCCGGTTCCATTGATGGCAACGTTTACGGTTTGACCGTTGGGCGGCCAGACCTTAGATGGCGTAGCGGTCAACGTGATGGCCGGTGCGGTTGTGTCTACCTTGACCGTGATGCTCTTAGCAGTTTCCGCGTTACTGGCCTGGTCTGTCGAACGATAGAGGATTGTAGTGGTCCCTTCGTTTTGGACCACAAAACTTCCGCTATAGGGCTGCCACGTTGCTCCGCCGTCAGTTGAGTATTCTGTCGTGGCAACACCGGAACAGTTGTCCATAGCACTCAAACTGACAGTGGGCTTTGTTATGAACCAACCGTTCTGTCCATTAGGCGCGGCCGGTGCGAGCGCTGCCGTTGTTTCTGGAGCGAAGTTATCCAGCGTGGCATTGGCCACCAGGCCCGGCGTCACGTTGAAGCAGTAGTAGAACGATTCGACTTCTGCTTGATACGAGCCCGGCGCCAGATCGACAGCGCCAAAAAAGCCCCCGCCGTCCGTCTTCGTCGTACTCGTCGCCTGAGTATCGAGGTTTTTGATCGTTACCGTGGCTGTGTCGAGCGGTGTGTTATCAGTAAGCCGAGCTTCGCCTTTCACATGTCCGACCGTTGGCGCAATTTTCCAGGAGAAACTGGGAATCAACGCTGGTTCACCGAAGATAGGCGCCATTCCTGCCGGCTCATAAAGTGTCACGCCGTTAACCGACTTACCAGTGGTCAACCCTGCCGAAAACTCCGCGAACGGTCGAGCCGGCGTAGCACCTGGCGGAATAGCGAAGGGATTGCTGGCGACCGCGATATTGCTTGTCGCCATCGAGAAGAAAATGATCCCGCTCAGGTTCGTGCCTCCGGCGGGCGTAAGAGTTCTTCGGGTTTGCCGGAGCGTTCCTTCGATCGCATTGCTCAGGGCGCCTTGCCCCATCACGCCGGCGCGGTTGTAAAGATGACCTCGCAGCCATAGATCCCATTGGTCATATTGCGGTCGAATGGTCGCGGTGTGTTCTGCTTTGTAGGCCATCGGCATGGCGATATCGATGATGCCTTCCTCGGTCCACGAACGCCAATCCTGATACACGCGCCAGTATGCCTCGGCAGAGTTCCACGCTGCTTCGGTGGATTCGATGCCGCCGAAGGCAATGAGCGCAGCAGAGACCTTTAAGTCGGGTTTGATTGCCAGAGCGTTCAGATAGACTCGGCGCACCACGTTGGACACTTGATCGCGTCGCCACTGGTTCCACTGCGGATTGTTCTGAGCGGGCGGCGGCGAACCGAGAGGGATATTGAAGTGCTGCTGAAAGCGTTCAATGCTCGTGGTGTTATAGCCGATGTTAGTGCCGGTCGAAGGGGTCTGACCGGGAACGCTGAGTTCAGGATAACGAATACGATCCAGGTGCAACCCATCGATATCGTAGTTCTGGACCAGGTGATTGAGTACGTCAACCGTGTACTTAGCGGCATCAGGATGACCAAAGTCGACCCAGAAGTCGTTGCCGAAGCGGTGGCCCTGGTAGGTGATGGCGCCGCCATCGGGCAATAACGTACGCGTCAACCAATTGTTAGGCCCGGGAACGATCGTGTTGGTCGCGGCACTAAAACCGCCGTGAAGGTTGAAAGCATGGTTAGGATTCTCGGGAGGAAAAAGGTTGGGAGCGCGTCCCCAAATGGCGCTCATGATGACAAAAGCATGGACCTCCATGCCCTCAGCATGAGCGACGTTAATAATGTCCTGAAGTGGGTCGAAACCTGATTGAATCGGCACTCTATCTGCTCGTGGTTCCAGGGAATTGAGATACCACGAGTCGCCGCGACGACGTACCTGAACGAAGAGAGCATTAGCTTTCGCGGCCTTGGCATTGTTGACCACAGTCACAACATCATTGTGGTTATTCAGACTAGTATTGAAAGTATCTACCCAAAACGCGCGATACTCGGTTCTTACTTGAGCAGTTGCGACATTCAAGGCAGATATCGGGATAAGCACGAGGAGGAGGAACGCAATTCGCCGATGATGCTCACATCGAGAGATTTTTTGAGTTGTCATGGTTTTACAAGGCCCTGGCACCGTTTTCAGTTTTGGCGACGAAAACGTGGTCGCTCATATTCTCTGCGCGATCCGCAAACGCTCGGCCCATTGCTTCGATCATCGGATGTTTTGCGCTCGTTGAACGTAACGTGTAACGCGCGAAAAGTCCAGAGCCGGTCGAGAAACATAGATGCGCCGCATACCCTTCATCCTGCCGTCTCTTTTCACAGTCGCAATACCCTTCAGACCGTTCAGGACGGATGAGTTTTGTAACACCGCGCGCGGGCGGGGTGTAAGTACCTGGATAGGTAGGGGAGCAGGAGCAGGAAGCAAATGCTTTAAGAAAAAAGAGGAACACAGGCTGTCCCTCGCTGCGCTCCCTTTTGAGCGAAAGGTCGAGATAGTTTTCAAACTGAGAGAACGGCAAAAGTTCATCAAATCAGGTCGGGCAGAGAGTGATTCAGAAAAGCCGAAAGCCCGTATCACGAAACGGCTCGCATAGGCATGAACACGGTCGAGGCGCGCGTGACACCCCGTGGAGTCTGTCGGGAAAAGCAATCAAACTATCGCGTCGCGGATTGATGGCCCAGACGATGTCGCTCATGGCGGTGACGGATTCACGCGAAATACGAGCGATCGATGCCAGCGGGCTGACGGTCGAACCTTCTCCATTGCCGGCTTGTTGGCGGGCGACCTCAACTCCCCGCTCCGCGTTTCGAGGAAGTTCGTGACGTTGCGGTGAGGCAGACCCTGATCGGTACCGTAGTTGGTGAACGTGTAGCCGTCGAAGCGCGAGAGGCCCTCGGCAGTGCAGAACCAGAGAAAGCCCCGCGAGTCGCGCACGATCTTGTTGATCTCGTCGTGAGCGAGCCCGTCGGCGGTGGTGTAAGACTTGAGCGGCAGGCGCCGGCTTGTGCCAGCGATGGAAGAAGGAAAAGCAGAAGCGGAATCGTTATCGCGGTCCGCCGAGATTTTTGCGGGAGTCTGGCAAACACAGGTTATTATTGTGGGTATGCGGTGCCCGAGATGCAAGAGTACACAGATTCAGCGCGGTTATGACGATGCCCCGATCCCACTGCGGCTCGTCGGTCTGCATGAATTGCTATGCAACAAGTGCGGTTTGGAATTCAGGGGCCTCGATCCATTCGGAAGCTTCAAGAGGGCGCCCTCCTTCAAGTTAGAAGCTCCTGGTAATCGCCGTCGCGCCGCTCGGTACACTGGACACCTACCCGCGACTATACACCTGGCTGAAAAGAATCCCGACACAGACAAAGTATCTTATTCTCAACCTTCGAGAGGCCACTGTGAATCGATTAGCAAGTTAGGGATGACCTTGTCCTTCGTCGGTACGCGGTTTAGTGAGGAAGAACTTTCTCGTACCGGACGGCTTCTATTCGTCACTGTGGATCTGCCTCAGGGGCCGGTTGCTACAGTAGTCTCAATCGTCACCTCTCACCGTGTTGGCGTTGAACATGGCATAGGGAGATGGCTGGTTGGGGTATCGATCTGCAATATTAGTGAAAACGACACGAATCGGCTCTCCACCTATCTTGAGAAACGCGCCGAGGGAGAACCCCTCTTCGTCGATAAGCGCTAACGCGTAGACTTTCCGGATTCATTCTGTCCGCATAGAGCCGCCTCAGCTTTGCGGGCTTGGGTTTTCTCTCCCTGTCCCGCAAAATGTCTTCATGACCTTGATCGGTAAACTTTTATGTCAAGGACGGGAAAGGCCATGAGAGAAGTCGGCGTGGTTCTGGTGCTGCTTCTCTCCTTCACGAGCTTCAACTGTCAGACAGAGACCATCGCCAATCTCTCCGGCGAAAACACTGGCGAAAAAGGAGGTGTTCCGAGGTACGGTTATGAGATAGTCAGTACCTGGCCGCACGACAAAGACGCTTACACGCAGGGGCTGGTTTTTCATGACGGTAAGCTGCTGGAAAGCACTGGTCAGGAGGGCAGGTCGAGCCTGCGCAGTGTGGAACCTGAAACAGGCAAGGTTCTGAAAAAGATCAACATACCGAGACCGTACTTTGCAGAAGGGATCACCTTTTTCAAAGGTAAAATCTACCAGCTAACCTGGCAGCACCAACTGGGTTTTGTCTATGACGCGGAGAGCCTGGAGAAGTTGGGTGAGTTTTCCTATCGGGGCGAGGGGTGGGGACTCACAACCGACGGTAGCTCGCTAATCATGAGTGACGGTACCAACCGAATACGGTTTCTTGACCCGGACAACTTTCGAGTAAGTAGAACAATCTCCGTCCTCGACGGGCGTACTCCGGTTGCTGGCATAAACGAGCTCGAATACGTTCAGGGTGAAATCTATGCCAACATTTGGCGCAAAGATCGCATCGCGCGTATCGACCCGCAGAATGGGCGGGTAGCAGGCTGGATTGATTTGACGGGCTTACGCGCGCGCGCCGAAGTTACCGACGAAGAGGCCGTGCTAAACGGCATCGCATATGACGAAACGAACAACAGACTTTTCGTTACTGGCAAGCTCTGGCCTAAACTCTATGAAATCCGAGTGAAACGACAGTAACCGAGGCCAGGACGGCAAAGCGATCCACGAACTCACGCGAAACCACACGAAGTAACTCGAATTATTGACGTGAAAGTGGTTAAGGCCAAGTAGTTTATCAGATGACTTTTAATACTTACTTCCGAGCTTCTTCCTACGCGATGATCGCAGTCGCCATGCTGGCATTAATGCTCGCTGGCGGATTGCACCTCGCGCTGGGAATAGTCTTTGCCGCGGTCATGGTGGGGGCATGGAATCTAGAGGGTACGAAATGGCAATTGTCTGAACGTGTCGGGCTGGCGATCGTCCTACTCTCTATTCCCTTATTCCTGCTTGACTGGAAGTATCAAAGGGCGATAGGTGAAGCGCCCGGAAGGGTGGGCGTTAACGCCCTGGCGCATCTGATCGTTTTTCTTTCTGCAATAAAACTGCTGCAAGTTAAATCAGATCGAGATTGGGTCTTCCTTTATCTCATCTCCTTCTTCGAACTCTTGCTGGCTGCAGGTCTGAGCTTTAGTCCCACTTTTCTCGGAACGCTGACTCTTTATCTTCTTTGTTCGTTGTCGACGGTGATAGCGTTTGAGATACGCAAGGCACGAAGGGGAGTCAAACCTACCGAGACTCGGCTTCTCGTTCGTCCTGATTCCAGGGTCTTCAGGAAACTGGTGGGCACTCGCCGCAAACGAGACATAGAAGCCGGCCGTTTGCCGCTCGTAGCTGCCTCAATGTTGGTGTTCATTTTTATCCTCGCATTGCCGCTCTTCTTTTTTGCTCCGCGGGCAGGCTCCGCTGTCATTTCTCGCGGCGGCGGGGGTTTAACAAACTTCATCGGATTTTCTGAAAGTGTCAGGCTGGGTGAAATCGGGGATTTAAAGCAAAACAACCAGGTGGTGATGCGAGTGCGTATCGAGGACGCCAACGTAGCCCGTAAGCCTGGGTTGAAATGGCGTGGGGTGGCTCTCGATGAGTTCAACGGCCAAGCCTGGAGGAAGTCTTCCGAGGCACGGCGCACTCAGGAAAAAGCAAGTGAGCGGGGGGTTATCCGCCTGGGCGTGACCGACGCGCTCAAGGGGCTGACAACGCAGACGGTTTTCCTGGAACCGCTCAATTCAACTGTGCTTTTTGCCGCGCCCCGAGTGTTGGCGGTTCAAGGTGATTTTCGATTCGTTCGGGTTGATTCCGAGGGTTCGATTCAATCGCGTCCCCACGATCTCGACCGCATTATGTACACGGTGATCTCTGACACTACTGAACCTGACCCAGAGACATTGCGCCGCGATATACGACCCTATTCAAAGTCCTATGATCGCTATCAGGAAATCCCGCGAACGGTTGACCGACGAGTGGCCGACTATGCCCGCGCGACAATTCTCAATGTTGGGGCGCTCAATCGCTACGATAAAGCGAAGGCAATCGAAACGGAACTGCGCAATAACTACGGCTACTCTCTGCAAATGAGAGCCAGCGGCGCCGACCCTGTCTCCGACTTTCTCTTCAGCATACGCGCCGGCCACTGCGAATACTTCTCGACGGCCATGGCCGTCATGCTTCGCACTCAGGGCGTCGCCACGCGCGTAGTCAACGGATTTTTACCCGGCGAATACAACAAAGCGGCAGGGGCCTACACCGTGCGGCAAAGTGACGCACACTCCTGGGTTGAAGTTTATTTTCCGGAAACCAATTCCTGGGTGACGTTTGACCCAACGCCCGCAGCGGGAAGGACCGAGCCACAAAGTGTCGGCCTCGCGGCTCAACTGGGAAAATATGCCGAGGCGTTGGAATTGATTTGGTTTCAGTATGTGGTAGGTTACGACAAACAGGAACAACGCTCTCTTGCGGCCTCCCTTCATAGCCGCGTTTCTGATTACCGGCGGATTCTTTCTGAAGTGTTCGGCGGCCTTAAGTCAAAGGTTCCTGCAATTTCCAGCAAAGCGATTGTTCTCGTCCTGATGCTCGTAACGATTCTGGTGTCGCTGATCCTCGTTCGCGTCCTGCGGTTAGGTTGGCGTCGCGGACTGGCGATACCTGGCCGAATGCCAGAGCCGGAAAGAACAGCCATTGAATTTTATGAAAGGCTGACGGTCTTGCTTGGAGACCGAGGCTTATCGAGACTGAGCGATCAGACCCCACTTGAATTTGCGTCAAACCTCGGCTCGCGGGAGGCTCTGACTATAACCCGACTCTACAACCGCGTGCGATTCGGGAGCCAAAAACTCTCCGCGGCCGAGCAGCGGGAAATTGACGAGGCTCTGGTGGAGCTGGAAGGAACAGGGCCAGATGATCGGTAGTGGGGCAGTTGGTGCAGGCAAACTCAATCACAGAACCCTGGAGCGGTAGAGGCTGTGTGAAAAACCCAAGAGGGCCTACGGTAATTCGCAGGTCAGGAAGGGGGCAAAGCGGAGCGCGCCCCCGCTCAAGGTGCGAATTTGCTGGGCATGAATTGTCAATTCAAGGTTGAGTGGTGCGAAACTTGAGCGGGGGCGCGCTCCGCTTTGCCCCCTTCCCAACCTGCAAATCTACCGCGCATGAATTGTCAATTCAAGGTTGAGTGCCCTTCCATCAGTTTTTATTAGGTTACATGTATGAACAAAGTCGGATTTATTAGTCTGGGTTGTCCCAAGAATCTCGTCGATAGCGAGGTAATGATGGGTCAGCTCAGAGTAAAGGGATTTGAAATCACCGCAAACGCGGACGACGCCGACACGGTTGTCGTGAATACGTGCGGATTCATTGAAGCCGCCAAGAAGGAATCCATCGAAGCGATTCTGGAAGCGGCGCGTTTGAAGACAAGCGGCAAAGCTACCCGACTTATTGTTGCCGGCTGTTTGGTTGAGCGCTACCGCGATGAGTTAAAAGCCGAGCTGCCGGAAGTTGACGCATTCATTGGCACCAGCCAGATAAAAGACATCCTTGCGGTGTGCGATCCGCAAACAAACACACGCTCTTTGCCGGTGATTCCCCTCGGTAATCAAAGTGCGACGTACCTCTATGACGAATCCACACCACGGGTTCTCGCGACGCCGAGCCATTATGCTTTTATAAAAATTGCTGAAGGCTGCGATCGGCCCTGTGCCTTCTGTTTCATTCCGCAAATGCGTGGGCATTTCCGCAGCCGTCGGTTTGGCTCGATTGTAGCTGAAGCCCAACAACTTGCCGAAGAAGGTGTAAAGGAATTGATCCTGGTTGCTCAGGATTCGTCGCGTTACGGAGAAGATCTGCGTAAAGCGGACGCTCTCGCGCATCTTCTAAGAGAACTCTCACATACGGACGGCATTGAGTGGGTACGCGTGATGTACACCTACCCAACTCATATTAGCGAAGCGTTTCTCGAGGTGCTGGCGACCGAGCCCAAAGCCGTGAAGTATCTGGACATACCCTTGCAGCATGCCTCGCAGAAAGTTCTTAAACTGATGAGACGGGGCGGAAACCGAACCAGCCTGGAGCGTTTGGTTCGGCGTGTTCGTGATCGCGTCCCCGGCATTGCCATTCGGACAACGTTTATCACAGGGTTTCCGGGCGAGACTGAGGAAGATTTTGAAGAACTTCTGGCCTTTGTTAGAAAGGTCGAATTCGATCGTGTTGGCGTGTTCACATATTCTGACGAAGAAGGCACTCCGGCATTCGAGCTGGGGGACAAAGTCGACTCGAAGATCGCTAACAAGCGCCGCGCGCGTTTGATGAAAGAGCAATTGCGCATCTCCCGCCGTCGAAACCAGTTAAGAGTGGGAGACACTGTCCGGGTGATGTTCGAAGGTGAGTCAAACGAAAGCGAACTTCTCTGGCAGGGACGAGTCGAGACACAGGCGCCGGACATAGATGGTTGCGTGCTTATCAATGATGCGCCGGAAGGTCTAAACGCACAACCCGGCGATTTCGTGAACGTCATGATTACAGAAGCTCAGGAATACGATTTGGTCGGACGAATCGTTTAGCAGAGACACTACACTGGTGAAACGAGCTTCGAACGGTGAGAGCGGAGGGCAGGTTCCAGCAGTGGCCCTCACCGGCTACGCGGCTGCCGAAGATCATAGCGAAAATGATTCCAGAAGCAATTTGCGGTGAGGAAGGGGGCGCGTGAAAGAGCCCTGAGTTTTCGTGAGTTTTCTTGTGATTTCGTGGATCGTATTCCGTACGCACGCGCGGGAACTGATTTCAAAACGTTGTGGAAGGCCGTGTGTATGATTCTCGTCCTTGAGAGATCCTTGCGCCAATGGAACCGCTAGGTCGTGCCGCTATATCAGAGTCGCCAATGGAACCGAAAGCAGGAAAGAATTGATGTGCGACTGCCGCAAATACAGGCGGCCGATGCTTTAATATCCTGAAGCATTAGCAATCTTGTGAAAGATTTCAAGCGTCTCTGACGAGGTGGCTCTCGGATTGCATTGTTGAATAGGACAAGGCGAAAACAGCATGATGAAGGAGAACGAGAAATGCTAGGAATTTTGGTCTGGATAGTTCTGGGGTTGATCGCCGGCTTAATTGCGAAAGCCATTATGCCGGGGAAAGATCCGGGTGGAGCTCTTATCACCACGCTGCTAGGCATCGTAGGCGCGGTTATCGGTGGCTTCATAGGTCGTGAGCTACTTGGCTACGGGCGGTCTGTTGATTCTGCGGGTGACTTGACTGAACCGGGATTTCTGATGAGTTTGTTTCTGGCGGTCATAGGAGCCATTATCGTGCTCGCAGTTTACCGGCTCATTAAGGGTAGAACCTTAACCACCTGAGGCTTTGACTTTTTCCCGAATCGGATCCTCCTTGCTAAGCGCTTGGCGCGCGCGTAACGAGTTTCGTTTGGTTCCGGCAACATACGGCAGTTCTAGCAGCTTTCTGAAAAAACAAATATTAGCAGTGCGGCGGCGGCGGCGGCGGCGGCGAGCGCGACGCTTTGGATTGGCGAGCCTTGAAACCTAAAGAATCCAATAGCGCCGTCACCGCTTTTCTCTGCGGGCGCACTGCAAAACTCACTGTCTTCATCCTGAAGGTTTCTCAGCAGCCTTCTAGTAAGCGAGACTTTGAGCCACATGGTAACTAAATTGAGGAGACATCATGAAAACGGACCAACTGAACGAACTACTCTACCAGGCGCTCGAAACTGAGTTGGGTGGAGTGCAAGTCTACACGACGGCTTTGGGCTGCGCCGTGAACAAGGATCTGAAGAAGGAGTGGCAGGAGTATCTGGAGCAGACTCAGCACCACGTCGAGGTTGTGCGAGGCGTATTTGAAAAGCTTGGACTTGATCCGGGAACCGAGACGCCCGGACGAAAAGTGGTGCGGCACATCGGCGAGTCTCTGGTTAAAGCAATGCAGATGGCCAAGAGCGGCGGCAAGCCGGAGGCGGCGCAGTTGGTTGCAGCAGAATGCGTCGTGCTGGCAGAGACAAAAGATCACCTAAACTGGGAACTCATCGGCGAGGTCGCCAAAAAGGTTAAGGGTGGAGATGGCACGGTTCTGAAAGAAGCCCATGATGAAGTTGAAGACGAAGAGGATGAGCATGTCTATCACACCACCGGATGGACGCGCGAACTCTGGATCGACTCGCTGGGAATGCCCGCGGTGCTTCCTCCTCCAGAAGAAGAGAAGGATGTAAAGACAGCCATTGGCGCCGCTCGCGCGAAGCAGGCACGGGGGAGTATGCTTTGATGCCTGCACAACGATGGCGATCAAAGAATCCAGCGACGAATTGAATCCACTGATCATTGCTGCGGTGGCGATCGCCACGTCTCCGCGGCCTGCGCGCTCCGTCAAAGACTACGTGGCGCTGGCTGTTGCCACCTGCGGTGTTGGTTATATTCCGTGGGCTCCCGGCACGTGTGGCTCGCTGGTCGGGATTGGCGTGTACGCGCTCCTGCGCGCCCTTTTTCTAAAACTTCTTTTCGTTATCGGCGCTCAGAAACAATGGAACCTGCTCCAGGTCGCATATGCGCTCGTAACTCTGGAACTACTGACTATTTGTTGCGTGGCCCTGGCCGGTGTTTGGGCGGCTTCACGTACTGAGAAGTTGTCCGGAAAGAAAGATCCTGCGAAGGTTGTGGTTGATGAGGTTGCGGGTCAAATGATTGCCTTGTTGCCTGTGTCATTAACTCTGGACTTCGCCTGGTGGACGGCGATCCTGGCTTTCCTGCTCTTCCGACTGTTCGATATCATCAAGCCGTATCCATGCCGGCAACTTGAGCGCTTGCCATCGGGCTTGGGCATCATGGCCGATGATATCGTCGCCGGGGTATATGCAGGCCTGGCTGTCGCGCTTATAGTTGTAACTCGTTGGCTCATTTAAGAGGGAACAGTTTTAAGAGGGGAGAGAAATGCAGGACGCAGAGCGTACCGACTCGAACAACCGCGAGAAGAAGCAAAAAATCGAAGAGCGTCAGTCTGACGCGACCAGCAAAGAGACGGTGCAGGATTTGGATAGCACTGATTCAAAGCCTGATAAGGTGTCCGAGGAAACTTCAATTCCATCACCCGACGGAACCCCGAACCCCGAGCGCAGCGGTGGCCGCGCCGACGGCAGCGACACCGGCGGTCCCATGTAGCAGATCAAGAACAGGCGCCGTCCGCCAAAAGGACGGCTCAAGCCCCGTTAACTTGCAGGAAGGTGGCAAGCGGAGCGCGCCCCCGCTCAAGCTTCAAAACCACTCAACCTTGAATTGACAATGCAAGCCCAGCAAATTCGCAGGTTTGGAAGGCGGGCAAAGCGCAGCGCGCCCCCGCTCGAGATGCACCACCCTTCAACTTTTGTTACTTGGCTGGCATTTGCGAAATTTGCCAGGCGATGAAGGCGATGAAGGTAAGCATTAAACCTAGGATCACGAGAACGACCGGCTCCATTCTCAGGAATCTCTTTTCATCCCCGCCCTCCATAATGTCCTTCGCGACATTCAAATCGTCTTTGTCTACTATAATCGCCCCATAGTCCTGATCCACCTGGCCATTACCTGACTGCGAGCCGCTCCCTACCCGCTGTACGGCGGCAGGGATAAGCTGCTGCTCTTCGAGCGGAGCAAGCTGGGCAGCGAGCTGAGCGGTGTCGCCCTTTTTGCCTTTTCTTCTGGAGCGCCTGTGGAGCAAGAAATTCTTCATATCCATTTCACCTTCTTCAAGTAGACATAAAGCGCCAATCCGACCCCTACCATCGAGAGCAGAGCGTAAACGTATCCGAAACGCCATTTCAATTCGGGCATGAAATCAAAGTTCATCCCGTAAATTCCGGCGACCAGAGTTACGGACATCAAAATCGTTGCGATCGAAGTGAGCCGCTTCATGATCTTGTTCATGCGATTGCCGGAAACGGAGAGATAAGCGTCCATGGTGGAACTGAGCATATCGCGCAGAGAGTCAATGGTATCGGCTACCCGAATGAGATGGTCGAACACATCCTGGAAATAGACGTGCGTTTCTCGCGGAAAAATGGGCTGTTCGCGCCTGAGCATAGTATTGAAGACGTCGCGGAGCGGAGTTATCGAGCGACGCAGGTAAAGCAGTTTCTTCTTGATAGTGAAAATGTCTTCGATGACCTCTGCTCGCCATTCACCGAAAATTGAATCTTCGAGATCGTCCATACGTTCGCTGACGATGTCGAGCAGCGGCAGATAATCGTCAACAATCGCGTCGATCAGAAGATAGGCGAGCAAACCTGAACCTTGTTCCGCGCGATCCGTCCACTCATGCCAGAGCCGCTTTGCTGTTTCAATCGCCCGGATGGGACGACTATGTACTGTGACGAGGTAGTTCTTGCCGAGAAAGATATTTAGTTCGCGTAATTCAAGACGGTCGTTGGGTCCGACGAGTGCAGCCTCATAGAGCACGATGAAATAGTAACCTGTATATTCTTCGACCTTGGGTCGCTCGTGCGCGTTTCGGCAATCTTCTATCGAGAGATGATGGAATTCAAACTCTTCACCCAGCTCTTCAAAATCCCGGCTGGTCGGATCGCTCACGTCGGCCCAGATGATGTTGCCATCTTCCAGGCGTAGTTCGCTGATATCCGCTGCAATGCAGTTCTCGGTAAACTTCCTCGAGTTGCTATTTAAACAGACAGTTGTAATCACTTTGGACTGTCTCCCTCAGTTAGATGCTTCTGAATTGAAATCGATTACAGATGTCAGTTCAATCGTAAATGACAAAAGCTCGACTGAATTCGACAGATCCTGAACCGGATTATTCATGAGCCATGATTTAATCCAGCCTGCGTAAGCGGGCGACAGCATACAGCCCGGGGCGTGAGCCCCAGGAAAGCAGCGAAGATCAGCCCGTGTAACGGGCGGCAGCGCGTTGTTTGAGACGAGCGCGATTTGGTTCGCACTGTCGCCTGCCTTCGCAGGCTTGGGACTCTTTGTGTGCAGTGACCTGGGGCTCACGCCCCAGGCTGTATGCTGCCGCCTGCCTTCGCAGGCTCACTGCAAAACACCGCAGCTCATGAATAATCCGGGACTAAGGTAAAGCGTGCCAGAGTCTATCACCACCTTGCCCAGGAGACATCCAGAAATAAAACCCGATATAATCCGGGAACCCATGAAGAACATAAGAATATTAATCGCCGACGAGGTGAGCGATACCGGCCTGCAGCCGCTCAGGGCTGCCGGTTTTTTGCTTGAGAAAAAGACGAAGCTTGCCAATGCTGATCTCATCGTTGCCCTGCAGGGGTGCGAGGGTCTGGTAGTCAGGAGTGAAACGAAGGTAACTGCTGATGTTCTTGGGGGCGCGCCGGATCTGCGAGTGGTGGGAAGGGCCGGCGTCGGAGTAGACAATATCGATGTGCCGGCGGCAACGGCACGCGGGATCGTCGTGATGAACGCTCCCGACGGTAATACGATCACAACCGCAGAGCACACCATGGCGCTACTGATCGCACTGGCCCGACGGGTACCCCAGGCGAACAGCAGCTTGCGCTTGGGTAAATGGGAGCGCAAAAGTTTTATTGGCGTGGAGCTGCAGGGTAAGACGCTCGGCATCATTGGTCTGGGCCGCATTGGGCGCGCCGTTAGCAGTCGGGCACGCGCTTTCGGAATGAATATCGTCGCTTATGACCCGTTCATCGCGCCTGAACAAGCGCGTGATCTGGACATCGAAGTGGCGCTGCTGGATGACGTTTTCGCGCGCGCGGATTTTCTTACCGTGCACACACCCTTGACGTCGGAAACGCGCTCAATTGTCGGGACGGACGCGTTCTCCAAAATGAAGAAGGGGGTCCGGATAATCAACTGTGCGCGCGGAGGGCTGGTCGATGAGGCGGCGCTATTGGATGCGATCAAGTCGGGACTGGTAGCCGGCGCAGCGCTGGACGTTTTTACTGAGGAACCGCCCCGAGCCGATCATCCTTTGTTGGCTCTTGATGAAGTAATAGCTACTCCGCATCTGGGGGCCTCTACTGCTGAAGCTCAGGAGGGTGTCGCCTTTACAGTTGCTGAACAGATGCGCGATTACCTCCTCAGCGGGGCTCTGCGTGGGGCTGTGAATATTCCCGCGCTGGGCGCGAAGGAGCTAAATGCGTTGCAGCCTTACATCGAACTTGCTCAAAGCCTCGGTCGCTTTCAGGCACAACTGGTTGACGGAGCGGTGCGGGAGGTGAGGATTGAATATGCCGGCGAGATTGTAGACTTAAACGCTGCCCCGGTTACCAGATCGTTTCTGGCCGGACTCTTGCGAGACGTCAGCGCCCGCGTAAATGCGGTGAATGCATTCTTGATTGCCGACGAGCGAAGTATCACTATCAACACCACCTACCTCCGTTCAGCAGTCTTTTCGGTCCCGGCGATTCGCACTTATGTAGTAACCAGCACCGGCGAGCAGAGTCTTTCAGGGACGCTTTTTGAATACGGTGAACAGGCACGTCAAGGCAGAATCACCGAGCTAAATGGATTCCATATCGAGGCCGTACCTCACGGGTACATGTTAGTGATGCGAAACCAGGACGTGCCCGGTGTTATCGGTCGTGTAGGTACAACCCTCGGAGAACGCGGCGTTAACATTAGCCGCTTTCATCTTGGCCGTCGCGAGCGTGGCGGCGAGGCCCTGGCACTGATCGAAACCGACGTTCCCCTTAGCGATGAGGCCATTAAAGAATTGCTCTCTTTTGCGCCGATCATCTCAGCTTTGCAAATCGAGCTCTAGCAGTCTGTCGGAAAAAAGCTTCTCCGTGTACTCCGTGCCTCCGTGGTGCATCTTTTCTTAGCAATTTCAACACGGAGACACGGAGATCATGGAGGTTACACAGAGAAATCCGATTTTTCCGACAGACTCCTAGCCCGGATTATTCATGAACCATCATTCTAATCCAGCCTGCGGTAGCAGGCGGCAGCGTAAAGCCTGGGGCGTGAGCCCCAGGAAAGCAACGAAGATGAGCATCAGCCCGTGTTAACGGGCGGC